>JAXDGC010000234.1:0-8973 GCA_034665245.1 Solirubrobacteraceae bacterium | reverse complement strand
GGCTTCCGCATCCGCTACATCCTCGACATGAACGCGCGCGAGGCGATGCACACGATCGAGCTGCGCTCGGGCCGCGAGGGCCACCCGAGCTACCGCGCCGTCGCGCACGAGATGCACGCGCAGATCGCCGGCGTCCATCCCGCGGTCGCCGCGGCGATGACGCACGTGGACACGAGCACCGAGCCCCGCCTCGAGCGCATCCTCTCCGAGATGCGCACGGAGCGCCGGGCGCTCGGCACCGCGGGCTAGCGGACCCGGGTCACGTGCCGCTGGTACGCCGGGAGGACAGCCTGCTCGTGGTCGTCGACGCCCAGCCGGGGTTCTTCGCGTACGACGCGCTGAGCGAGGACGACGCCAAGCGGGCGGCCGACGCCGTCACCCGCATCACGTGGATGGCGGGCCTCGCCTCGCTGCTCGACATCCCGGCGGTCGTCGTCGAGGAGGGACCGGAGCGCAACGGCCACACGGACCCGCGGATCCTCGAGCGCGTGCCGCCCCGGACGCCGACGGTGGAGAAGGCCACCTTCGGGCTGACGGCCTGCGAGGAGGCGGTCGCCGCGATCCGCGCGACCGGCCGGCGCACGATCGTGCTCGTCGGCTTCGAGACCGACGTCTGCGTCGCGCAGTCCGCCATCGGCCTGGTCGATCTCGGCTTCCGGGCCGTCGTGCCGGAGGACGCGACGTTCACGAACAGCGCGCTCGAGCACGAGCGCGGCATCGCGCGCATGGCCGGCGCCGGCGTCGAGCGCAACCACTGCAAGGGCCTCACCTTCGAGTGGCTCCACACCGTCGACCGTGCGATCGAGACCTTCCCGGAGGCCGCCGCGCTCGGCACGCCGCCCTGGCGGCTCTAGATCGTCGCGAACGCGTCGACGCCGGTGAGCTCCGCCGAGACGGCCCACAGGCGCGCCGCGTCGTCCCTGTCGATCGCGTGCGCGTCGACGCCCTCGGTGCGGGCGGTCGGGGAGCCGGGCACCGTCGGCTTCGCGATGTCGCAGTTCTCGCAGTAGACCCCGCCCATTCCGTCGAGGGCCGGCGAGGTGGCGGCCCACGTCGAGGTCGAGGCGCCCTGCTCGGGCGTCTTGAAGCGCTCGTCGACGTTGCCCTCTTCGTCGATCCAACCCGACGCCATCATCTCCTCGCGCGAGAGGTGGCGCTGCAGCGGGGTCATGATCCCGCCGGGGTGGGCCGCGAAGGCGCGCACGCCCGCGTCCTGGCCGAGCGCGTCGAACTGGACCGCGAACAGGCTGTTGGCCGTCTTCGCCTGGCCATACGCCGGCCACTTCTCGTAGCCGTTCTCCCACTGCAGGTCGTCGAAGCGGATCGGCGAGAGCTTGTGCCCGGTCGAGGACAGCGCGACGACGCGCGCGCCCCTCTTGGCTGCCAGCAGCGGCCACAGCATGTTCGCGAGCATGAAGTGGCCGAGGTGGTTGGTCGCGAACTGCGCCTCCCAGCCCGGGCCCACGCGGGTCTCGGGACACGCCATGATCGCGGCGTTGTTGATGAGGATGTCGACGCTGCGGCCGCGCTCGAGCACGCGCCGCGCGAAGCCGCGGACGCTGTCGAGGTCGCCGAGGTCGAGCTCGTCAACCTGCACTCGCTCGATCCCGGCGAGCACCTCCCCGGCGTGGGCGCGACGCCGGGCGGGGACGATCACGGCCGCGCCCGCGCCGCTGAGCGCGCGCACCGTCTCGAGCCCGAGGCCCGAGTAGCCGCCGGTGACGATCGCGAGCCGGTCGGTGAGATCGATGCCCTCGAGGACCTCCGCCGCGGTGCTGCGCGCACCGAAGCCGGAGCCGATGGGTTGCTGGGGAGTCGTCATAACCGTCAGCCTAGGCCGAGGCGATGCGCGACGGCGGCGGCCTCCGTGCGGCTGCGGACGTCGAGCTTGGCGAGGAACCGCGAGACGTGCACGCTCGCGGTCTTCTCCGCCATGTAGAGCGCCGCGCCGATCTCGCGGTTCGTCGCGCCGTTGGCGACGAGCGCGATGACCTGGCGCTCGCGCGGCGTGAGGCCGAACGGATCGGCGGCGCCGTTGCCCTCCTCCGGGGCCGGCGCTCCGGCGAGCGTCGGCAGGGCCAGCCGTGCGCGGCCGGCCAGACCCTCGGACTCGGCCTGCAGCCACGGCGCGCCGAGCTCGCTCGCGGCGGCGAGCACCTCCACGAGCTGGGCGGCGGCCGCCTCCCGCTCGCCGCGCGCCACCAGCGCCTCGGCGCGGCGCAGCTGCTCCAGCGCGACCGGGTAGGGGCGGGAGACGGCGCGCCAGGCGTCGGCCGCGGCCGCGTCGAGCGCGGGATCGGCGTTGCCCTGGGCACGCGCCTGGTGCGCGACGGTTGTGGCGAGGCGCGCCGTCTCGACGGGCCGGACGTCGCCGGCGCAGGCCTCGGCCCTGGCGATGAAGCCCTCGAGCCGGGTCAGCGCGTCGCGCTCCGCGCCGGCGTCGCCGAGGTCGCGGGCGCGCTGGGCGGCATCGGCCTCGATGGCGGCGCCGGTCTCCGCCAGCCGCGCGATCCGCGGTAGGTCCTCGGAGCAGAACTCGATCGCGTCGAGCGCGTCGTCGACCGCAGCGCGCGCGGCGACGAGGTCACCGGACCGGCGCTCGAGCTCGCCGAGCAGCGAGCCGTACTGGCCGATGAACTGCGGCTCGCGCGAGCTCGCGACGAGCTCGGCGATGCGGCCCAGCGACGCGCGCGCGAGCTCGTGATCGGCGTCCGCGAGGGCGATCGTGGTCCGCAGCACCTCGACCCACGCGAACGTCACGCCGACGTGGCGGCGGTCCGGCGGCGGCAGGTCCCGCCGCGCGACGGCCCAGTCGCCGAGGTCCCAGCGGATGTCGACGAGCGCCAGCGTCAGCCAGTCGCTGCCCCGACCCGACCCGGTGGTGTCGGCCAGGCCCTGCTCCGCGGCGGCGAGCGCCTCCTGCGGGAGGCCGGCCAGGTGCAGCGCGTCCGCCAGGTTGGCCCACGCGCTCGTCCGCTCGAAGCCGAGCGGCGAGATCGCGATCGCCTCGCGCAGGCTGGCCTTCCCCTCCTCGATGTCGCCGAGCATCATCGCCGCCAGCCCCATGGCATTGAGCGCGTCGGCGCGCGGGCCGACGGTGCCCGCCTTGATCGCCGCGTCGAGCGCCGCGCGCGCGAACGGCAGCACCTCGCTGAAGCGGCCCTGGAGCATCGCGATCTTGGCCTGCCGCGCGAGGATCCGCGCGCGCTCGGGGCTGCCGTCGTCCTCCGGCAGCAGGGCGACGGCCCGCCCGATGGACGCGCGCGCGTCCTCGGAGCGGCCGAGCGACCACTGCGCGCGCGAGAGCAGCTCGAGCAGGTCGGCGGCCACCCGCGGCTCGTGCTCCTCGTCCACCTCGCCGAGCGCCTGGCGCAGCAGCGCCTCGGCCCGGCCGTGGGCGCCGTCGTTGATGAGCGCCCGGCTCGCGCGCCGCACCAGCTCGACGCGCTCGCACCCGACCTGCGCCATCGCGTCGGGCACGCGCGACCACAGGTCCAGCGCGCGCTCGAGCAGCGCGCCGGCCTCGCCGTGGGCGTGCACGCGCTCCGCGGCGTCGGCGGCGCGCACCGACGCGATGAGCGCCTCGCGCTGGCAGCCGGCCGACAGGTAGTGGTGGGCGATGCCGGCCGTGATGAGCGCGTCCTCGCCGGTCTCCGCGGCCTGGGCCTCGAGCGCGCGCGCCAGCGCCAGGTGCAGCTCGGCGTGCTCGCCCGGCAGGAGGTCGTCGTGGACGACCTCGCGCAGCAGCGCGTGGCGGAACTGGTAGCGGCCACGGGCGTCGGCGACGATCACGTTGGACTCGGCGGCCTCGCGCACGACGGTGCGCAGCTCGGCGCCGCCCAGGCCGCTCGCGTCGGCGAGCACGTCGTGCGACAGGATCCGCGCGGCCGAGAGCAGCCGCAGCACCTCCTGGGCCGGCTCGCTGAGTCGCTCGATCCGCACCATCAGCGCGTCGCGCAGGGTCCTCGGCAGGCCGCCGCGGCCGTCGAGCCGCGCCGCCAGCAGCTCCTCGGTGAAGAGCGGGTTGCCCTCGCTGCGCGCGTACAGCCGCTCGACGAGCTCGGCGTCGGGCGGCGCGCCGAGGATGTCGGCGAGCAGGTCGGCGAGCTCGTCGCGCGACAGGCGAGTCAGCTCGATCCGGCGCGAGCCGGTGTCGCGCTCGAGCTCGGCGAGCAGGGGGCGCAGAGGGTGGCGGCGGTGCAGCTCGTCGGAGCGGTAGGTCGCGATGACGAGGACGCGCTCCGTCCACAGGCTGCGCCCGAGGAAGACGAGGAAGGAGCGGGTCGAGCGGTCGGCCCAGTGGATGTCCTCGAGCACGAGCGCGAAGGGCTGCTCGCGCCCGAGGTGGTCGAGCAGCGTGAGCAGCGCCTCGAACAGGCGCGGCTGGCCGAGCGGCGTCTCGGTGCCGCGCGACGGCTCGGGATCGGAGGCCGCGGGCCAGGCGGCGCTCCCGAGCTCCGGGAGCAGCGTCGCGAGCTCGGCGCGGACGCCCGGGGGCAGCGTGTCGAGGACGGCATCGCCCTCGCGCGCGAGCGAGCGCAGGACGCTCACGATCGGCGCGTAGGGGAGCTCCTCCTCGCCGAGCTCGACGCACTCGCCGATCGCGACGCGCGCGCCCTCGTCCCGCGTCCGGCGCGCGAACTCGGCCAGCATGCGGGACTTGCCGACGCCGGACTCACCCGCGACGAAGGCGAGCGACGGTCGCCCATCCGCCGCGTCGCGGAGCGCGGCTTCGAGCTCCGCGAGCTCCGCCACGCGCCCGATCAAGCGGCTGCTGGTCATGCGTGTCGCCACCCTCTGAGTATCCATGGGAGGGCCCGATCTGCGCGACGCGGGCGGAGGCGACGTGGATGAGGAGGTCGGAATGGATGGCGTGGCTCCTTCGGTCTCGTTGGTCATCAGGTCTGGCGGATCCCTTAGCGGGACCCCTTAGGCGGCGATGCGCATGCGCAGGTGAGGGCGCAGGCGCTGCAGCCGCCCGGCGGGCGCGCCGCCGGCGAGCAGGCGGGTGCGCGCGTGCAGCAGCTCGACGATCGCAGCGGTGGGGCGGAACGGGTCGGCGATCGCGCGGCCGCCCTCGAACGGGACGGCGGCGACGATCTCGTCGCCGAGCTCGGCGACGAGCATGGCGCCGGTCGGGGTGGGCGCGCCGTCCAGCTGCGCGAGGCGCGTGAGGGCGGCGGCATCCCACGACGCGCTGCGGCGCAGCACCAGGGGCTCGCGGGAAGCGAGGGCCGGCGGTGCGACCGGTGCGGAGTCGTGGGCGGCACGCGAGGCAGCGGCGGCAGCCTGGCGGTCGGCGAGCTGGGCGGCGGCGACGGATGAGTCGAGCGTTTGCATCTGAGAGCCCCTTCGATCGGGATTCGGCATGACTCGATATTGGGCTACGCCGAGCCCCCGCACATCGGGCGAATGGAGCGACTTGCGGGCCCCGAACACTCAGTTCGGGGCGGGGATGCCTTAGCCGGGCTCGGAGGCCTTCTTCGCCGCGTCCAGCTCCGCCTGGCGCAGCTCGATCCGGCGGATCTTGCCGGTCAGCGTCTTGGGAAGCTCGTCGACGAACTCGATCTTGCGCGGGTACGCGTAGGCCGACAGGCGCTCGCGGACGAAGGCCTTGATCTCGTCCACCAGCTCGTCCGAGCCCTCCTTGCCCGCCGCGAGCACGATGAACGCCTTGACGACGTTGCCGCGGCGCTCGTCGGGCGAGGCGACCGCGGCCGCCTCGGCGACGCACGCGTGCGCGAGCAGCGCGGACTCGACCTCGAACGGGCCGATCCGGTAGCCCGCGGCGATGATCACGTCGTCGGCGCGGCCCTCGTACCAGACGTAGCCGTCCTCGTCGAGCGAGGCGGCGTCCTTGGTGTGGAACCAGTCCCCGCCGAACGTCTCCTCGGAGTCCTTCGGGTTGTTCCAGTACCCGAGCGGATAGTGCGGGTTGGAGCGGGCGCGCAGGCAGATCTCGCCGCGCTCGCCCTGCGGCAGCGGCTTCTCGTCCTCGTCGAGGATCTGCACGTCCCAGCCCGGCATCGGCTTGCCCATCGAGCCCTCGCGAACGTCCATGAACGGGTAGTTCGCGACGAGCGGATAGGACTCGGTCAGCCCGTAGTAGTCGAGCACGGTCAGGCCGTACTGCTCGCGGAACCAGCGGATCGCCTCCGGGTTCAGCGGCTCACCGGCCGAGCAGACGATGCGGAACTTCTGCGGATATGTCTTGCCCGCATCCTCGATCGACATCATCGAGCGCATCGCCGTCGGCGTCGTGAAGACGTTCGACGCCTCGTGTCGGGAGAGGAAGTCGAGCTGCTTGTTCGGGTCGAACCCGCCCTTGCGCTGGAGCACGAGCTGCACCGCGCCGTAGCGCCACGGCCCGAGCAGCGGCGCGATACCGGCCGCCCACGCCCACTCCCCCATGCCGTGGAAGCGCTCGCCGTCGCGCACGTCGTGGCAGTAGATGAACTCCTCGTGCGCGAGCAGGTAGCGGTGCGCGTGGATGATGCCCTTCGCCAGGCCCGTGGTGCCCGAGGAGTAGTAGAGCTGGGCGGGGTCGTCGGCGGCGGTGTCGACCGCGTCGAACTCCGGCTCGCCGCTCTGCAGCAGCTCGTCGTCGAGCAGCAGCACGTGCTCGACGAGCGACGGGTCGATGCGGTCCTTGTTGGCCGCGTTGGTCAGCAGCACCTTCGGCTGCGAGTCCTTCACGCGGTGGCGGATGCCGTCGTCGCCGTAGAGGACCGACATCGAGAGCAGGATCGCGCCGGACTTGTAGGTCCCGAAGAACGCCGCGGCGGTCTCGGGCGTCGGCGGCAGCAGCATCGCCACGCGGTCGCCCTGTTGCACGCCGTGCGCGCGCAGCACGTTGGCGAAGCGGTTCGAGAGCTCCTGCAACTCGCCCCACTGCACCTCGCGGACGTTGCCCTCGACGTCCTCGTGGATCATCGCCAGCTTGTCGGCGGGATGCTTGTCGCAGACGTCGGCGGCGATGTTGTAGCGCTCGGGGACCTGCCACTCGTGGGCGGCGACGGCCTCCTCGTAGCTGGAGTACTGGCTGGCGGTCGACATGGGCTAGGTATACCCGTGCCGACCGCCGAGCGCGGAGGTGGTGGCTACTTCGAGCTGCGGGCGCGCGTCCGCGCGGCCTTCTTGGCCGCGGCGCTGCGCTGGCTGGCCTTGCGCTTGCGCGTCGCCGCCGCCTTCTTGGCCGCCGCCTGACGCTTGCGCGGGCCCCCGCGCGCGCGATCCTCGAGCTCGGAGACGAGGTCGCGCAGCTCGCTCACCGCGCGCTTCGCGCCCTTGCTCGGAGGGCTGCTGTCGGCCCGGCCGAAGGCCCTGGCGAGGTTGCTGGCCGCGCTCTTGCGCAGCCCGCGTGCGCGCAGCGTTTCGAACAGGTCGCGGTCCGTCTTGGCCATGCTCTCTCTTCTCCCTGCAGTCGGGGGTGTTTTCCGCTCCCTGGTTCCTATCCCGCTTTGCGCCTGCGCAATCCTCAGTCCTCTTCGGCCTGGCGCTCCTTGATGCGGCCCTCGAGCTGCTGCATCACGTCGGGGTCGCGCAGCGTCGTGACGTCGCCGAGCTCGCGGCCCTCGGCGATGTCGCGGAGCAGCCGGCGCATGATCTTCCCCGATCGCGTCTTGGGCAGGTCGTCGGCCCAGATGATGCGCTTGGGGCGCGCGAGCTTGCCGATGCGCTTGGCCACGTGGTCGCGGATGTCCTGGACGAGCTCGTCGGAGCCCTCCTGGGTGCCCGAGAGCGTGACGAAGGCCGCCACGGACTGGCCCGAGTCCTCGTCCTGCTGGCCGATCACCGCGGCCTCCGCCACCTTCTCGTGCGAGACGATCGCCGACTCGATCTCGGCGGTCGACATGCGGTGGCCGGAGACGTTGAGCACGTCGTCGACGCGGCCGATGACCCAGTAGTAGCCGTCCTCGTCCTTGCGCGCGGCGTCGCCGACGAAGTAGACCTCGGGCCCGAACTTCTCCCAGTAGGTCGAGATGAAGCGGTCGTGGTCCCCGTAGAGCGTGCGCAGCATGCCTGGCCACGGGCGCCGCAGCGTCAGCAGCCCCTGGTCCGTGCCGGCGTCGTCGCCGTCCTTCTCGGTGACGACCTGCGCCTCGATGCCCGGCAGCGGTCGCGTCGCCGAGCCCGGCTTCGTGGCGGTGATCCCCGGTAGCGGCGAGATCATGATGTGGCCGGTCTCGGTCTGCCACCAGGTGTCGACGATCGGGCAGCGCTCGCCGCCGATCACGACGTGGTACCAGAGCCACGCCTTCGGGTTGATCGGCTCGCCGACCGAGCCGAGCAGCCGCAGCGAGGACAGGTCGTGCTTCTCCGGATACTCCTTGCCCCACTTCATGCACGCGCGGATGGCGGTCGGCGCCGTGTAGAACAGCGTCACGCCGTAGCGCTCGCAGAGGTCCCACCAGGCGTCCTTGTCGGGGTAGTCCGGCGGTCCCTCGTACATCACCGAGGTGGCGCCGTTGGCGAGTGGCCCGTAGACGATGTAGGAGTGCCCGGTGACCCAGCCGACGTCGGCCGAGCACCACCAGACGTCCTCCTCGGGCTTGAGGTCGAAGACGACCTTGTGGGTGTACGAGACGCCCGTGAGGTAGCCGCCGGTCGTGTGCAGGATGCCCTTGGGCTTCGCCGTCGAGCCCGACGAGTAGAGGATGAACAGCGGGTGCTCGGCGTCGAAGCCCTCGGCCGGGCACTCGTCGTCGGCCGCCTCGAGCAGCTCGTGATACCAGTGGTCGCGCCCGTCCTGCATCGGCGCGTCGTTGTCGACGTGCTTGACGACGATGATCGTCTCGAGCGTCTTCAGGTCGCCCATGACCTCGTCGACGTCGGCCTTGATCGTCGCCGTCTTGCCCTTGCGGCGCGCGCCGTCGACCGTCACCAGCGCCTTGGCCTCGGAGACCTCCATGCGCTCCTTGACCGACTCGACCGAGAAGCCGCCGAAGACGACGTTGTGCGGCGCGCCGATGC
>JAXDGC010000233.1:0-6208 GCA_034665245.1 Solirubrobacteraceae bacterium | reverse complement strand
TGCGCGCGCTCGAGCGCTACCTGCTGCTGCAGACGATCGACCAGCGCTGGCGCGAGCACCTCTACGACATGGACTACCTGCGCGAGGGCATCCACCTCCGCGGCTTCGCCCAGATCGACCCGCTCGTGGCGTACAAGAACGAGGGCTTCTCGCTCTTCCAGGATCTGATGAACACCATCTGGTCGGACTTCGCGCGGATGATCTATAACGTTGAAGTCGAGGTAGAGGGTGAGAACGGCCACGGCGAGGCGCTCGCGCCCGCAGCCGGCAGCTCCACGGGCGGAGGCGCGTCGTTCTCCTACTCGGGCGGCACGGCCGACGACCAGCCGAGCGCCTACGGCCTCGAGGACGAGGAGGGCTTCGTCGAGCCCGCCGTCGTCCAGCAGCGCCGCGTCGACGAGAACGAGGCGATCGGTCGCAACGACCCGTGCTGGTGCGGGTCGGGCAAGAAGTTCAAGAAGTGCCACGGCGCCTAGATCTTTGATTCCACGGCTCGCGCGGCGGCGCGAACGTGGATCGTGGATGCCCGGCGAACGCCAACGGCGGCTGCGTAGGAGCGGGTGCGGATCGTCGGCCCGCGGCGGCTCGCTCCCGCGTCCTACTCAGCGCGCCGTTGACGTTCGACTCCGCGGGGTCGTGGAATCAGTCATGTAGGAGCTCCGCGGCAGTAGGCTCCGACGCCGTGTCCCGCACGGCCTTTCGCACCTGCCCGTTCTGCGAGGCGACCTGCGGGCTGGAGCTGACGCTCGACGGCGACGAGCTGGTGAAGGTCCGCGGGGATGCGGACGACGTCTTCTCGCGCGGGTTCATCTGCCCCAAGGGCGTGGCGATCAAGGCGCTTCACGAGGATCCCGACCGCCTGCGGACGCCGATGCTCCGCCAGGCCGACGGCTCGTTCGCCGCCGCGAGCTGGGACGAGGCCTTCGCCCTCATCGACCGGCGGCTGCCGCCGCTGCTCGCCGACGAGCGAAGCGGTGACGAGGCCTCCGGCCGAGGCAGGGGCCGTGACGCGGTGGCGATCTACATCGGCAACCCGGCCGTCCACGGCGTGGCCGCGCTGCTCTACGGTCGCGTCCTCACCAAGGCGCTGGGCACGCGCAACGTCTACTCGGCCAGCACGGTCGACCAGCGGCCGAAGGAGATCGCGTCCGGGCTGATGTTCGGCGGGTCGCTGACGATCGCGATCCCCGACGTCGACCGCACCGACCACCTGCTGATCCTCGGGGCCAACCCGCTGGCGTCGAACGGCAGCCTCCTCACGGCGCCGGACATGCGCGGGCGCCTGCGCGCGATCCAGGCCCGCGGCGGCAGGGTCGTCGTGGTCGACCCGCGGCGCTCGCGCACGGCCGAGGTCGCCGACGCGCACCACTTCATCCGCCCCGGCACGGATGCGCACCTGCTGTTCGCGCTCGTCCATGTGATCCTCGCGGAGGGGCTCGCGCGGCCCGGGCGCCTGGCGGACCTGTGCGACGGGCTCGAGGAGGTCGAGCGCCTTGCGCGCCCCTTCACGCCCGAGGCCGCCGCCGCGGTCACGGGGATCGCCGCCGAGGAGATCCGCGGCATGGCGCGCGAGCTCGCGGGCGCCGAGCGCGCCGCGGTCTACGGCCGCATCGGCACCACCACGCAGGAGTTCGGGACGCTCGCCTCCTGGCTCGTGGACGTCCTCAACGTCATCACGGGCAACCTCGACCGCCCGGGAGGAGCGATGTTCCCGCGCGGCGCCGCGGGTGCTCGCAACACCCAGGGCGAGTCCGGCCGCGGCCGCGGGATCGCGCTCGGGCGCTGGACGTCGCGCGTGCGCGGCCTCGCGGAGAGCTTCGGCGAGCTGCCCGTGGTCTGCCTCGCCGAGGAGATCGAGACCCCCGGCGAGGGCCAGGTGCGGGCGCTGATCACGCTGGCGGGCAACCCGGCGCGCTCGACGCCGAACTCACAGCGGCTCGAGCAGGCGCTCGCGACGCTCGACTTCTACGTCGCCTTGGACCTCTACGTCAACGAGACGACGCGTCACGCCGACGTCATCCTGCCGCCGCCCTCGCCGCTGCAGCGCTCGCACTACGACCTCGCCTTCTACCAGCTGGCCGCCCGCAACGTGGCGAACTACTCGCCGGCCGTGGTGCCGCTCGAGCCGGGGCAGCACGACGAGTGGCGGACGTTGCTGCGACTGGCGGGAGTCGTCGCCGGCCAGGGCCCCGACGTCGACGTCGACGCCTTCGACCGCGTGGTCGCCGGCGAGATCCTCCGCCGCGAGGCGCCCGGCCGCGACGCCGAGGCGCTGCTCGCCGAGCTCGAGCCGCGCCGCGGGCCGGAGCGGCTGCTCGACGCGATGCTGCGGCTGGGCGTCTACGGCGACGGCTTCGGCGAGCGCGAGGGCACGCTCTCGCTCGCGGCGCTCGAGGCCGCTCCGCACGGGATCGACCTCGGGCCGCTCGAGCCGCGCCTGCCCGAGGTGCTGCGCACGCCCAGCGGCAAGGTCGAGCTGGCGCCGCCCGCGATCGTCGCCGACGTCGAGCGCCTGCGCACCGCCCTCTCACGCCGGGCCAACGGCGGGATGCTGCTCGTGGGCCGCCGGCAGCTGCGCTCGAACAACTCGTGGATGCACAACCTCGAGGTGCTGGTGAAGGGCAAGGAGGCGTGCACGCTCCACGTCCACCCCGACGATGCCGCCCGGCTGGGCCTCGAGGACGGCGCGCCCGCGCGGGTCGCAGGCCGCTCGGGCGAGGTCGCCGTGCCCGTCGAGGTCACCGACGCGGTGATGCCCGGCGTGGTCTCGATGCCGCACGGCTGGGGTCACGACGCGAGCGGCAGCGCGATGGCGGTGGCCGCCGCGCATGCCGGGACGAACTCCAACGTCCTCTCGGACGAGCTGGTGGTCGACGCGCTGAGCGGGAACGCCGTGCTCAACGGCATCCCGGTCGAGGTCTCGCTCCCGGCCTGACGGGGCGCGGCTCGAATACTGGTCCACCGGGTGGTCCCTCCGCGCGTGAAGCGGAGAGAATGGCCGGCATGCTCACGTCGCCTGCTCGCCGCGTGCCGCTCGTCGCGGTGCTGCTCACCCTCACCGGCGCCCTCCTGCTCGCGCCCGCCGCGCCCGCCTCACCCGCGTCAGCCGCCGGCCAGGCGACTGCCGCCAAGACGGTCAAGGCCTGCAAGAAGCACAAGGGTGAGACGCGCAAGCACTGGCTGAAGCGCTGCAAGTGCGGCAAGTTCAAGCGCGGCGAGACGCGTGCGAAGTTCAAGAAGCGCTGCCCGGGCGCAAAGGTCCCGCGCCGCCGGGCGCCGAGCGGCGGCGGGCAGCCGGCGCCTCCGGCCGGCGGCGGCGCCCCGCCCGCCCCGCCTGCCCAGAGCGACGTCGACAAGGTGACGGCGGCGCTGACCGGCACCCAGCTGCAGTACTTCACGTACTCCCAGACCTCGGGCAGCTCGGACAACGAGCGCTACCACTTCTGCAACGGCAGGTTCGACTACGTGCGCAACCGCATCGCGATCAGCGGCGCGGCGTACGACACGAATGCGACGGGCACCTGGAGCATCACCCAGGCGGCGGTCAACCCCGACGGCGTGTCGGGCACCGCCACGCTGCACTACGTCCTCACCGGCTACCAGTCCACCGACGTCGATCCACCACCGCCGAGCACGGCCGACGTCCCGGTCCAGTTCAACGGGGACAAGGTCACCTTCGCGGGCCGCACCTACGACGCCACCAAGGTCGCGTGCTGAGGCGCTAGCCACAGCACATGGCCGGCGCCGCCACCTCACAGCCCACACCGCAGCGCCTTGCCGCCATCCGCGAGCAGCTGTCCCTGCTCTCGGACTACCTTTGACCCGGCAGGGCTGAAGGATCAGATCGCCGCGCTCGAGCGCCAGATGGGCGAGCCGGGCTTCTGGGACGACCCGGAGGCCGCCGGCCGCGTCGGCTCCGAGCACGCGCGCCAGACGCGCCGCCTGACCACCTATGAGGGGCTCGCGAGCGACGTCGAGGACCTCGAAGGGCTCGTCGAGCTCGCCGAGGAGGACCCCGACGTCGCCGCCGAGGTCGAGCAGGCGTTCGGCTCCGTCGAGCGCCGGCTCGCGGCGCTCGAGGAGGAGCGGCTGTTCTCCGGCCCCTACGACCAGGGCGACGCGCTCGTGACCGTCAACGCGGGCGCGGGCGGCACGGACGCCCAGGACTGGGCCGAGATGGTGCTGAGGATGCTGATGCGCTGGGCAGAGCGGCGTGGGTTCTCCGTCGAGCTGCTCGAGGCCAGCCCCGGGGAGGAGGCCGGCATCAAGTCCGCCACGTTCCGCGCGCGGGGCGAGAACGCCTACGGCCTCTACGCCGCCGAGAAGGGCGTCCACCGGCTCGTGCGGCTGTCGCCGTTCGACGCCGCCCACCGGCGCCAGACGTCGTTCGCGGGCGTCGAGGTCGCGCCGGTGGTGGAGGAGGCCGGCGAGGTCGAGATCGACGACGAGGACCTTCAGATCGACACCTATCGCGCCTCGGGCGCGGGCGGCCAGCACGTCAACAAGACCGACTCGGCGGTCCGCATCACCCACAAGCCGAGCGGCATCGTCGTGCAGTGCCAGAACGAGCGCTCGCAGTCCTCCAACAAGGCGACCGCGATGGCGATGCTGCGCTCCAAGCTCGTCGAGCTCGAGGAGCGCAAGCGGCGGGAGGAGATCGCCAAGGAGCGCGGGGAGGCGCAGGACGTCAACTTCGGCTCGCAGATCCGCTCCTACGTCCTGCACCCGTACACGATGGTCAAGGACCACCGCACCGACGAGGAGATGGGCGACGCCAACCGCGTGCTCGACGGCGACCTCGACGGCTTCGTCCGCGCCTACCTGCTCCAGCAGGCCCAGAGCGCGTAGGCGATGACGATCTCCAACGACCCCTACGCGCCGGTCACGATCGGGCCCGGCGAGGTGGTCCCGAGCGACCAGCCGACCGCGCCCTATCTCGACGCCGTCGTCGCCTACGGCTTCCGCGGCTCCACCCGCTTCCACGTCCCCGGCCACAAGGCGGGCGCGGGCGCCGACCCCGGCCTGGTCTCGGCGATCGGCGAGGACGCGCTGATGCTCGACGTCCCGCAGGACATCTACGGCATCGACCTCGGCGCGGAGCCGACGCCGTTCCAGCGCGCCGAGCAGCTCGCCGCCGAGGCCCACGGGGCGGCGCGCTCGTGGTTCCTCACCAACGGCGCCACCCAGGGCAACCACGCCCTCTGCCTCGCGCTCGCGCCCCTCGGCGCCCCGGTGGTCGTGCAGCGCAACTCGCACGCCTCCGTCATCGACGGGCTCGTGCTCTCCGGCGGACGGCCGAGCTACGTCGCCCCGGAGTACGAGGAGGGGCTCGGCATGGCCAACGGCGTCACGCCCGAGGCGCTCGAGGCCGCGCTCGCGGCGACCCCGGATGCCCGCGCCGCCTGGATCGTGTCGCCGACCTACTACGGGATGGCGGCCGATGTCCCCGGCTGCAGCGCGGTCTGCGCGGCCGCCGGCGTCCCGCTCGTCGTCGACCAGGCGTGGGGCTCGCACTTCGGCTTCCACCCCGACCTGCCGCCCTCCGCGCTCCAGCAGGGCGCCGACGCCGTGCTGACCTCGACGCACAAGATCGTCGGCTCGCTCACGCAGTCGGCGATGCTTCACGTCGCCGCGACCGGGCGCATCGACGCCGACGCGGTGGCGCGCACGATCCGGCTCGTGCGCAGCACGTCGCCGTCCTCGCTCCTGATGGCCTCGCTCGACGCGGCGCGCCGGCAGCTCGTCATCCACGGCCAGTCGCTGCTGTCGCGCACGATCGCCGCGTCGATGCGCGCCCGCGAGGCGATCGACGCGACCAGCTGTCGCGTCGTCGGCGAGGAGCTCGTGGGACACCCCGGCGTGGCCGGCTGGGACCCGCTGCGGCTCGTCATCGACGTGCGCGCGACCGGCTGCAGCGGCTACGAGGTCGCGGCCGCCCTGCGCTCGGCCTACGACATCCACGTCGAGCTCGCCACCCACGCGTCGATGGTGGTCGTCCTCGGCCTGCACCAGCCGGAGGAGGCGCTGGACTCCTTCGCGCTCGACTTCGCGACCACGGTGCGCCGGATCGAGCGCCCCGGCGACGCCGAGGCGCAGGGACGGGCCTCCGGCGCGCTCGTCAACGAGGTCGTCGTGCCGCCGCGCGAGGCGTTCCTGGGCCGGTCGGAGGTCGTCGAGGTGGATGCCGCCGTGGGGCGCGTCTCAGCCG
>JAXDGC010000232.1:0-21492 GCA_034665245.1 Solirubrobacteraceae bacterium | reverse complement strand
ACGGCTTGATCATTCGCAGCGACTCCTCGAAGCGGGCGACCGGCACGGGCTTCTGGTTGATGTAGCGGCGAGCCGAGTCACCGCGCCCGATCCCCATGATCATCCGGCCCTCGGAGATGTCCTGCAGGGTCGCGTAGGCGCTCGCCACCACGGTGGGATCGCGCGTGCCCGGGTTCGTGACCATGTGGCCGAGCTTGATCCGCTCGGTCGCCGCCGCGGCCAGCGCGAGCGTGGGCATCGACTCCTGCCACAGCACGTGCGAGTCGTAGGTCCAGCCGTACTCGAAGCCCTGCTGCTCGGCGAGCGCGATCAGCTCGATCATGCGCTGGTACGGCGGGTCGGGCAGGACGGTGACGCCGAAGCTGAGGGTCATGCGCCGATGCTAGCCCCGCTTGCGATCATCGGCGTCTTGCCCTGTGGCATCGAACGGAGGCACAATGGTCAGCAAGCTCGACTTCATCGGCATCCCGTCCCAGGACGCCGACCGCTCGCGTGCCTTCTACGTCGAGACGCTCGGCCTGCGGCCGGACGACCAAGCCACCCATGACGACACCGGCGTGGGCCACATGGCGCTCTTCACCGACCCCGACGGCAACGACCTCATGCTGCATCACCGCTACGCGCCGTACTCCTAGCGGCGCGCGCTCTTCAACAGCTGGGAGCAGGCGAGGTCGGCGCACCATTGCTCGTACTGCTCGGGCGTCCAGCCGCGCTCGTCGACGAGCAGTTGCCACAGGTTGGGGTGGTTGATCGTCCAGAGGATGTCGGTCGCGCGATCGACGTCGAGCGTGGGGCTGAGCGCGTTCTTGTCGTTCAGCCTCTCGACGATCACGCGCTGGTTGGCGTGGAACTCGGTCTGGATGCGATGCCAGAGCGCTGCGATGTCGGGGTCGATCGGGGCGGCGCTGCGGATCACCTCGAGCAGCGCGGCGATGCGGAGCTTGACCACGCGTGAGTTGCGCGCGTCCAGGCGCAACTGGCGCTCGGGGTCCGGCTCCTCGACGACCTGGCGGTACCACTGCTGCTGAGCCACGGGAACGTCGTCGCGGCCGCCGCGCAGGAGGTGGTTCCAGAGCGCGCGCAGCAGTCCGCTCTTGGTTTCGAAGCCCAGGTACACGGTCTTGAGCGCGACCCCGGCCTCGGCTGCGATCGCCTCCATCGTGGTCGCCGCGTAGCCCCGTCGCTCCAGGAGTCGCTGGGCCGCCTCGAGGATGTCGTGGCGTGTCGCTGCGGCCTGCGCGCGCCGGCGAGGCGAGTCGTAGCGGCGCTTGCCCTTGACAGGCTCAGCCATTTCAATATTCTAGCCCTCACTTCAATACTCGCTACGAGTAGTCAACACTCGCCGCGAGTAACCAACGCAAGCGTGCCAAGGAGGTTCGCAGTGGAAGCCGGCAGCGTCGTCGAGCGAACGGACGGGCGACCGGGGCCGCAGGGTGATGAGCTCCGGGCACACCTCCACGGCATGTGGGCGGCCGTGGCTCCCGCGTGGTCGGAGCACGCCGCGTACGCGGACACGCGCGGCGCCGAGGTCGCGGAGACGATGCTCGGGCTGGCGACGCCCGCGGCGGGCGATCGCGTGCTCGAGCTGGCGTGCGGGCCGGGCGGATTGGGCCTCGCGGCTGCGGCCCGAGTCGCTCCGGGCGGCCGAGTCGTCCTCTCCGACGTGGCCGCCGAGATGACGGCGATCGCCTCGGCACGCGCCGACGCCGCCGGGTTGACGAACGTCAGCACGTGCGTGCTCGACCTCGAGCGCATCGAACAGCCTGCTGACGCCTACGACGTCGTCCTCTGCCGCGAGGGCCTCATGTTCGCGACCGACCCGGCTCGCGCCGCCTCTGAGATCCGGCGGGTGCTGCGACCCGGCGGTCGGGTCGCGCTCGCGGTCTGGGGGCCACGCGAGCGCAATCCCTGGCTCGGCTTGGTGTTCGACGCCGTCAGCGCCCAGCTCGGGCGCCCAGTCCCTCCCCCGGGCATCCCGGGCCCGTTCTCGCTCGGCGACTCCGACAGGCTCGCCGGGCTGCTCTCCGCCGCCGGGCTGGCGGACGTGACCGTGAGCGAGCTCTCCGTGCCGCTCAGAGCGGGGTCGTTCGAGGAGTGGTGGGTGAGGACCTCCGCCCTTGCCGGTCCGCTCGCGAAGGTCCTGACGTCCCTGCCCGAACCGGCCAAGCAGGCACTCCGCACCCACCTGCACGAGGCGACCAGCGCCTACCGAACGCCGGCCGGCCTGGAGTTCCCCGGCGTCAGCCTGATCGCCGCCGCGCGCCGGGCATGACGCGCTCAGGCGCCGGCGGCGCAGGCGGGGCAGAGGCCGTGGATGGGGAAGTGGTCGAAGTGCGCGTGGAACCCTGAGGCCTTCTCGATCTCGGCGCGGACGCGGCGCAACCGCGCCGCGTCGAGCCGCGTGACGCCCGCGCAGCGCTCGCACACGAGGTAGGCGTGCTCGGCGGCGCCGGCGAGCTGGTAGAGGCCGGCGCCGTGCCCGAGGTGGACGTGGCGGACGACGCCGATCTCCTCGAGCCAGTCGAGGTTGCGATAGACGGAGACCGCCTCGGTGGTCGGGAGGCGGCCGCCGAGGCCGTCCGCGATCTGCTCCGCGGTCACCGGGCCCTCGGCGGCGAAGAGCGCTTCGAGCACGGCCCGGCGCGGCGCGGTGAGACGGCCGCCGGCCTCGCGGACCACGCGGGCGGCGTCCTCGAGATCACCCACCGGGAGTGGGGGATGCCGGGGCGCGACCGTCATCGCATCAGGGCCGGCGAAGGTGCGCGGACCAGCGTTCCTCGACGCGCCCGTAGCGCCAGATCGCGGCCGCCATGACCCACGTGAGCACGAACAGCGCGACGATGAAGTAGCCGACGAGATTGAGATCGAGGGTGGAGGCGAAGTCCCATATCCCACCGTGGAGGCTGAAGCGGTCGGCGAGCACGGAGGCCAGCTCGATCGAGCCGACGATCAGCGCGACCGCGACCGACAATCCGGTGATGGTGATGTTGTAGTAGATCTTGCGGACCGGCTGGGAGAACGCCCAGCCGTACGCGAAGTTCATGAACGCGCCGTCGATCGTGTCGAGCAGCGACATGCCGGCGGCGAACAGGATCGGCAGGCAGAGGATCGCGTAGAACGGGAGGCCCGCGCCTGCGGCGCCGGCGGCGAGGAACAGCAGCGCGACCTCGCTCGCGGTGTCGAACCCGAGCCCGAAGAGGACGCCGAGCGGATACATCTGCCACGGCTTCTTGACCGCTCGCGTCGCCCGGCCGTAGAAGCGGGTCATGAACCCGCGCGCGTTGAGCTCGTGGTCGAGCGCCTGCTCGTCGTAGTCGCCGGTCCGCATGCGCCGGAAGACCTTCACGATGTTGACGAGGATCAGCAGGTTGAGGATCCCGATCACGAACAGGAACGCGCCGGAGACGCCGGGGCCGATGACGCCGGTCGCCGTGTGCAGCGCCGAGCCGTCGTCCTCGACCGAGCCGCTGAGGCCGCGGACGCCGATCGAGAACAGGAACGCGAGCAGGAACACGATCGTCGAGTGGCCGAGCGAGAAGAAGAAGCCGACGCTGAGCGGGCGCTGTCCGTCGGCCATCAGCTTGCGCGTGGTGTTGTCGATCGCGGCGATGTGGTCGGCGTCGAAGGCGTGGCGCAGACCCAGCGTGTACGCCGTGATGCCGAGCCCGAGGCCGAACACGGCGCCGTGACCGAGCTGGAAGTCCTGCGGGACGACGAGCACGAGCAGGAGGAAGAAGCCGACGACGTGAAGACCGAGCACGGCGGCGGCGAGCGCGATCGCGCGGCGCCACTCCTGCGGCGTCAGCGCCTGCCTGATACGGGCCCAGCGGGACAGGTCGGGCATTGCAACTCCTCCTGGCTCGCGGCGCACGCTAGCGCGGCGGGCGGTCTTATTGCAACCCCGTATCAGTACGGGGTCTTTAAAGACTCTGTTCGCGCCAGGGGCGCCCGCGGATCACACGGATTCGCGGGCGCCTTCCAGGCCGTGCTCAGCTCGGCTGCGGCACGATCCGGATGTAGGGCTTGGGGGAGTCCCAGCCGTCGGGGTAGGTCTCCTTGGCGGCTTCGTCGGAGACCGAGCCGGCGATGATGACGTCGCCGCCCTGCTCCCATTGCGCGGGCGTGGCGACCTTGTGGTTGGCGGTCAGCTGCAGCGAGTCGATGACCCGCAGCACCTCGTCGAAGTTGCGGCCGGTCGTCATCGGGTAGACGAGGATCAGCTTGACCTTCTTGTCGGGCCCGATGACGAAGACGTTGCGGACCGTCTGGTTCTGGGCGGGGGTGCGCTCGGTGGCCTCGCCCTCGACGTCGGCGGGCAGCATGCCGTAGAGCTTTGAGACGTTGAAGTCCGAGTCGCCGATGATCGGGAAGTTCGGGGCGGTGCCCTGGGTCTCCTCGATGTCCTTCGCCCACGTTTCGTGGTTGTCGAGGTTGTCGACGGAGAGCCCGATGACCTTGACGTTGCGGCGTTTGAAGTCGGGGTTGATCTTGGCCATGTAGCCGAGCTCGGTGGTGCAGACGGGCGTGAAGTCGCGCGGGTGGGAGAACAGCACCGCCCACGAGTCGCCGATCCAGTCGTGGAAGCTGATCTTGCCCTCCGTCGTCTCAGCCTCGAAGTCGGGCGCCGTGTCGCCGATTTGCAGAGCCATATTCCTGATCTCCTTTCGGTGGATTCCTGCCTGGTGTGCATGTTGGCACCTTCGGCACACGCTTGGCATGAATCAGCTCGCGGAGCCTCGACGTTCATGCGAACATACGTTCGTGACAAGTCAAGGATCGTCGTACAGCCGCTTCCAGCGCGCGCTCAAGACAGGGAACCTCGCGATCATCCGCTCGACCGCGGCCGAGCTGCCACAGGTCGACCTCGGCGACGCGCTCGCGGTCTGCGTCGCGATCCGCGAGGCCGAGCCGCACCGCTACGAGCGCGCTGCGCTGCGCTGGCTGGCGCGCTTCTGCGTCGAGCGGCGGGAGGCGACGCTGGCCGAGCTCAGAGCGGCGACGTGGGCGTTCGAGCACATGGCCGAGCGCCCGGCCGACGCGCTTGACACGCTGCGACGCCTGTTGGCTAGCCCCGCCCGATGAACGGCATCTTGGTCGCCATGATCGTGAGGAACTCGACGTTGGCGTCGAGCGGCAGCCCGGCCATGTAGACGACGGCCGCGGCGGTGTGGGCGACGTCCATCGTCGGCTCGGGGGCGACGGAGCCGTCGGCCTGCAGGACCCCGCGCTCCATCGCCGCGGTCATCTCGGTGGCGGCGTTGCCGACGTCGATCTGCCCGCAGGCGATGTCGTGCGCGCGGCCCTCGAGCGAGATCGCCTTGGTGAGGCCGGTGATGGCGTGCTTGGTGGCCGTGTAGGCGACGGCGTTCGGGCGCGGGACGTGGGCGGAGATCGAGCCGTTGTTGATGATCCGCCCGCCGCGCGGGTCCTGTGCCTTCATCACCCGGACCGCCTCCCGCGCGCACAGGAACGCGCCGGTCAGGTTCGTGTCGACCACGGCCTGCCAGTCCTCCACGGCGAGGTCCTCGATCGGCTTCGAAGGGCCGAACGTCCCGGCGTTGTTGAACAGGACGTCGAGGCGGTCGAGCCGCGAGAACAGCGCCCGCACCGACTCGGGGTCGGTGACGTCGGCGGGCACGACGGTCGCGCCGGTGTCGCCCGCGCGCGTCTCCTCCAGCGCCTCGGCCCGCCGCCCGGCGAGCACGACGCGGTAGCCGGCCTCGAGCAGTCCCCGGGCGACGTGGCGGCCGATGCCCGACCCGGCGCCGGTGACGAGGGCGACCCGCTCCATCCGCGCGAGGGAGCTAGCGGGCGCCGGCCGTCACGGTCGACGTCTGCCGTTCGGCGCGCGTCTTGAACCAGAACGCGGCGAGCACGACCGCGAGCGAGATGAAGCTCGGGATGAGCTGCGAGCGCACGTCCTTGACCAGCGCCATCGACGCGATCACCGCGACCATGGCGGCGATCGCGAAGTAGGTCAGGTACGGGAACAGCCACATGCGCACCTTCAGGCGCTCTGGCGCCTCGCGCTCGAGCCGGCGGCGCATCTTGAGCTCGGACAGAGCGATCAGCACGTAGACGAAGAGCGCGATCGCGCCGGACGAGTTGACCAGGAACAGGAAGACCTTGTCGGGCGAGATGTACGCGATGGCGGTCGACGCGAACCCGATCGAGGAGGTGAGCAGGATCGCCTTCACGGGCACGCCGCGCCCGTTCACCTCGAGCAGGCTCTTCGGCGCGTCGCCGCGGCGCGCGAGGGCGAACAGCATGCGCGAGCCCGTGTACATGCCCGAGTTCAGGCACGAGAGGACGGCCGTGACCACGATCGCGTTCATGACGTCGGCCGCTCCCGGGATCCCGATCTTCTCGAGCGACGCGATGAACGGCGACGCACCCGGCTTCGCCTCGTTCCAGGGCAGGATGCAGACGATCAGGAAGATCGCGGCGACGTAGAAGGTCAGGATCCGCGCGACGACCTGGTTGACCGCCCTCGTGACGGCCTGCTCGGGCTCGCCGGACTCCGCGGCCGCGATCGTCACGATCTCCGCGCCCACGAAGGCGAAGATGACGATCACCACCCCGGACAGGACGGTGATGATGCCGGCGGGCGCGAAGCCCTCGTGGCTCGTGAGGTTGGAGAGGCCGGGCGAGTCGCCGCTGCCGATGCCGAACAGGAAGCCGGCGGCGACGAGAATGAACGCGACGATCGCGACGACCTTGATGCCCGCGAACCAGAACTCGAATTCGCCGAAGGACTTCACCGACGTCAGGTTGATCCCGGTCAGCAGCGCCATCAGCAGCACGGCCATCAGCCACACGGGCGCATCGATCCAGCGCTGCAGGATCTCCGCTCCGGCCACCGCCTCGATGGCGAGGACGATCGCCCAGAAGTACCAGTACAGCCAGCCGACGCTGAAGCCCGCCCAGCCGCCGAGCGACCGGCGCGCGTACTCGGCGAACGAGCCGACCTGCGGGTTGGCCACCGCCATCTCGCCGAGCATCCGCATCACGAGCACGATCAGGAAGCCGGCGAGGAGGTAGGAGAGCACCGCCGCCGGGCCGGTCGTCTTGATCACCGCGCTCGAGCCCACGAACAGGCCGGCGCCGATGACCCCGCCGAGCGAGATCATCGTCATGTGCCGCGACTTCAGGGACTTCTGCAGCTGTGGTTCTCTCTCCGCCATGCGGGACCTTTACCCGCAGCGCGAGCGGCTCAGCCGCGCGGTTGAATGCGTGCCATGGAGTCGCGAACGGTGCTACCGGCGCACGCGGGCGAGCGTGGGCCGCGGCGGATCGGCCTGGGCCTGGCGTCGCTCGGCCGGCCCGGCTATCTCAACTTCGGGCATGGCGAGGACCTGGGGGAGGACCGGTCGGTCGCGGCGCTGCAGGCCCGCAGCTTCGACGTCCTCGATGCGGCCTACGCGGGCGGTGTCCGGTATCTCGACGCGGCGCGCTCGTACGGCAGGGCCGAGGCGTTCCTGGGCGCGTGGCTGGACGACCGCCGCCCCGCCGACGTGGTCGTGGGGTCGAAGTGGGGCTACGTCTACACCGCGGACTGGGAGGTCGACGCCGACCCGCCCGAGGTGAAGCACCACGACCTCGACACCCTGCGCCGGCAGCTCGAGGAGACGCGCGCGCTCCTCGGCGACCGGCTCGCGCTCTACCAGATCCACTCGGCGACGCCCGACAGCGGCGTCCTCGAGAACGCCGCGGTGCTGGAGGAGCTGCGGGACCTGCGCGCGACCGGGGTCGCGATCGGCGTCTCGGTGAGCGGGACGTCGCAGCCCGAGACGATCGACCGCGCCGTGGCGCTCGGGTGCTTCGACACGGTCCAGGCGACGTGGAACCTGCACGAGCGCGCGGCCGGCGAGGCGCTGCGGCGCGCCCAGGACGCGGGCCTGGAGGTGCTCGTCAAGGAGGCGCTCGCCAACGGCCGGCTCACCCCGCGCGTGCGCAACCCCACCCTCGAGCGCGCGGCGAACGCGGTCGGGGCGACGGTGGACGCCGTCGCGCTCGCGGCCGTGCTCGCACAGCCGTTCGTCGATGTCGTCCTCAGCGGCGCGGCGACGCGCGAGGCGCTCGCGAGCAACCTCGGCGCGGCGGAGCTGCGGCTCAGTGAGGACATCCTGGACGGGCTGGCCGCGCTCGAGGAGGACAGCGGGGAGTACTGGAGCGCGCGCTCCGCGCTGCCCTGGAACTGACCGTGGATCGGCGTTCGTGGGCTCTGCTCGTGATCCTCGGCGCGGTGTGGGGGGCGTCGTTCCTGCTGACGGCGATCGCGATCCGTGACCTTTCGGTGCCCGTCGTCTCGCTCTTCCGCACCGGCATCGGCGGGCTCGTGCTGCTCCCGATCGCGCTCGCACGCGGCGCGCTGGCGGGCGCCACGCGCCGGCTCCGCCCCATCCTCGTGCTCGCGGTCGTCCAGCTCGCCGGCCCGTTCCTCCTGATCGGCTACGGCCAGCGGCACGTCGATTCCGGGCTCGCGGGCATCCTCGTGGCCTCCACGCCGCTGTGGACCGCGCTGCTCGCCGTCCGGTTCGACCGCGACGAGCGCTCGCGCGGCTGGAACCTCGTGGGCATCGGGGTCGGCATCGTCGGCGTCGGGCTCCTGCTCGGCGTGCAGCTCGAGGGCTCGCTGGACACGACGCTCGGAGCGCTGATGCTCCTGCTCGCCGGCCTCGGCTACGCCGCCGGCGGCTTCCTCGCGAAGCACAGCGTGCCGGGGATGGTCCCCCTGGGCGTCCTGACGGCGGCGATGATCGCGGGCAGCGTCGTGCTCGCACCGTTCGCGCTCGCCGCGCTGCCGAGCGAGGCGCCGCGGGCGGGCCCGGTGCTGGCCGCGATCGCGCTCGGGGCGATCTCGGGCGGCCTCGGCTGGTTCATCTACTACACGGTGCTGACGAGCGCGGGCGCCGCGCGGGCCGCGATCGCGTTGTACTTCGTGCCGGCCTTCGCGGTCTTCTATGGCGCCGTCCTGCTCGACGAGCCGCTGACCGTCGCCTCGCTCGCCGGCCTCGTCCTCGTGGTCGCCGGGTCGGCGCTTGCCGCGGGACGGAAGAAGGAGGCGGTGGGCGCGTGAGCCTCGACCGCCGTGAGCTCGCGGCGATCTTCGGCGGCGGGTTCGTCGGGGCGGTCATGCGCGCGGGCGTCGCCGAGGCGCTCACCGCCGGTCACGGCTGGCCGTGGGCCACGTTCATCGTCAATCTCGCCGGCGCCTTCGCGCTGGGCTACTTCACGACGCGCCTGCAGGAGCGCCTGCCGCTGTCGGCCTACCGCCGGCCGCTGCTCGGCACCGGCTTCTGCGGCGCGCTCACGACGTTCTCGACGATGCAGGTCGAGCTGCTCCGGATGCTCGACCGCACCGAGGTCGGCCTCGCGTTCGGCTATGCCGCGGCGAGCATCGCCGGCGGTCTTCTCGCGATCGCGGCCGCCACGAACCTCGTGCGGCGCGGGCGGCTCGTCGGATGACGCTCACGGTCACGCTCTTCATCGGGTTGCTCGGAGGCGTGGGCGCGACGGGTCGCTTCCTGCTCGACGGCGCGGTCAGCCGCCGCGCGGCGAGCTTCCCGTGGGGGACGCTGGTCGTGAACCTCAGCGGCGCGTTCGTCCTCGGCGTTCTCGTCGGCGCCGCCGTCGGCGGCGATGCGTACCGCTTCGCGGCGACCGGCCTGCTCGGGTCGTTCACCACCTTCAGCACCTGGATGCTCGAGAGCCACCGCCTCGGCGAGGACGGGCAGCTGCGCCTCGGGCTCGCGAACCTGCTCGGAAGCCTCGTCCTGGGCGTGCTCGTCGCCTGGCTCGGCCGCGAGCTCGGAGGCGCCCTGTGAACGACGACTGCCTCAAGCTCGCGGTCTAGGGTGAGCCGATGGACGACGATCTCGCGACGCGGTTCCAGCGCGACGGCGCCTGCGTCGTCCGCGGGCTGCTCGCAGTCGCGGAGGTCGCGCGGCTGCGCGAGGGCGTCGAGCAGAACCTGGCCGAGCCGAGCGAGCGGGCGATCGAGGGCGGCGGGGACGCGGGCTCCGGCCGCTTCTTCGAGGACTTTCGCAACTGGACGCGGATCCCAGCCTACGAGGAGGTCATCCGTGGCTCGCGGCTGGGCGAGGTCGCCGCGCGGCTGATGGGCTCCGAGACGGTCCGCCTGCACCACGACCACCTCCTCGTCAAGGAACCGGGCACGACGATCCGCACGCCCTGGCACCAGGACCAGCCCTTCTACAACGTCGACGGGTTCGACAGCGTCTCGTTCTGGATCCCGCTCGACCCGGTGCCGCGCGAGAGCACGCTCGAGTTCGTCGCCGCGTCCCACGCGACGCGCACGTGGTACATGCCGCGCAGCTTCTTCGACGATCGAGCGCTCGTCTTCGAGGACGGCACGTTCGAGGATGTGCCCGACGTCGAGGCCGACCGCGGCGCGCACCCGATCCTGGGCTGGGCGCTCGAGCCGGGCGACGCCGTGGCGTTCAACATGCTGACGCTGCACGCCGCCGCGGGTTCGCGCAACCGCCGCCGCGCGTTCTCGGTCCGGCTCGTCGGCGACGACGTGCGCTTCGCCCTGCGCCCGCATCCGACGAGCCCGCCGTTCCCCGAGCTCGAGGGCGTGCTCGCCCACGGCGACGCGCTGGATCATCCGCTGTTCCCGCGGCTTCGCTAGAACAAGGGTCATGTCCCGACACACGCACGTGAACCTGCTCGAGGTCAAGGACTCCGTGGACGGCCGGGTCGAAGGCCTCGAGGGCCGCTTCGGCCGTGGCCCCATGGGCGCCACCGACATCGGCGTCAGCCTCTTCCGCTACGCCCCGAACGTCCGCAGCGAGATGGGCCACAAGCACCGCGAGCAGGAGGAGGCCTACCTCGTGGTACGCGGCTCCGGCGAGGTCCTGCTCGACGGCGAGGTCAGCGAGCTGCGCCAGTGGGACCTCGTCCGTGTCTCGCCCGACGTCGTCCGCGCCTTCGCGGCCGGGCCCGAAGGGCTCGAGATCGTCGCCGTCGGCGGCCCGAAGCCGGAGGGCGGCGACGGCGAAGCGGCGCCGGTGATCTGGCCGGGCTAGTCAGGTCCGGCGGCGCGGCTTCTTCGCGCCGGTCAGGAAGCGCGGGAGCGGGACGGGCGGATCCGTGAAGAGGTTCTTCGCGTAGTCCTGGTCCTCGCGCCGGGGCCGCTCGTCCTCGTCGTGCGGCAGCGCGGAGATCCGGCTGAGCTTGTGGGTGTGGTCGCCGACGTAGACGGTGGGCGGCGGGCTCTGCTTGCGCGGGCGCCGGAGCTTCATGGCCTTGCGAGCGTACGCCCGTTTCCCGGCGTCGGCAAGCGATCGGGCGCTGCGACACTCCACGTCCGTGTCCGGCGTCGAGCTGCTGCTGCTGGTGTGCGCCGGGCTGGTGGCCGGCCTCGCCGGGAGCATCGCGGGCCTGGCGTCGCTGGCGAGCTACCCCGCGCTGCTTGCGGTCGGCCTCGGCCCGGTGGCCGCGAACGTCACGAACACCGTCGCGCTCGTGTTCGTCAGCCTCGGCTCCGCGCTCGGCTCGCGGCCCGAGCTGCGAGGCCAGGCGCCGCGCGTCCGGGAGCTCGCGCTCGCGGCCGTGCTGGGCGGCGGCGCGGGGGCGGGTCTGCTGCTGCTGACACCGTCGGGCACGTTCCAGCGGATCGCGCCGTGGCTGATCGGCGCGTCCTCGCTGGCGATCCTGAGGCGGCCGCGGGTCCGGCCGGCCGACGCGCGGCACGACGCGGGTCCCGGCCTGACCGTCGGCGTCTTCGTGATCGCGATCTACGGCGGCTACTTCGGAGCGGGCGCGGGCGTCATGGTGCTCGCGCTGATGCTCGCCGGATCTCGTGACACGCTGGCGCGCAGCAACGCGCTCAAGAACGTCGTGCTCGGCATCGCCAACGCCGTCGCGGCGGTCGCCTTCGTCATGCTCGGCGACGTCCACTGGGACGCGGTCGCTCCGCTGGCCCTCGGCCTGTTCGCCGGCGGCCGGCTCGGGCCGATCGTGGTGCGCCACGCCAACGCCCGCGTGCTGCGGACGCTGATCGGGCTCGCCGGGCTCGCGCTGGCCGTCAAGCTCGGCGCCGACGCCTACGGCTGACCGGCGGCGCTGTCGTCGGCGAGGCGGCCGAGCAACGCCAGCGCCTCGCGCAGCAGCTCGCGCTCGCGGTCGTCGAGCTCGCGTTCGAGCGCCTGGGCGAGCCATGACTCCCGGCGCGCGCGCGTCATGTGCAGCAGCTCGCGGCCGGCGACGGTGAGCTCGACGAACGCGCGGCGCCCGTCGCCCGGATCCGGGCGCCGGGAGACGAGTCCGTCGAGCTCGAGGTCGTGGACGGTCTGGGCCATCGACTGCGGCCGCATTCGCTCGGCGGCCGCGAGATCGCTGGTGCCCGACGGGCCGTCGCGGTCGAGGCGGCTCAGCACGGTCATGTGCCGGGTCGACGGTCCCGGCTCGGCGCGCAGCCGGCGGACGAGCCTCCCGAGCGTCTCGCGGAGCTCGTGGGCCAGCAGCGCGGTCTTGGCGTTCTCGACGGGCATGGAGGCAAACTGTACAGGCAGACTGTGTATCGTGGAGTGCGGATGCACAAGCTCGAGTACAAGTGGATCGCGCTCCTGAACGCGACCCTGGCCGTCCTGCTGGCCACCCTCGACGGCTCGATCACGATCATCGCGATGCCCGACATCTTCCGGGGCATCCACCTCGACCCGCTGGTCCCGGCGAACTCGTTCTACCTGCTGTGGATGATCCTCGGCTACCTGGTGGTGACGAGCGTCCTGATCGTCAGCCTCGGGCGGCTGGGCGACATGGTCGGGCGGGTGCGGATCTTCAACCTCGGCTTCGTGATCTACACCGTCGCGTCGCTGCTGCTCGCCGTCGACTGGCTGGACGGCCGCGCGGGCGCGACCTACCTGATCGTGTTCCGGATCGTGCAGGGCATCGGGGGCGCGTGCCTGCTGGCCAACGCCGCCGCGATCATCACCGACGCCTTCCCCTCCCATCAGCGCGGCATGGCGCTGGGGATCAACAACATCGTCGGCGTCAGCGGCACCTTCATCGGGCTCGTGCTCGGCGGCATCCTCGCGCCGATCGACTGGCGCCTGGTGTTCCTGATCTCGGTCCCGGTCGGCATCTTCGGCACCGTGTGGGCGTACGCGAGGCTGCGCGAGCTCTCCACCCCGCGGCCGGCGCCGATCGACTGGCCCGGCAACGTCACGTTCGCGCTCGGCCTGATCCTCGTGATGACGGCCGTCACCTACGGCATCCGGCCCGCCGGCGGGCACCCGATCGGCTGGGGCAGCGCGCGCGTGCTGATCCTGCTGGCCGGCGCGCTCGTGAGCCTCACCGCGTTCGCGGTGATCGAGCTGCGATCGGCGCATCCGATGTTCCGCCTGTCGCTGTTCCGCATCCGGGCGTTCACCTTCGGCACGCTGTCGACCTTCCTGTCCTCGATCGCCCGCGGCGGCCTGATGTTCATGCTGATCATCTGGCTGCAGGGGATCTGGCTGCCCCAGCACGGCTACAGCTTCACCGAGACCCCGCTGTGGGCGGGCATCTACATGCTGCCGCTGACGGTCGGGCTGCTCGGCGCGGGGCCGGTCTCCGGCTACCTGTCGGACCGCTTCGGGGCGCGGCCGTTCGCGACCGCGGGGATGCTGCTGACCGCGGTCGGCTTCGGTCTGCTGCTGCTGTTGCCCACCGACTTCTCCTACGTTTCCTTCAGCCTGATCCTGCTGCTGATCGGGATCTCGATGGGCCTCTTCGCCTCGCCCAACCGCGCGGCGGTCATGAACAGCCTGCCGCGGGGCGACCGCGGCGCGGGAGGCGCGATGAACCAGACCTTCCAGAACTCCGCCCAGGTGCTCTCGATCGGCGTCTTCTTCACGCTGCTGATCGTCGGCCTGGCCTCCTCGCTGCCCGAGACCATGAGCGCCGGGCTGCAGGCGCACGGCGTCTCGGCCGCCGGCGCGCAGGAGGCGGCGGCGCTGCCGCCGGTGTCGATCCTGTTCGCCGCCTTCCTCGGCTACAACCCGATCGAGCACCTGCTCGGGCCGCACGTCCTGGCCGGCGTGTCGGCCCACGACCACGCGCTGCTGACCGGCCACACGTTCTTCCCGACGCTGATCTCGGGCCCGTTCCGCGACGGCCTGCACGCAGCGTTCCTGTTCGCGATCGTGGCCTGCCTGATCGCCGCGGCCGCCTCGCTCATGCGCGGCGGGCATCCCGGCGCCGAAATCGAAGGAGCACCATGCACATCCAGTGGTACGGACAGTCCGCGTTCCGCCTCAGCGACGGAGCCGCCACGGTCTTCATCGATCCCTTCGACGACCTGACGCCCCTCGCCGAGCGCGGGATGCGCTGGGACTACCCCGAGATCGCCGGCGTCGACGCCGACCTGCTGCTCGTGACCCACGAGCACTTCGACCACAACGGCGTCGGAGCCGTCGGCGGCGACCCGGTGACGCTGCGCTCGACCGCGGGCCGCCTCGGCTCGCCGATCGGCGAGGTGCTCGCCGTCGCGTCCGAGCACGACGAGGCCGCCGGCACCGAGCGCGGCACCAACACGCTGTTCGCCTTCACGCTCGGCGGGCGGCGGGTCGCGCACCTCGGCGACCTCGGGCAGCGCGCGCTGCGAGAAGAGCAGCGAGCGGCGCTGGGCGCCGCCGACGTCCTCTTCGTCCCGATCGGAGGCGGGCCGACGATCGGCGCCGAGCAGGCGGCGCAGATCGCCGCCGAGCTGGGCGCGAGCGTGATCGTGCCGATGCACTATCGGAGCGAGCGCATCGACTTCCTGGAGCCCGCCGACGAGTTTCTGGGGCTCGCCGCGCGCGTCGAGCGCCTGCCGTCGTCCGCGTTCGAGCTCGACGCGCTGCCCGCGGGCGACACGCCGCTCGTCGTCGTGCCGTCGGCCCCCTGATGACCGATTCCACGACCCCGCGGAGCTGTGGCCCGGCGGCCACGAGTGTCGTCTCGATCGGCTCCTGGCCCATCGAGACGACACTCGTCGCCGCGCGGCGGCTCGCTCCCGCCGGCTAGCTCGCGCGCTGCGGTTCCCGCGACAGGTCCGGGATCGGGTGCACCGTGCCCGAGACGTTGTGGATCGTCACGTCGCTCGGGCGGGTGAGGAGCTCGGTCACCGCCGAGACGTAGCGGCCGTACGCATCCGAGGTGAAGTGCGCGCGCAGCTCGCCGTCGCCCCGCCATGCGCTCATGAGGACGAGCTCTGACGCGTCGCCCGCCGTGGTGAGGACGTCGAAGCCCAGGCACCCGGCCTGCGCGGCGGAGGCGTCCGCGAGCTCCTGCGCGGCGGCCCTGAGCTCGGCGCTGCGTGCCGCGACGCCGTGGACGCGGGCGATGAGCAGGTGCGAGGGGTCCGGCATCGCCCTGAATCCTCGCAGCTTCGCCGCGTGCGGTTCACTGTCCGGGTGGCGACGACAGGCATGTCCACGAGCGGGCGGACGGCGTGGGCGCGCAACCTGGCGGCGCCGGTTCGCGACTTCCTGAACACCGAGACGGCCGGCGCGACGGCGCTGCTCGTCGCGACGATCGCGGCGCTCGCGTGGGCGAACTCGCCGTGGCCGGACTCCTACGACTCCGTCTGGACGACCGAGCTGTCGGTGCGTCTCGGCGGCTCGGGCATCTCCCACGACCTGCGCCAGTGGGTCAACGAGGGCCTGATGACCTTCTACTTCCTCGTCGTCGGCCTCGAGGCCAAGCGGGAGCTCGACCAGGGGCAGCTGCGCGAGCGGCGGCGCCTGGCGGTCCCCGTTCTCTCCGCGCTCGGCGGCATGGCGGTCCCGGTCGCGATCTATCTGGCGCTCAACGCCGGCGGTTCCGGCGCGCACGGCTGGGGCGCGGCGATGTCGACCGACACCGCGTTCGCGCTGGGCGTCCTCGCGCTCGTGGCCCCCGGGGGGACGCGCCTGCGCGTCCGGCTGCTCACGCTGGCGGTGGTGGACGACCTGATCGCGCTGATCGTGATCGCGACGGCCTACACGGAGCACGTCGACCTCGCCCCGCTCGCGGTGGCGGCCGCGCTGTTCGCGACGCTGTTCGCGCTCAGGTTCGCGCCGCCCGAGTGGCGCGGGCGGGTCGCCGTGATCATCGGCGTCGCGGTGTGGGTCGCGCTGTTGAAGTCGGGGATCGACCCTGTGATCGCCGGGCTCGCGGTCGGGCTGATCACGAGCTCCTACCCGCCGGCGCGGGTCGACCTGGAGCGGGTGGTGGAGCGGACGCGCTCGTTCCGGGAGCAGCCGACGCCCGAGCTGGCCCGCTCGGCGCAGCTTGCCGTCCAGTCGGCGATCTCGCCCAACGACCGCCTCCAGCACCGCCTGCATCCGTGGACCAGCTTCGTGATCGTGCCGCTGTTCGCGCTCGCCAACGCCGGCATCCACGTGAACGGCTCGCTGCTCGGCGACGCGATCTCCTCGCCCGTGACGCTCGGCATCTTCTTCGGCTACGTGCTCGGCAAGCCGCTCGGAATCGTCGGCGCCACCTGGCTCGCCTGGCGCTCCGCGCGCGGGCGCCTCCGCCTGGCGCTGAGCTGGCCGGTGCTCGCCGCCGGCGGGACCGTCGCCGGCATCGGGTTCACCGTCTCGCTGCTGATCGCGAGCATCGCGTTCGACGGCCGCCGGCTCGAGGAGGCCAAGCTCGGCGTGCTCGCCGCCGCCGTGGTCTCCTCGCTGGTCGCGTGGGGGGCGTTCCGCTTGATCGCGCACCTGCCCGCGCCCGTGCGCGCGCGCCAGCTGTCGGGCACCGCGGAGGAGCTCCTCGACCTGTCCGACGACGTGGACTCCGCGCGCGATCACGTCCGCGGCTCCGAGCAGGCGCCCGTCACGCTCGTCGAGTACGGCGACTACCAGTGCCCGTACTGCGGGCAGGCGGAGGTCGTCATCCGCGAGCTGCATGACTCCTTCGGCGACGACCTGCGCTACGTCTGGCGCCACCTGCCGCTCAACGACGTGCACCCGAACGCCCAGATGGCGGCGGAGGCGGCGGAGGCGGCGGGCGCTCAGGGCTCCTTCTGGGAGTTCCACGACCGGCTGCTCACCCATCAGGACGAGCTGACGCCGATGGACCTGGGCCGCCACGCGGAGGCGCTCGGCCTCGACCTCGACCGCTTCTGGGACGAGCTCCGCGGCCACGAGCACGCGTCCCGGATCGCCGACGACGTGGCGAGCGCGGACGCGAGCGGCGTCGCCGGCACGCCCTCCTTCTTCATCAACGGCCGGCGCCACGAAGGGGCCTACGACGTTCAGACCCTGACCGCGGCCGTCACCGCGGCGGGGAGGCGCGCACGCCTCACGGCGCTGGCCGGGTAAGCGCCCTTCATGCGTCTGCTCGTCGCGCTCACGACCGCGCTCCTCCTTCTGCCCGCGCACGCGCAGGCGCGCCACGGCCTTCCGCTCGGCTCCGCGGCGCTGCACGAGACGCGGACCGCCGAGGCGCTTGCGCCGGGTGTCCGCTACACGAAGATCGTCCGCGGGACCCTCTCGAAGCGCGACGGCTGGACCGCCGACGTCGCCGTCGTGCGCACGCGCGCCGAGGCGCAGGACCTGGCTCGGCGCCTGCGCGCGGCGGGCTTCGACGCCGAGGTCGAGACGCTCGCGCGGCCCCGGGACGACCATGCCGCAGGCCCGCTCGGCCATCGCGTGCACTCCGGCCTGTTCCCCGCCAAGGCGGCTGCCGACGAGCGCGTCGCCGCCATCAAGGCGGCCGGCTTCCCCGCGCGCGGCTCGGTGTTCACCGCCGAGGACGGGACGCGCACCAGCGGGCCGTGGGTCGTCCACGTGCTCAGCGTCGCTCCGTGGGCGTACTCCGGGCGGATCGCGCCGGTGCTCTCCAACGACGCGGTGGTGGAACGCGAGACGGTGTCGTCGATCGCCGCGCGGACGCGGGCGCTGGCCGGCGTCAACGGCGGCTACTTCGTGATCGGCGACGCCGACGGGACGCCCGGCGACCTCGCCGGCAGCTCGATCCTCAGAGGCCAGATCGTCTCCGAGGCCGTCGACGGCCGCACCGACCTGCTGCTGCGGCGCAACGTCCCGGCGGTCGCCGCGCTCTCGGACGACGAGTCCGTCCGCGCGTCCGACGGCGCCTCCCGCCTGCTCGACGGTGACAACCGCCGGCCGGGCCTGATCCGCGCGTGCGGAGGGAGCGGTGGCGACCTCCCGACCGAGCGGCCGCTCCACGACGTCAGCTGCACCGATCCCAGCGAGTTGATCCGCTTCACGCCCGTGTTCGGCGCCGCGACGGAGATGGGGGAGGGGGCCGAGGCGGTCCTCGACGCGGCAGGCCGTGTGACCGCGTTGCGCGAGCCGCGCGGCGGCCCGATCCCGCCCCGCGGCAGCGTGCTCGCCGGCACCGGCGACGCCGCCGACTGGCTGCGCGCGCACGCTCGCGCGGGTGCCCGCGTCACGGTCGCGACCACGCTGCGCAGCGAGCGCGGGCGGCTCGCGCCGGGCCCGGGCCTCGGCGTCGTCAACGGCGGCCCGCGCCTGCTGCGCGGCGGCCGGCCGGCGATCACCGCCGAGGCGGAGGGCTTCGACCACCCCGACGACCCCGGCTTCTACTACGCGTTCGGACTCCGCCGCAATCCCCGGACGATCGCCGGGGTGACGCGCGCGGGACGGTTGCTGCTCGTCGCCGTCGACGGGCGCGCGCCCGGCTACTCGGCCGGCCTCGATTTCGAGGAGGAGGCCGCGGTCATGCGCGCGCTCGGGGCGCGCGACGCCGTCAACCTCGACGGCGGGGGATCGACCACGATGATGGTCCGCGATCGCATGGTCACCCGCCCCTCCGACGCCACCGGCGAGCGACCGGTCGGAGACGCGGTGATGCTGCTCCCGCGCTGAGATCCGGCCTCACACGACGGCGGGCTGCGCCGTTTCACCGGCATGAGCACATTCGTCATCAAGCCACTGCCGGCGGGCGAGGTCGACACCGGCGCACGCGCCGCGCGGCGCAGGCGCGCCGACGGGCCCTCGCCCTGCCGCCGCTGCCTCCGCAACGCCGAGGTCGGCGATGACCTCGTCCTCGCGCCGTATGACCCGTTCACCCTCCGCAGCCCCTACGCCGGCGACGGGCCGGTGTTCGTCCACGCCGAGGGGTGCGAGCGCTTCGACTCCGTCCCGGGCGCCGTCTCCGAGCAGGTGGCGGGGCGTCAGCTGTCGATCCGCGCCTACGACGGCGAGGCGATGATGACCGACGCGACCGTGCTCGGAGGCGAGCGGTTCAGCGAGCGCGTCATCGAGCTGTTGGGCGACACCCGCGTCGAATTCCTGCACGTGCACTTCGCGGGCCCGGGCTGCTTCGCGTTCCGGGTCGACCGCGTCTGACGGAGCGAGGGGCCCGCGAAGCTCGTGGGCCCCTCGACCCTCGCTACACCTTGGCCGGCTCGGGATCCGGTCGCACGTACACGGTGTCCAGCACCTCGCTGATCTCGTCGGCCGGCATGCCGACCCGGGCCGCGTGCTCGCGGATCTTCGCCGCGCTCGACGCCTGGTAGATGCAGGCGGTCCCGATCCCTCCGTCGTCCTCCTTCACCGCGTACGAGCGGATCCAGCGGATGTCGTCGGACATCTCGTTGTCGCCGACCTGGGCCGACTTCGCGCCGGCCTCCTGCAGCTCCTCCGGGGTCTTCCAGGCGTCCCGGCGGCGGATGACGTACGTCTTGAGCTCTGCCATGACCTTCTCCTTGTGTCGTTGATGAGCGATGGAGCTACTCGTCGGCGAGGTCGATGACCGGCGTGATGAGCGGCTCTGCGGCGAGGGCAAGTTCCTGATCACGGCCGACGATGGGGTCCACGTCTCCCGTAGACGCCGGGTGCGCGCGCCGTATTCCCGGGTTGCGGAATGATGCCCCGGATGGCCTACGACGAGGATCTCGCCAACCGCATCCGCGAGCTGATCGCCGCGGACGCCGACGTGACCGAGAAGCGGATGTTCGGCGGCCTGGCCTTTCTCGTCGGCGGGCACATGTCGGTCACCGCGAGCCGCGAGGGCGGTCTGATGGTGCGCGTCGATCCCGACGACACCGAGGCGCTGCTCGCCAAGCCGCATACGCGGCCGTTCGAGATGCGCGGCCGCGCGCTCGAGGGCTGGCTCCGCGTCGACCCCGAGGGCCTTCGCACCAAGCGCGGGCTCGAACCGTGGGTCAAGCGCGGCGCGGCCTACGCGCGCTCGCTGCCTCCGAAGCGCTGATCAGCCGTCGGCGGTGATCGTCGCCGCGAGCTCTTCGAGCACCAGGCCGGCGGCCACGTTGGCGACCTGGCAGGTGCCGGCCGCGTCGTGGCCCCCGCCGCCGTGGGCGAGCATCAGCTCGCCGACGTTGGTCCGGGACGAGCGGTTGATGATCGACTTGCCGGTGGCGAAGACCGTGTTCTGCTGCTTGAGGCCCCAGAGCACGTGGATCGAGATGTTCGTGTCCGGATACAGCGCGTAGATCATGAAGCGGTTGGTCGGGTGGATGACCTCCTCGTCGCGGAGGTCGAGCACGACGAGGTTGCCCTCGACCTGCGCGCAGCGGCGGATCTGCTCGGCCGCCCGCTCGCTGTGATCGTGGTAGAGCTCGACGCGCTCGGCGACGTCGGGGGTCGCGAGGATCTCCTCGACGGTCAGCTGCGTGCAGTCGTCGATCAGCTGCATCATCAGCTGGTAGTTGGAGATCCGGAACTCGCGGAAGCGGCCGAGGCCGGTGCGCGGGTCCATCAGGAAGGACATCAGGATCCAGCCCTGCGGGTCGAGGATCTCGGACTCGGAGAACTGCGCGGCGTCGGCCTTGTCGACCGCGTCCATCATCTCCTCGGAGATCGTCGGGAAGCGCTCTGCGCCGCCGTAGTAGTCGTAGACGACGCGTGCGGCGCTCATCGCGTCGGGCATGATGATGTGGTTGTCCGGGGACTCCTCGACGCGGATCGCCTCGGAGGCGTGGTGATCGAACGCGAGCCCGACGCCGGGCACGTAGGGGAGGTTCGTCGTGATGTCGCCCGGTCCCACCTCGATCTTGCCGTCCTGCATGTCCTTGGGGTGGACGAAGAGGATGTCGTCGAGCAGCCCGAGCTCCTTGAGCAGCGCGGCGCAGACGAGGCCGTCGAAGTCGGAGCGGGTGACGAGACGGTGCTGTGCGGCGGGGGTCGTGTCTAGGGCCATACGGGTCCTATCGGCAGCCGCTGCGATCTGATTAGGCTGTTCGGCGTGGCAGCCGGTCGAGATGCCTGGTCGTCGGCTGCGTGGCGCGAGGCGGCGCTCGCATGGGTGCGCGAGCACGTCGTGCCCACCGGCGCGGTGGAGCAGACGAGCCTCCGGCCTTGGGCGACGGTGCTGCGGGTCCCGACCGCGGACGGCCCGGTATGGATGAAGGCCGCGGCGCCCAGCACGGCGTTCGAGGTCCCGCTCTACGGGGTGCTCGCGAGCACGGTGCCCGAGCGGGTGCTGACGCCGATCGCCGTCGACGTGGAGCGGAGCTGGCTGCTGCTGCCCGACGGCGGGCCGTCGCTCGGCGAGCAGGACGCC
>JAXDGC010000231.1:0-21633 GCA_034665245.1 Solirubrobacteraceae bacterium | reverse complement strand
TGAAAGCTGCGCGGCGACGGAACAAACCGCGGCCGCAACCCGAGACGCCCGCTCCGGACGAGCTCGATCGTCTGGGTGCGCGGTGCCCGCTCGCTTCCCACAGACGAAGCAGAAGCCAGCGCGCGGTAGGCCAGGGCGCCCGGTGTTCGTCCCGGGCGGGCATGAGCTCCGCGCCGGCGAAGACGCCCGCTTTTGTGAGCGGTGGCGCCGCGGCTCGCTTCGCGTGTGGGCCGCTGGTCGTATTCGTCAATGCGTCGGCGGCCATCGCGGTGGCTTCGCGCGTCGCGCTGGAAGATCGCCGGTACCTGTAGGAGGCAGGGGTGCACGGTGCCCTCGATGCCCGCTCGCATCAGACATACTGCCGAGCCTGCGGCGGCCAGGCTTGTCGGTAGCGGGCACGTCTCGCATACTGGAGCGCCCGTGAGCGACGATCCGTTCATCCTGTTCGAGTCGTCGGAAGGGCGGGTGATCGACGAGTCCTTGGCGCGTCGGCTGATCGACAGCCAGTTCCCCCACTGGTCGCACCTGCCCATCAGGGCGTTCGAGCTCGACGGGTGGGACAACCGCAGCTTCCGGCTCGGCTCCGAACTCACGGTACGGCTGCCCAGCGGCAACTGGTATGCCAAGCAGGTTGACAAGGAGCAGCGTTGGCTGCCTGTGTTGGCCCCGGAGCTTCCGCTGCCCATCCCGAGCCCGGTGGCCAAGGGCGATCCCGACGCCGAGTTCCCGTACCCGTGGTCGGTGTACCGCTGGCTCGACGGCGAGCCGGCTTCGACCGCCAGCATCGGCGATCTCAGCGACTTCGCGACGACCCTCGCCAGGTTCCTGCATGCCCTGGGCCGCATCGACGCGACCGCGGGGCCGGCGCCCGGACAGCACAACTTCTTCAGAGGCGGTCCGCTAGCTACCTACGAGGGGGAGACCATTCAGGCGATCGACACGCTCGGAGACGAGATCCCCGTCGAAGACGTCAAGCGGGTGTGGGCCGACGCCATGGCCACCTCCTGGGAGCGCGACCCGGTGTGGTTCCACGGCGATGTCGCCCCCGGGAATCTGCTGGTCCGTAATGGGCGGCTGGCCGCAGTGCTCGACTTCGGCTCGTCCGGCGTTGGCGATCCCGCGTGCGACACGGTCATCGCGTGGACGTTCCTGTCGGGAACGAGCCGGGACCGGTTCCGGGCCGAGCTGGACGTGGATGCGGGCACGTGGTCGCGCGGTCGCGGCTGGGCCTTGTGGAAAGCGCTGATCACGCTCGTCGGGCATCTCGAACGCGGCGCGCCCGAAGCCGCCGTGCCTCGCCGCGAGATCGAAAGGATCCTCGCCGACTACGCGCAGGACCGCTGACGCGACCGCTGGTGCTTCGGACCAATACAAGCCGCGGCCGCCACGCGAAGCGAGCCGCGGCGCGACTGCTCGTTGACGAGTGCGGGCGTCTTCGCTGACGCCGAACTCACGCCCGCTCGGGACGACACGCGAGCGCGGCTCCGGCCAGGCGCGGACGATCGCAATCCGAGACCAACGCGGGTGTGCGGCGGCGGGCCGGAGCCTCGATTTCGTGCGTAGCGGGCGGCTAGCGTTCGGCGAGGGAACGCTCGCTGGGCCGCTCGCTACGTGCGACAGCCTCCGTCCGGCGCGAGCGTTCGCACCTCCGTTTCCGCCGCACAGGCGGCGGGACGAGTTCGCTTCCCGGCCGCAGCGCCCCAGATGCCTTGCCAGGGCGGGTCGTCGCCGTGGGGGAGCGCGTCTACTGGCGGTCGGCCATATTCATCCGCACGGTCGCGGGCGTGCCGGCGTGAGTCCGTCGTGTCGGCGCGCCCTCCTGGGCCCCGGTAGCGGTCCGACGCTCGAAGTCCTTGGGACGGAACTGGCCCTTTTGGAGTGACGCCTCGATCTGCTCGAGGCTGCGCCCGGTGAACTCCGGCATGCGCAGGTAGACGAAGAGCAGCGCTGCGATGTTGAACGCCGCGTAGACCCAAAACGTCTCGCCCACGCCGATGCCGTTGATCATCGTCAACAGAGTGAGCGTGATCAGCAGGTTGGTGCTCCACAGGGTCGCGGACTGCGCGGCGGTTCCGGCCGAGCGGACGGCGAGCGGGTAGATCTCCGAGCCGGTCAGCCAGCCCATCAGTTGCAGTCCACCGGCGTTGAAGAACATGAAGACGATGAGGCAGGCGATGATGAGTCCGGTAGTGCTGCGCCCGTCGAGGCCGAAGATGAAGATCGCGCCGAGCGCGATCAGGCTCAGCGCCGCCCCGGGGACCATGATCATGGTCAGGCGCCGGCGCCCGACACGGTCCACGATCGAGAGCCCGACGATCATCATCACGAGGTAGGTGACGCCGAGCCCAACGCTCACCCTGAGTGCGGCGGAGGCCGAGAAGCCGTTGTTGGTGAGGATCGTGGGGGCGTAGTAGACGATCATCTCGATCCCCGAGAGCTGCGTGAAGACCGCGATCCCGCAGCCGACGATCAATGCCGGCCGGACCCACGCCTTGCGCAGGCCATCCCAGCCGCTGGTCGACGCCTCGCGCTCCTCTTTCTCGACGTCGATGATCTCCTGCACCTCGCTGTCGACGTTGTCGCCGTCCGGGCGAAGTCCTGTCAGTACCTCGCGCGCCTCGTCGGGGTCGTCGTTCTTGACCAGCCAGCGCGGGCTCTCGGGAAGCCGCAGCATGAGCAGGAACATCGCCGTTGCCGGTACCGCCGCGATGCCGATCGCGACGCGCCAGTCGAGCGCCTCCGTCGCCCCGACGATGGTGGACAGCACGATCCCGACGCCGATCCCGACCTGGAAGGTCAGCACGAGCCGGCCGCGCACCGCGGCGGGAGCGAGCTCGGCGACGTACATCGGGACGACCTGCGTGCCGCCGCCGACGGCGAAGCCGAGCAGGATTCGGCTGAGCGAGAGTGTCCACTTGTCCGGGGCGATCGCGCTGGCGGTCGCGCCGAGGACGAAGATCACCGCGATGACGAGAATGGTCCCGCGCCGGCCGCGCGCCTCGGAGACCCGGCTGCAGACGAGCGCGCCAATGATCGCGCCGAGCAGGATGCTCGCGGCGATGAGCTGCTGCCACGTGCTGCCGATGTTGAACTCGTCCTTGATCTGCAACAACGCGCCGGAGATGATCCCGGTGTCGTATCCGTAGAGCACGGCCGCGATCGCCGAGACGGCGGCGGCCACCCCCAGTCGGCCGGTCAGGACGCTGGTGCTGGTCTGTCGCGTGTCAGCCATGGAACCCCCCGGGGTCTTGCCCTTTCAATGCGTGGTTGCAACGCGCGACCGAACGTCCGTCGCGCGGACTCGGGACTGAGGTCAGAAGCGACCGGAAGCCACCGACGCAGCGCGGGTATGGCTGGACGCGCTCCTCGCCGCTGGTCAGGCGGTTCCGGTCGTGGCCCGGGACGCCCACCGGCGCGGTAAGCGCGACCAACACCTCGTAGAGAAGCCCGCTCGACCTCGTCCCCGTGCCGCCCGACTGCATCCTGGCTCCTGCTCATATGAGCGAGCCCGCTCATATGAGCGCCTCGCCGCTCGTTCGTTAAGTCCGGCGTTCCCCTACCACCGGGAGGTCAAACGCGCGGCGTCAATTCGTTGACGTCCGCGTCACGCAATTCGCGCCGCTGCCCCCGGGACCCGACGGCTGCGACCGTGAGCCGTGCGCCGTTCGTCGCGTGAAAGCCGGCCCGGGTCGCTACCAGCGCAGGAATAACACCGTGAGCGCTGCCACATGCCAGCACGATCCCGCGGTGCGGCTCGATCGATCGGCACACCTAACAGCGCCCTCTTCGGCGGCCTTCGCGGCCCACCGTACCCCCAGCCGCTGACCGGATAGGGACGCGTGCGAACGTGTCGGCGGCCGAGTCCGGCGCGACCGCCTTGGACGAGCCGTAGTCGTCTCGGCGAAGGCTGACTCGCGCCTGCTCCGCCCCGTCGATGCGAGCGTCAGGCGGCCCACGGACCTGGTGCTCGCACCTCGTCCCGAGCGAGCGCGTGCGACGCGGCCCAGGACACGCTCGCAAGGATTCCTTCAGCGGATCATGGAGCGAGCGCTGGACAGAAGCTCACTCCGCTGAATTGCTCGTGCGGCCCGCGGGTGTAAAGAACCGTGCCGTCGGCAGCGCGCACGATCTGACCGGCATCGCGTACCACGATGCCCCCGGGCCCTTGGATGTGGACTGTCAGCCCAACGTCGCGGCTGCCGTCGGGGTAGAAGAAGCTGGTCCAGGTGTCTCGCTCGGTGATCGTCTTGCCGTTGGCGGTGATCGTCGCGTCGTAGTTGTTGTGGACGATCGCCTTGACGAAGTTCCCCTGCTGATCGACGAATACGCGGAAGAAGCCGAACTCGTGCTGCACTGGCACGAAGACGTCAAAGCCCCATGGCGCCGCCGCGCAGACTTCGGTGTCGGTGTAGCTCTCCGTGAAGTCGAACGTCCCTCGCTCGGGCGGGGTCGCGCCGGCCGCCGGCGCGAGGCCCAGCGCAACGACAGCGGTGATCACGGCCAGTGCGGCGCGCCTACGTTTGACTGTCATAACGCCCTCCGTCGTTTGCGCCTGCGTCAGGGCGACGCTCCCACCTCCCCGGGTGCGTGTCAAGGACAGCGATGGCGGCGACGGATGCGGGCCTGTGAGATCCCGAACTACCGCTCCCATCCGAAAGCGACCTCCTCGAAGGTCCCGCTCAGACGCTCGCCACGGACGAGGTGCGGGTGCGAGCGGGCCGCGCGGGCGAGGTGCCGGTGACGATCACATTGGTTTCTCCAAAGCGGTCGCCGGCTCGAGCGGGCAGCGGGAGCGGCTGCGATGCTCCCGCTGACGCTCTTGGGTTGCTCAGAGTTGGAGTCCGGCGGTGGCGGACATCATCGGCGCGCGCCGGGCGTGGACGGTGGCGATGATCTCTTCGGTGTCGATGCCTTGCAGATAAATCGAGATCGTGCCGAGGTTGGCGTGGCCGAGCTGGCGCTGGATCACGTTGAGCGGCACGCCCTCGCGGGCGAGCTCGACGGCGTGGGCGTGGCGCAACTGGTGCGGCGCAAAGCGGCGCCGGATACCCGCCTGGGCGGCGAGCCGGCGGAACTCAACGCGCGCGTTGGCGCTCGACCACGGCCGCCCGCGGGTCGGGCCGTCGATCACGCAGAACAGCGGCCCGACGGGGAGCTCGAGGCGAGCGGCGAGCCAGGGACCCAGTAGCTCCCAACCCCAGGCGTCCATGCCGACCTGCGGCGCCGGCCGCCCTTGCCGTTGCGTACGAGCAGCGACCCGCGCCGGGGGTCGAGGTCGCGCTCGCCGAGCGCGAGCGCCTCCGCGACGCGCAGGCCGCCGCGCCAGAGCACGACCACCCAGAGCGCGGAGGCGGTAGCCGTGACGGTCGTCGCTGGCCTCTCGCATCACAGCGACGATCTCTTCCACCGCCGATGGGTCGGCGGGATAGAGCCGCCCCTTGTTGCGGGGCGGACGTCCCGCGTGGTAGCCGGGCATGGTCGCCGGAGAGCGACGCCGGCGGCATCGAGCGCTGCTGAGACGGTCATGGGATCTCCTCCCAATCGCACAACGGACGGAGCCCGCTGCACTATCAGCGCCAGCACATCCCGCCAACGGCGTCACCTCCGGGATCGTGCTCTCGCGTTGCCATGGCGATGCGGACGCCCGGCCGCTCGTCAATCAGGCGCGCGGCCGTCGTCCGCAGCGGGGCGTCTCGTACGCGACGGCGCAGACGACCGCACGTAGGTGAACTTGGGTGCCTGGGACCGGATCGGCGTGCTGGAGCCGGTCGGCGATCCGGGCTGTTTGACGCGAGGCGTCAGCGGACCCAGAGCTGGTCGATGAGCGTGCCGAAGGCGGGGATCCCGTGCGCTCACACGCAGGGGGCGGGTCGTCCTGAATGGTGCTCTGGAGCGTGTCGATGCGGGCGCCGAGAGCGGCGCCTGGCCTTGCGCAGTTCGCTGCGCCCCGGACCGCCGACACCCGCTCGCCTGAGCGGCTTCCGGCAGCTCAGCGCGTCCCGAACCGGGCCCGCAGCACGATCGCGCTCTTCCAGCCCGGATAGCGAACCGGGCGGGGCTGCCCCGCCCGGTCGCGTCGGGCGTTGCTACTTGGCCGGGTGATGTCTCGTATCCGAGGCGATTCCTGTCTTCGGTTTGTAGACCGCGGTGTTGCTGCTGTTCGACGCGATCTTGGTGTCGAACGCCATCCGGACGACCATGTCCGCCATCGCCTTCGACATCAGCGTGAGGTTGGCCGCGTTGACGTTGGCGGGCCAGTTGTCACACCAGCGGAACGGGTTGTCCACGCAGCCGCCGTCGGTGGTGCCGAGGTTGCCCTCGAAATTCCCCGTCTGACCGCCGAACAGGGCGACCTCTTGAGCCGTCTTGCAGCAGTCCTGCCCGGTGAGCAGGCCGCTGGCCGGGACGCCGATGCGGTTGAACCAGATCGCGTCGGTGCCGTTCGGCGAGATCAGCTCGTGGTTGTAGCCGGCGTTGTTGAAGAACGCGATCGCCTGGTCGCGCGCGACCTGCGACGGCTTGTAGACCTTGTTCGGGAACGTCTCAGGCACCTGCTTGCTGAACAGGTCCGGCGCGGCCGGATCGAGGATTCCGATCAGGTAGTTCGGCGTCCCGAACACGTCTGCGTCGAGGTCGTAGTTGATGTGACTCGCCTGCGTCGGCGTGAGATTGTTGACGTAGAACTGCGATCCGAACAGGCCGAGCTCTTCGCCACCGAACCAGATGAACCGGAGATGATTCGTCGGGTTGACGTTCTTCATCATCTGGGCGATGTCGAGGATCGCCATCGAACCGGAGCCGTTGTCCAGCATGCCGGCGCCGTAGATCGCGTCCAGGTGTGCATCGACGACTAGGGTGTGGTTCGGGTCGCCGCCCTTGGAGTCGGCGATCACGTTCCAGTCGTCGGCGTTCGGCTTGAAGATCGCCTTGATGTCGACCTGGGGCGACGGCGGATTGCCGGCTGCGATCTGGTGCGCCATCTGGTTCCCGATCGCGAACGTCACGAACGCGACGGGGATCGTCGGGACGGACCCCAGGCTGCCGATGAGCAGACCGGTGCGGTCCGGGTCCGAGTTGCCCTCGTTGAAGATGATCACGCCCGTGGCGCCCGCCGCCTGCGCGTTGGCGACCTTCTGGGCGAAGGTGCAGGTGCCGCGTTGGATCAGGACGGGATGGCCCGCGACCTCCGGCCCGAAGTCTCCAGTGGCGCAGCCGGCCGCCGAGGTCGGCGTCGTCGTCGGCGGAAGGACGTTGTTCTTGACTGTGGTGAGCGTCTGCCCGCCCATGGAGCCGAGGCTCTGCCCCGGACCCCAGTCCACGCCGAGCACGAAGTTCGTGCCGCCAGAGCTCATCGTCGGGATGCCGGTGTAGGCGTAGTAGTCGAACTGGTACTTCTGCTCCTTGACGTCGTAGCCGGCGGCCTGCATCACCTGGGCGACGTAGTCGGCGGACGCCTTGTAGCCGGGCTCACCCGAGTTGCGTGACGGATGCCCGTCGGGCCCCGGGTTCGCGTTGGCGATGGCTTGCAGGTAGTCCATGTGGGCCGACAGATCGCCCGTCTGGATGCACTCGACGAGCTTGCTCGGCGTGTCGTTGACACGCGCCCGGCATTGAGCCGCGCTGATTGCCCCAGCACTCGCGGGCATCGCGAGTGCAGCGCCGGCGCATACTCCGACCAGCCACGCCCCGCGCAGCTTCAAACGTGCAGGCATATTGCCCTCCTCCTCCGTCGCCTCTGATCTCCGCCGAGCCTGTGCACCGTCTCGCGACGAAAGGGAGTTGTCAAGGGGCTCGTCACGGCTACGGCTGAGGACCTTACCGATGCCCGATGACGCCGGTTTAGGGTGCGAGCCTGCTCGCACCACTACCTGAGGCAGGTTGTCGACCGTAAGCCGCGGCGGTGAACGCCCCGGCGAGGGCGCCAGCTGGCACACCCCTGAGGTCGGGGATGCGGGCGCCTCGACCCGCTGCGGGCGGACGCCCGCCTTGGACGAGGTCCAGGCGCCAGTCCCCCTGGCGCGCCTGACGCTCGCATCCCGGAGACAGAGCAGGCGTGACTTCAGCGTCCGCCGAGACGACTGCGGCTCGTCCGGAGCGGGCGTCTGGTACATGAGCTCGGCGGGGTCCGCTTGCACGCGCGGAAAAGGAGAAGCGCGTCGCTGGCGCGCGAGGTGACCGTCCCAATATCGAGTGCATGGAATGTCATGAGGAGGGCCTCCCCGCTGGACACTGAGGTCGTCTGAATCTCAATCCCCGCGAGAGGGAGGCCCTGCCGTGGAGTATGTCGGCATCGATTGGTCCTATCGGCGTGCGGCGTGGTGTGCGCTCAGCGACGCCGGCAAGATCGTCGGCGAGGGTGCGGTGGCTGCCGACGAGGATGGCCTGGCGAGGCTGGTGATCAGCTGCGGCCGGGAGGTGCGCGCGGTCGTGGAGATGATGAGCGGCGCGATCTGGGTCCGCGACACGCTCGCGGCCGCTGGCTGGGAGGTGCAGGTCGCCCACGCGCGCAAGGTCCGTGACGTCGCGCCCTTGGCGTGCAAGACCGACAAGGTCGACGCGCGCGTGCTGGCCGAGCTGTGCCGCCGCGATCTGGTGCCCGAGCTGTGGGTGCCGTCGCTGGGCGACCGTGAGCTGCGCGAGCGGTTGCGCCGGCGGACGCATCTGGTCCGGATGCGCGCCTCGGCGATGAACCGCATCTTCGGGCTGCTCACCCAGTGGGGCCTGCGGCTGTCGCTGCGGCGGCTGCGCGAACCCGACGCCATGGACCTGCTCGAGCAGCGCGGCGTGCCCGCGGTCTGGCGGCGCTCGATCGCGGAAGCGCTTGACGTGATCGACCTGCTCGACGAGCGCATCGGCCCGATCGACCGGGAGCTCGGTCCGCTCGCGCGCGCCGACGCGCGCGTCGCGCTGCTGGACACCATCCCGGGCGTCGGCGCCCTGCTCGGGCTGACATTGGCCTCGGAGATCGGCGACGTCGCGCGCTTTGGCTCGCCGCGCAAGCTGATCGGCTACGCCGGCCTGGCTCCGAAGGTCAACCAGTCCGGCGACCGCTCGCGCACGGGAGCGCTGTCGAAGGCCGGCTCGCGCACGCTGCGCTGGGCCGCCGTCGAGGCCGCCCAACACGCCTGGCGACCCACCAATCCGTGGCACCAGCTCTACGCCGACCTCGCTGCCCGCGCGGGCAAGAACCCGGCGAAATCGGCGGTCGCGCGCAAGATCTTGATCGCCGCCTGGCACATCCTGTCGCGCCAACAGCCGTTCAAGCCCGCCGCATCGCGCCGGCCCACTCCTGCCTCGGCAAGCTCCCGCTGCTTTCTGGCCGCCTGACGGCCCTGCATGGAATTGAGAAGCCGAGACAGCTCCCACGAACACTCTGCGCGGACCCGAGCGCCGAAAGAGAAATGAGCCCCACCTCACCAACCGGGAGCACCACCAACTTCAACGACCACCGGAGGCCTTGACAACCAGCCGACCTTCAAAGAGAAAGGAGAGCGCGGCGTCAAGCGCTTCGAAGTCGTTGCCGTAGAGCGGGATGTAACTCGGGCTGCGTGCGATGCCGTAGAAGTAGCCACGGTGATCAACCTCCCCGAGATCGACCCACCGAGTCCCCTCGATACGGGGGCGCGGTGCGGACAAGGCGGGTGCATCGTCTGCCTGCCGAACTCGAATTGGTGGCGCCGGATGACAGGATGTCTCGCCTCGGCGCATTCCCGCGGGGCCGGTCGATGGCTCCCGGTCAGGGAGGGTTTCTCAGCGAGGACTTCGTCGGCCCGCGGTAGGGTGCGCGGATGCGGTCGCAGCGTCGTTGGGCCGGGGCGGGTGCCGCCCTGCCGGTGCTCCTCGCGCTCGCGCTGGACCCGCTTGCGGGCGCGGTGGCGCCGGGGCCGTCGGGCCCGCTGGAACGCATGCGCGACCTCATCGACTCCGAGCGCGCGCTGGGCCTGTTCGTCGAGCCGTCCGTCCACGCGTGGGCGGCGGCGAGGCCGCTCCTGCTGCATGCGCTCGAGCTCACCTACGTCGGCGCCCACGTCCCGCTCACGCTTGTCGCACTCGCGTGGGTATGCATCGCGCGCCGGCAGGCATTCCCGCTGGCGCGCGACACGTTCGTGGCCACGCAGACGTTGTGCGCGATCAGCTACCTCGTCGCTCCCACCGCGCCGCCGCGGATGGTCCCGGATCTCGGCTACTCGGCGGCGCCCGGGCCGGGTGACCACGGCCTCGGCCGCCTCGTGCAGAGCCCCTATGCCGCGATGCCGAGCGCCCACATGGCCTTCGCTCTGGTCACCGCCGGCATCGTCGTGTGGCTCGCCCGGTCGCGAGTTGTGCGCGTAGCCGCGCTCGCCTACCCGCCGGCGGTGCTGATGGAGATCCTCGCCACGGGCAACCACCTCTGGCTGGACGCGGTCGGCGGGGCGGTGGCCGCGGCGACCGGGCTCGGACTCGCGCGCTGGCATCCCGGGCGCCGCCCGCGCGTCCGTCCCGCGATGGAGCCCGCGGAGGTCCCGGGCGTGCTGGTGCAGGAAGCGCGCTAGATCTCATGTACCAGGAGTTGTGCGGATCGTCACACGATCTCGAGACTCCGGGCGGCCAACCCGCCGGTCATGAGAGTTTGTCGACCGTGCGGGTCGTGACGGTCTGACCTTTGGGGTGGTGTCGGTGGCGCGTTCGCGCAGGCGGTAGCTCTTGCGTTTGAGGGCGACCATGGTGGCGTGGTGGACGAGGCGGGCGATGAGGGCGGCGGCGACCATGGCCTCGCCGAGGATCTCGCCAACGCGGAAGACATGTCCTCGTTGGAGTTCCCACTGTCGCGAGGCGCCGACGCGGGGTTTTCGACAGCCTCGACGAGGGTGAGCAGCACCACTACTCCTTCGACAAGCGCGCGCCTCCATCAGTGCCGAGCTCGCGCTCGCTCGGGACGATGAGCAAGTGTCGCCGCGCCAGGTGCCCGAAACGCCTGCTTAGGAGGAGGTCCGGGCGTCTCGACCTTGTGCGGGACGAGCGCGAGGAGGACAGACCCATGAGGCGTGTACGACCGACGACCACTGCGGCGACGGAACGGATGGTTGGGCTTCGGGTCGACGGTGCATGGGTACGAGCGGGTCCGCCGGTTCGCCGGGGAACATGCCGCGAGGATCTTGCCCTCACTCATCCGAACCGACGCCCGGGACTGGGCCGAGAATCATCCCTCGACTGCGCCGGCGCCGACGATGCTGAGCGACGCGGTCCGGCACGCGCTCCGCCAGAGCAGCGCCACCGTGTCGCCCGGCTATTCCCCCACTAAAACCGGACTACCGGCTGCCGAACGAGATGCCTGCCTCGTCCAAGGCAGAAGCGCCGTGTTGCGCCAGGCTCGCCACTGCGACACCATCTGCCCGTGACCAAGGTGCGGCCCGTGATGGCCCTGGCGATCGTGGCCATCGGCCTCGCGGCCTGCGGCGATGACAACGGCGGCAATGTCCGGACGGTCACGGTTGCACCCGCTGAGACATCGGCCCAGGAGACCTCGACTTCGGCTCCGGTGAGCGGCGACGCGGTCCTGATCGAGACGCGCGTCACGAACGCGAAGCGCCACACGGGCGAGGTCCTCGGCGTGTCCGTCATCGGCGAATCAGTGTTCTGCCGCGGCGGCAAGACCAGCGGAGGCAGCGACGGTCCGACGATCACCACAACATTCCGCTGCCCCGGCGGCACGCTGAAGGTCCACTACGCACCAACGCAACACAGCGCGGTCCAGGGCTCCGTGTGGGAGGTCGTGAGCGGCACCGGCAGCTTCAAAGGTCTGCGCGGGGGCGGCTCGATGGTGGCCAAGTTCGCAAACGACAATCCGGATACCGGCCGCGAGATCTTCGCCGGCACGGTCAGCAAATAGCGTGACGCCAGATGACCCGAGACATCACCGTCGAACACCGCCGCGGTCACGCAACGGGCGCGTGCGCGGCTTCGGCGTCCTTGAGGTATTGGTGGACGAACGCGATGCACATGCTGCCCTCGCCGACGGCCGCAGCCACACGCTTCACCGGGCCGAATCGCACATCGCCGCAGGCGAAGATCCCAGGAACGCTGGTCTCCAGGAGGTAGGGATCGCGGGCATCGCTCCACCGGCCGGCCGCACGCATCTCTGAGCCGGTGAGCACGTAGCCCTGCTCGTCCAGCGCGATCTCGGGCGGCAACCAGTCGGTCTGGGCGTCGGCGCCGATGAAGATGTAGAGACCGCCGGAGGAGAGTCGCGTGGTCTCCTCGCTGATGCGGTTCCGCACCTCGATCTCCTCGAGCGACACGTCCCCGTCAGCCGCGATCACCTCGCTGTCGACGAGGGTGCGGATGTTCGCGCGCGCCTCGAGCTGGGCGACGAGGTAGCTCGACATGCTCTTCGCGACCGTCGATCCACGACACAAGATCGTGACGCTCCGGGCGTGGTTGGAGAAGAAGAGCGCGGCCTGGCCCGCCGAGTTGCCCGCGCCCACGATGTGGATGTCTTGGGCGTGCGCGCTCGGGGCCTCGCTGCGGGCCGCGCCGTAGGAGATCCCTCTCCCGGAAAGGCGGTCGAAGCCCTCGATCGCGAGCTTCCGCCAAGTGACGCCGCACGCGAGAATGATCGTGCGTGCTCGGATGACGTCGCCGCCGTCGAGATGTACCTGGCGCGTCGCGGTGTCGATACGCTCGATCGCGCGCGTGACCAGGATCTCCGCGCCGAGCCGGCGTGCCTGCTGCAGTGCTCGGCTCGCCAGTTCGTCGCCCGACACGCCGGAGGGGAAGCCGAGGTAGTTCTCGATCCGCGAGGAGGTCCCTGCCTGACCGCCCGGGGCCTGTCGTTCCACCACCATGGTGTGGAGCCCCTCGGAGGCACCGTAGACGGCTGCGGCTAGACCGGCGGGCCCGGCACCGACGATCACCGTGTCGTACTCCGCCGCCTCCGCCTCGGTCCCCAGCTGTAGAAGCTCGGCCACACGGCGCAGGTGGGGGCGGACCACCGTCTTGCCGCCGATGACGCGGATCGTCGGGAGGTCGGCCTCCGGTGGGACCGGGCCATCCCAGTGGTCGGCCGAGCTCCGATCGTCCGGCGTGATCCAGCGAAAAGTGACCTGATTGCGGTCGAGGAAGTGCCGGAGGTCCGTGCACCGAGCGTCCCATCGCTGGCCGACCACGATCGCGCGTGGAGGCGGCGGCTCTGCGGCGAGGCCCTGGAGGCCACGTAGCCCGCTCATCCGGTGCGCCGCAAGGCGGCCGACTTCCTGGGCGATGTGCGGGGCCATCGCCGCTACGGCGTGGTAGTCGTGCGGGTCGATCCGCATGACGCGCGACGGTTCGGCAGCGCGGAAGCCGACTGGGAACACCGTGCCCAGGGCTATGGGCATCTCGCCGAAGATGTCGCCGGGATGGCGGACGCCGACCGCCCGAGCGATGCCGTCGACATGCTGAACCGGCTCGATCTTTCCGGCGAGCACCGCGAACAGCGCGCGCTCGCTGCCTTGGTCGGCGGCGTACTCGCCGGGAGCGAGTTTGATGTCAGCCGCGACGCGTGACAGCCGCTCGCGCTGCGCGCTATCCAGAGCGGCGAACAGAGCGACCTGGGCGATTTCCTCTGCCGTGACCACCGCGCGACCCTCCCGCACCTGTGAGAGCTAGTCAACCCGCGACCGCGGGCCGGACGAGATGGCGGTGGCGCGCCGTTCGAGCCCGATCTCCGCCTCAGGCGGGAGCGGGGATCTCGCCGAGGGTTACGTCGTGGACGGTCGGGCGCGCGAGTGCGGTCACGAAGGCGTCGACGACGGCGGGGTCGAATTGCGTGCCGGCGCACCGGGAGAGCTCCTGGATGGCCAGTTCGATCGGCATCGCGCGCCGATACGGCCGGTCGGAGACCATCGCGTCGTAGGCGTCGCAGACCGCGACGACGCGGGCGCCGAGCGGAATGGCGGCGCCGGCGAGCTGGTCGGGGTATCCGTTGCCGTCGAAGTGCTCGTGTGAGGAGCGCACGAGCCGGGCCGCGGCGGTCAGCGCGGGAGCGCCGTCGAGGATGCGTTCCCCGATCAGCGTGTGGCGGCGCATGAACTCCCACTCGTCGTCGTCGAGGGGCCCGGGCTTGTCGAGGATCGCGTCGGGCACGGCGGCCTTCCCGATGTCGTGCAGTGCGGCGGCCTGCCACAGCGTCGTCCGGTCCTCCTCGGTCATGTCGAGCTCGAGTCCGACCTTCTCGGTGAGCGCTGCGACGCTGTCGACGTGGTCGCCGATGTCCGGGTGGCGTTCGGTGAGGACCCGCAGCAGCACCGCCGCGCTCTGCCCGCCGGCCGACCCGCGGAGGCCGTTCTTCTCCGCGTACATGCGTCGGTCGGCGTCGCGGAGCGCACCGTCCGAATCACTGTCGGGCCCGTCGATGGTGGCGGTGCCGAGCGCTGCAGTGATCGAGAAGCCGTCGCCGTGTTCGCTCAGAGCCGCGCGCGTGCGCGCCGCGAGCTGGGCGTGCTCATCGACCGGCGCCGCGGTCAGCACGCAGAATTCGTCGCCGCCCATGCGGTACGCGTGTCCGCCACCGTCGACCGCTCGCATCAGCGCGTTGGAGAGCCGGGTCAGCAGCGCATCTCCCGCGGGGTGGCCGTAGGCGTCGTTGTATGACTTGAAGCCGTTGAGGTCGAAGAGCAGCAGCAGGAGCGGGCGCTGCGGCGAGGCATCGACCATCTGCTCGTGGAGGTCGTTCGCCAGCGCTCTGCGATTTCGCAGACCCGTGAGCGGGTCGGTCGTCGCCTCGCCCCGGCTGGTGCCGAGCAGCGTCATGTGCTCCCCGAGCGTCAGCCACAGCCGGATGCCGGCCACGAGCAGCGTCGCGAACGCCAGTACCGCTCCGAGATGGCTGACACGATTGAAGTGGTCGACGAACAGGAGCACGACCGCCGCGATCATCGCGACGAGCGGAAGCACGAGCAGCCGCCGTCCCTCGAGCTGCATCGGCCGCGCCGTCACGACCGGCTGCCACGCTGCGATCGCGGTCACCAGCGCCGCCGCCGGCCAGAGCGACAGCGCCCAGGTCGGCGCGTCGGTGTTCCCGTGCGCCACCGCGTCGAGATAGGCCATGTCGCCCACGCCGCTGAGGACGATGCCGACCCCGAGCAATGAGATCGAGCGATCCGGTCGCCATCCCGTGAGCGCCAGCGCGCCGAGCAGCAGCGCGAGGAGCAGCAGATCGCCCGCCGGGTAGGCCAGGTTGACGGCCACGTCGGTGGGATCGCCCTGCACGCTCATCGCGAGGATCGGGGGCAGCACCAGCGCGGCGACGAGCGCCGCCATCGCGAGTGCGGCGACGATCCCGTCGAGCCAGAGACTGGCGTGGAACTCGCGGATCCGCCGCCGCATCAGCACGACCACGCCGGCCCAGAACAGGGGGTAGTAGAGCAGCCAGCCGGCATCGCTGATCGACGGGTAGGGCGGCTCGTCGAGCTTTCCCAGGACCGTCGTGTAGTAGAGGTCCGCCGCGCTCCACGTGATCAGGCTGGCACCGATCAGCGCCCACGCGACCCGCTCCTCGCGCACGTGCACTGCGCGTGCCACGCAGACGAGCGCCGAGCCGATGAGCACCGCGTTGTAGATCACGTCGAACACGCCTGCCGGTACGCCAAGGCCAAGGCCGCCCGGGCCATTCAGGATGTGCAGCGCCACACCGGCCATGAGCGCGTACACGGCGAGGCGCACGAGGCGCGGCGCAGAGTTGAACATACGTGCTGATCGACCGGTTTCCCGAGTCCCTTGAGCCCGCGCCCGGAGTCGTGGCGATGGCGCGTTGCCGCTAGCGGCGGCGGACCTTCAATATCAGCGTTCGCTTGGCGCCCTGGGCCGTCGAGACGGTGACCGTGACCTTCACCCGCTTGCCGCCGCGCAGCTTCCTCAGGAACGCCGTGCGGGCCTTCGTCGAGAGCTTGAGCGTGATCGTCTTGGTCCTGAGGCGCTTCAGGTTCTCGCTCGTCGAGCGGAACCGGACCTTCCCGGCCTTGGCGCCGATACTGACCTTCACCGCCCGGCCGGCCTTGAGGCGGAACGAGACGGTGCCGTTGGAGGCGACCTTCACCTTGGAGACCCGAAGCGTCGGGAGCGGCCTCGGCCTGACGACGTAGCTGAGCGTCCGCGTCGCGCCGTTGCCCGCCACGTCGGTCGCGGAGCAGGTGACCGAGTGCTTGCCCTTCGTGACGGTGCTCGGCGTGCCGCACGACTGCGCCGCGACGCCCGAGGTGGTGTCGGCGGCGTTCGGCGTCGCGGTGATCCGCTGCCCCACCGACGGCGCGCTCCGGCTCAGCGCCGGGAGCAGCGAGGGTGCGCTCTGGTCCTTCTTGTAGGTCAGCGACCTCGACGTCGCGCCGCCGTCGCTGATCGCGGTGCAGGTGAGCGTCGTGCCCGGGGTGTCGGGCGCCAGGACGGTGTCCAGGCAGTGCTTGAGCAGCAGGTCTCCCTGCGGGTCGGAGAAGCTCCAGTGCACGGTGGGCACGGTCCGGTACCACCCGTTCGCGCCGTCCGGGAGCGCGGGCGTCAGCGCGCCGTCGACGACCGGCGGGGTCGGGTCCGGGGGGACGACGCCGAGGCGCTGCTGGCCGCAGCCGTTGATGAGCGCGATCTCGTTGCCGTCGAAGCGGGCCTTGTCCTCCTGTCGCAGCGCGTCGAGCGAATCGGCGAACGCGTTGTTGGACGCGTCGGGCACGAGGTCGAAGTGGTGCGCGATCACCAGCGTCAGCATGCGGTTGCGCGCCTGAGCCGTGCCGAGCGACGGCTCGATCCCGTTGAAGACGCACGTCAGCATCGCGGACCAGTAGCGCCCGTCGTCGTGCACCTCGGTCGGCGCGCCGGGGAAGGTGCCGATGTCGGTGCCGTCGTTCTCGTTCCTGCCGTCGGTCCAGCGCAGGCAGCCCGAGCCGGAGTTGCCCGCGACGACCGGGTTGTAGGAGGTCGCGTCCCACTCCATCGCGCAGAAGCGGTGGCCGGCCTGGTAGGCCGCGTTGCCGTCCTGGAGGTAGGTGTACGTGGCGAGGAAGTCGCCGAACCCCTCGCCCATCGCGCCCTGCTCGGTGTCCCCGGGACCCGGCCCGAAGCCCGGCACCTGGGCGTCCTGCGTCGCGTGCCCGAACTCGTGCACGGTCACGTCGGCGTCCTCGGCATCGTCGACGCCGCCGTCGCCCATGTGCAGGCGCCCGTCACCGGGCGAGTAGAACGAGTTGTCGTCGCTGGTGCAGTGCACGTCGATCGCCAGCGGATGGTCGAAGATCCCCGGGAAGCCGAAGTCGATGTAGCTGTGCTGCACGCGGGTGATCGCGGCGTAGGCGACCACCTCCTCGAACGGGTCCTGGCTGCGGTTGAAGTCGTACGTGCGCGACGCGCTCGAGGCCTGGCCGGGCGAGTACGGCAGATCGCAGTCCAGGGGGTCGCTCAGCGTGGTGTCCGTGTAGGTGCCGACCAGCCGGTTGCTTCCCGCGCTCAGGTCGGTCAGCGGCACCCGGACGCGGGCCGAGTTGAGAATCGCCTGGTTGCTGTCGGCGTTGTCGCGCAGGCCCGTGTTGCCCGTCTGCTGGACCGGGTTGGGCGCGTTGGTCAGCCCGCTGCCGTCGACGTGCCTGATCGCGTCGTACGCCTTCAGCACGTCGCCGCGGCGGGCGGAGACGACGACGTTCCAGTCTCCCCGCGGCGCGCGCGTGGGCAGGACCACGAGCCAGGCCAGCGCGAGCCCGCCGCCCGCGGTCGGCTCGGCGACGAGCGTCGTGGTCGGCGCGGACACCAGGTCGAAGCCGGAGGGGACGCGGCGGCGCGCCGTCAGCAGCGCCTCGGCGCGGCTGACGCGGGCCTTCGTGTCGAGCGCGGTGGCGGCCACGGCGCTGTTGGCCACATGGCTGACGGAGCCGTCCTTGGCGAGCGCGACGGCGACCTGCCCGTTGCGGACCGGGATGCCCTTCACGAACTGCTGGAAGCGCACGCGCGGGCCGGCGGCGGTCGGGAAGACGCGCATGACGCGGAGGTCGCGGGTGTCGCGGCGCACGCCCAGCGCGCCGGCGAACCGCCCGAGCGCCTGGCGCGCGGCGCCCTCGGCGCCGCGGGCGAGGTCGACCCTGCCGCAGTCGCTCAGCGTGCGGGCGACCCCTGCCGCCTTGTCCACCCGCGCCCCGTCGCAGCTCGCGACCGTCCGCGGCGCAGCGGCCTGCGCTGCGGCGGGGAGCAGCGCGAGCGCGCTGAGGATGACGAACCAGAGGACGGACTTGCGCACTGTGAGACTCCTGACCGGGGGCGCCGCGAACCTATCGAGCCGGCTGCCGCATGAACACCCCCGGACCGTTCTGAGATGCTCCTCCCAGTCTCATCGGGCTCTCATGCGCCCGCGGTAGACCCCGCCCATGCCCAAGACGAGCAAAGCGCACGTCGGTTCCTGACCGCGAGGCCCCGGCGCGCGAGGCGGGCTCACCGCTGGGCCGCCTCCCGGTTCGCCTCCGTCTGACGCTGGCGTTCGCCGGCGTGATGGCGCTGGTGCTCGCGGCGACCGGGCTGTTCGTCTACCTGCGCCTGGAGTCCGAGCTCGACGCGGCGATCAACCAGGGCCTGCGCTCACGCGCGGGCGACGTCGGCGCGCTCGTCACCCAGGCCGAAGGAGGCCTCGCCGAGGCGGGCCGGCTGCCGCTGACCGAGCGTGGCGAGAACCTCGCGCAGATCCTCGACGCCGGCGACCGCGTCGTCGACGCGACCCCCGCCTACCAGGGCGGCCCGCTGCTGAGCGCGGCCGAGCGCCGGCGCGCGCTGCGCTCCACCATCACCGTCGACCGCGCCCGGCTGGCGCCCGAGGGGGAGCCCGCGCGGCTGCTCGCGACGCCGGTCCACGCCCAGGACCGCAACCTGATCGTCGTCGTCGGCGCATACCTCGACGACCGTCGCGACGCGCTGCGCAGCCTCGCCAAGCTGCTCGCGATCGGCGGGGCGGCGGCGCTGCTGCTCGCCTCGCTCGCGGGGTACGGCGTCGCGGCCGGCGCGCTGCGGCCCGTCGAGCGGATGCGCCGGCGCGCCGCCGGCATCCAGGCCGCCGACCCTGGGGCGCGGCTGCCCGTCGCCGCCGCCCGCGACGAGATCGGCCGGCTCGGCGAGACCCTGAACGCGATGCTCGCGCGGCTGGAGGTGGCCTTCGAGCGCGAGCGGACCTTCGTCGCCGACGCCAGCCACGAGCTGCGGACGCCGCTCTCGATCCTCAAGGCCGAGCTCGAGCTGGCGCTGCGCGAGGGCCGCACGCACGCGCAGCTGACCGACGCGCTGCGGTCGGCCGCCGACGAGACCGACCGCCTGGTGCAGCTCGCCGAGGACCTGCTGGTGATCGCGCGCTCGGACCAGGGTGGGCTGCCGATCCGGCGTGAGCGCATCGCGGTGCGCGACGTGCTCGAACGGGTCGCCGAGCGGCACACCCGCGACGGCGCGTCGATCGAGGTCGCGGTCGCGGAGGGCCTGGAGCTCGACGCGGATCGGCTGCGGCTCGAGCAGGCGCTCGGCAACCTCGCCGACAACGCGCTGCGCTACGGCGGCAGCACGGTCGAGCTGTCCGCCGAGGCCGAGGGCGACGGCGTCCGGCTGTGGGTGCGCGACGACGGCGACGGCTTCCCGGACGGCTTCGCCGCCGAGGCGTTCCAGCGCTTCACCCGCGCGGATGCCGCGCGCGGCCGCGGCGGCGCCGGGCTCGGCCTCGCGATCGTCGCGGTGATCGCCCGCGCGCACGGCGGCACGGCGGGCGCCGGCAACCGCGCGACGGGCGGCGCCGAGGTCTGGATCAGACTGCCGGCCGCGCGTCCGCTCGACCCGGAGCCGCGAGCCTCGTCGACCCTGGAGGCCCGATGAGGGTCCTGATCGTCGAAGACGAGGCGAAGCTCGCCGGCCTGATCCGGCGCGGCCTGCGCGAGGAGGGCATGGTCGCCGACATCGCGGCCCGCGGCGAGGACGCGCTGTGGATGGCGGGCGCGACCGAGTACGACGCGATCGTGCTCGACGTGATGCTGCCGGGGCTCGACGGCTTCGAGGTGTGCGACCGGCTGCGAGCGGACAATGTGCGCTCGCCCGTGCTGATGCTGACCGCGCGCGACGCCGTGGAGGACCGCGTCCGCGGGCTCGACACCGGCGCCGACGACTATCTCACCAAGCCGTTCTCCTTCGACGAGCTGTCCGCGCGGCTGCGGGCGCTCGTGCGCCGGGGAGCGCTCGAGCACGCCAGCGTGCTGAGCGCCGGCGACCTGCACCTCGACCCCTCGTCCCGCCGGGTGTGGCGCGGCGAGACCGACATCCCGCTGTCGGCGAAGGAGCTCTCCCTGCTCGACACCTTCATGCGCCGCCCGGGCCACGTGCTCGACCGTTTCCAGCTGCTCGAGCACGCCTGGGACAACGAGTACGAGAACCGCTCCAACATCGTCGACGTCTACGTCCGCTACCTGCGCGAGAAGATCGACCGGCCGTTCGGGGTCCAGTCGATCGAGACGGTGCGCGGCGCGGGCTACCGCCTGCGCGCCGACGGAGGGCGGTCCTGAGCGTGCCGGCCCGCCTCGCCGCCGTCGTCGTGTGCGTCCTGCTCGCCGGCGCGGCGGCGGCCTTCGCGCTCACGCGCGGCGGCGGCAGCAGCCTGAAGGGCGCCTCGCGCGCCGGCGCGATCGTCTGGGCGGTCGGGGACGGCGGCAACGGCAGCGACGAGGCGCGGCAGGTCGCCGACCTGATCGCGGGCGACCGGCCCCGGCGCGTCCTCTACCTCGGCGACGTCTACGAGACCGGCACCGCGGCCGACTTCCGCGAGCGCTTCGCCACGGTCTACGGGAGCCTCGCGCGCAGGATGGACCCGACCCCCGGCAACCACGACTGGGGTCGCCACGCGGTCGGCTACGACCCGTACTGGCGCAGGGTCAAGGGCCGGCGGATGCCGCATCACTACGCGCTCAGCGTGGGCGGCTGGCGGGTCATCAGCGTCAACAGCGAGACGCCGCGCGACCGCGCGCAACTCGGCTTCCTGCGCCGCGAGCTCGCGCGCGTGGACGGCAGCTGCGCGCTCGTCTTCATGCACCGCCCGCGCTTCAACGCGGGCCTCCACCGGGATGAGCAGCGCGCCGTCGATCCGCTGTGGCGGGAGTTGCGCGGCAAGGCGGCGATCCTGCTCAGCGGCCACGACCACGACCTCCAGCGCTTCAAGCCGGTCGACGGCACCGTCCAGCTCGTGATCGGCGCGGGCGGGCGCGAGCGCTACCGCGTGAAGCAGGGCGACCGCCGGCTCGCGTTCGCGAGGAACGGAGTCGACGGCGCCCTGCGCATGCGCCTGAATCCCGGCGTCGCGCAGCTGAGCATCGTCGCCGCGAACGGCGACGTGCTCGACCGCTCGACCGTCCACTGCTAAGGCTGCAGCAGGATCTTGATCGCCCCGTCCTGCTTCTTCTGGAACGTCTCGTAGGCCTGGGGCGCCGCGTCGAGGGGCAGCCGGTGGGTCGCGAAGCCCTCGACGCCGAGGACGTCCTCGTCCTCGAGCAGCGGCATGATGTCGTCGATCCAGCGCTTGACGTTGGCCTGGCCCATGCGCAGGTTGATCTGCTTGTCGAACATCGTGAGCATCGGCAGCGGGTCGAGCATGCCGCCGTAGACGCCCGACAGCGAGATCGTGCCGCCGCG
>JAXDGC010000230.1:0-3660 GCA_034665245.1 Solirubrobacteraceae bacterium | reverse complement strand
GCTGTACTGCACCAACGTCGCGTGCCCCGCCCAGACCGTGCGGCGCCTCATCCACTGGGCCTCGCGCGCCGCCGCGGACATGGAGGCGGTCGGCCCGGTGTGGATCGAGCGCCTCAACGAGGCCGGGCTGCTCGAGCGCGTGTCGGACTTCTACGCGCTCGACCGCGAGACGCTGCTCGGGTTCGACCGCATCGGCGAGATCTCGGCGGACCGCATGATCGAGTCGATCGACCACAGCCGCCGCGTGGGCCTGCGGCGCGCGCTGATCGGCCTGGCGATCCCGATGGCCTCCGAGGCCGCGGCGACGCGGCTCTGCCGTGCCGGCTACGGCAGCCTCGAGGAGGTCGCGGACGCCGACGAGGAGGCGCTCCAGCAGGTCGAGGACATCGGCCCGAAGGTCGCCGCCAGCCTGCAGGCCCACCTCAACCGCGAGGCGATGCGCGCCGAGCTCGTCCGGATGCGCGAGCTCGGCGTCGAGCTCGACGTGCTCGAGGAGGACCTGCCGCCGCAGGTCGCCTCCGACGCGCCGCTGGCCGGCAAGACGGTGGTCATCACGGGCACGATCGCCGACCCGCGCAGCGGCGAGAAGGTGCCGCGGCCGGCGTTCCAGCGGCTCTGCGAGCGCGCGGGAGCGACCACGGCATCGTCGGTCTCGGCCAGCACCGACATGCTGATCTGCGGCGAGAACGTCGGCGCGAGCAAGACCGCGAAGGCCGAGAAGCTCGGCGTCGAGGTCGTCGACCAGGCGGAGATCTGGCGCGAGCTGATCGACGCCGGCATGGCCTGAGCCACGGGCGGGCATGGGCCTCGGCGCGACGGCGACGCTCGCCGACTTCGACGAGCCCTATGCGCTGCTCGCGCGGCTGCGCGAAGAGGAGCCCGTGGCGTGGGTCGACGTGCTCGACGGGTGGCTCGTGACGCGGCGCGACCTGGCGATGCAGGTGATGAACGACGCGGAGACGTTCACGGTCGACGACCCGCGATTCTCGACCGGCCGCGTCGTGGGGCCGAGCATGCTGACCCTCGACGGCGGCGAGCACACTCGCCACCGGGCGCCCTTCGCCGGCCCGTTCCGCCTCGAGCCCGTGCGCGAGCGCTTCAGCGCGCTGGTCGTCGCGGAGACGGAGCGGCTGATCGACGCGATCGCGCCCGCCGGGCGCGCCGATCTGCGGCGGAGCGTCGCGGGCCCGCTCGCGGCCGCCGTCGTGATGCACGCGCTCGGCCTGCGGGGCACGAGCCCGGAGGTGGTGCTGGGCTGGTACGACGGCATCGTCGGCGCAGTCGACGAGATCACGAAGGGCGGGCCGCTCAGCGAGCGCGGCCGGACCTCGTTCGCGCGGCTCCGCGACGCGCTCGGCCCGGCGATCGAGGGCGAGGCCGGCGATTCGCTCGTCGCCGCCGTCGCGCAGGACGCGGCCGGGCTCGAGCGCGAGCAGGTCGTCTCGAACGCCGCCGTACTGATGTTCGGCGGCATCGAGACGACCGAGGGGATGATCGCGAACGCGGTCATGCACCTGCTCACCCATCCCGACCAGCGCGCACGGCTCGCGGGGCAGCCGGACCTGCTCGCGGGCGCCGTCGAGGAGTCACTGCGCCTCGAGCCGGCGGCGGCGGTGCTCGATCGCTACGCCACGCGCGACGTCGCGTTCGGCGGGGCCGCGATCGGGCGCGGCGAGCTCGTCCGGATCTCGGTGACGGCCGCGAACCGCGATCCCGCGGAGTTCCCGGACCCGGATCGCTTCGACATCACGCGCGCCAACGCCGGCCGCCACCTCGCCTTCGCGCGTGGGCCGCACGTGTGCATCGGGATGCACCTGGCGAGGCTCGAGGCCCAAACCGCCGTCGGCCGGCTGTTCGCCCGGCTCCCGCAGCTGCGCCTGGACCCGGACCACGCGGCCGCGCCGCGGGGGCTCGTGTTCCGCAAGCCGCCGGCCCTGCGGGTCCTGTGGCGGGGCTCGTCCTAGCGGACGCGGAAGCGCAGCGTGTACGTCCGCGAGGCGAGCCTGCCGTCGAGCGCGACGACCTTGAGCCGATATTGGCCGCGCGGCAGCCTGCGGTGGCCGAAGCTGGCCGTGAGCTTGTAGCGGCTGACGCCGGCAGGGCGCTTGAGCGCCACGAGGAACGCGCGGCGGTAGCCGTGGCCCGTCTTGTGCGTCGCGATCAGCCGCACGGTGGCGGCGCGGTCGAGGCGCAGCTTCAGGATCGCCGGCTTGCGGCGGGTCACCCGCGAGCGGCTCAGCGACGGCTTCGAGAGCCGCGGCGCGCGCCTGAGGATGCCGAGCGCGGGCGAGGTGGCGAGGGCGTCGACGGCGGATCCGGACGGAGTCGGGTCGCAGAGGTCGCCGAGGCCGTCGGCGTCGCCGTCGAGCTGGTCCGGGTTGGCCACGGCCGTGCAGTTGTCCGCGCTGTCGGCGCGACCGTCGTTGTCGTCGTCGGCGTCACACGCGTCGCCGACGCCGTCGGCGTCGTGGTCGGCCTGGCCGGGGTTGCTCACGGCCGGGCAGTTGTCGGCGGCACCGGCTCGGCCGTCGCCGTCGGGGTCTGTGCCGGGGGCATCCGTGGCGTTGAGCGCGGCGAGCGCGTTGGCGCGCGCCCCGCTGACCGAGAAGCCGTTGAGGGCGGGGACGCGGTCGCCGCCGGCCAGCAGGCGTGCCTTGAGCTGCGCGGCGGTGAGCGACGGCGCGTGGGCGCGCATCAGCGCGAGGATGCCGGCCACGTGCGGTGCCGCGGCCGACGTGCCGCTGAAATAGCAGCCGCCGGGGCAGCTGTTGGAGGTGATGACGATCTCGACGCCGGGAGCGAAGAGGTCGACGCTGGTGGCGCCGAAGTTGGAGAAGCTCGCCCGGTGGTCGTTCGCGTCGGAGGCGCCGATGCACACCACGTTGCCCTCGGGCAGCGCGCACGGATAGACCGGGTCGCTGCCGTCATTGTCGTCACCGACCCCGTCGCCGCCGCCGTTGCCGGCCGCGACCACGTAGAGCGTGCTCGGGTGCGCAGCCACCGCGTCCTCGAGGGTCTGGGAGTGCCCGGCGCCGCCCAGGCTCGCGTTGACGATGGGGATGTGCAGGTCGCCCGCGAGGTCGAACGCCTCGGCGACCCCGAGGTCGGTGCCCGAGCCGCCGGCGTCGAGCACGCGCAGCGGCAGCAGCGCGAGCGAGGGCGCGACCCCGACCGCCCCGATGCCGTTGTCGCGGTTGGCGGCCGTGACGCCGGCCACCCCGGTGCCGTGCCCGTTGAGATCGGTCGGGTCGTTGTCGGCCGTGACGAAATCCCAGCCGCGGTAGTCATCGACGAAGCCGTCGGCATCGTCGTCGAGCCCATTGGTCTCCTTGCCGCCGCCGCTCTCGCCCGGGTTGGTCGCGAACCGGCCCGCGAGGTCCGGGGCGTCGAACTCGGCGCCGCTGTCCACGACCGCGACCGTCTGGCCGGCGCCGGTGGACAGCGCCCATGCCTCCGGGGCGTCGATGTCGGCGTCTGCGGCGCCCCCGGTCTGACCGCTGTTGTCGAGGCCCCACATGCTCGCCCACAGAGGGTCGTCGCTCTGCGCGGTGACGAGGCCGTCGGGCTCGGCGAAGCGCACGTCGGCACGGGCGTTGAGCTCGTCGAGGGTCGCCAGCAGGCGACCCGGCGCGGCGCGCACGAGCTCCACGTCGGCCCGGC
>JAXDGC010000229.1:0-19406 GCA_034665245.1 Solirubrobacteraceae bacterium | reverse complement strand
GCGCCTCGTTGCCGGCCGCGGCGGCCTCGGCGCCCGTGCGCGCCGGCTCCGCGTGGAACAGGTACTCGACGCGGCAGCCGAGCCGCGTCACGTGCCAGTCCAGCGCGTGTGAGTCGATGACCTGCCGCACGCCGGCCTCGAAGCGCTCGCCGAGCGCGATCATGCCCTCGAACGCGGCCTCGGTCAGCACCTCGGCGAGTGTCGCGCGCATGGCGGCGAGCGACAGCACGTTGGCGGCGAGCGTGCCGCCGATGCCGCCGATGTCGGCGAGCTGCTCCTCGATCGCCGCGTTCGCCTGCTCCGCCACCGCCGCGCTGAACCCGTACGCGGCAGCCGGGACGCCCGCGGCGAGCGGCTTGCCGATCGTGAGGATGTCGGGCTCGAGGCCGTGGGCGGCGGTGTAGCCGCCCGGGCCGGCGCAGATCGTGTGCGTCTCGTCGATGATCAGCAGCGTGCCCGCCCGGCGCGTCGCCTCGCGCAGCGCGTCGTGATAGCCCGGCTCCGGCAGCACGATCCCGATGTTGGTCAGCGCGGGCTCGGCCAGGACGCACGCGACGTCGCCGTGGGCGAGCTCGCGCTCGAGCGCGTCGACGTCGTTGAACTCGACGACGCGCGTCGTCTCCGCCGCCGGCACCGACGGGCCCACCGTGCCCTCGCGGGCGACGACGCTGCCGTCGCTCGCCAGCGCCGCGAACGTCTCGTCGACGGTGCCGTGGTAGCACCAGTTGAACACCAGCACATTCGGCCGCCCGGTGACCGCCCGGGCGATCCGCAGCGCGAAGCGGTTCGCGTCCGTCGCGGTCAGGGCGAACTGCCAGTACGGCAGGCCGAACCGCCGCGTCATCTCCTCGCCCACCCACAGCGCGTCCTCGCTCGGCAGCATCAGCGTGATACCGCGGGGGGCCTGCGCCGCGAGCGCGCGCACTGCCGGCGCCGGCGCGTGGCCGGTCATCGCGCCCGTGTCACCGAGGCAGAAGTCGACGTACTCGTGACCGTCGACGTCGCGGAAGTGGGCGCCCTCGGCCTCCGCGGCGAAGACGGGGAAGCCGCCGGGCCACCGCACCATCCAGTGCATCGGCACGCCGGCCAGCAGCGAGCCCTTCGCCTGCTCGGCCAGCGCGTGGGAGCGCGGGTGCCCGGCGCGGAAGCGCTCGAGCTCACGGTTCATCAGGTCGTCGAGCGTCATGGTCGCGATCGTGCCAGGAAGCTGCGAGAGTCGCGGTGTGGTCGAGCGCTCTGCCGTCTGGATGGCGCGCGCGGTCCGCGAGCGCGAGCTCTCCGCCGTCGAGCTGTTCGACGCCCACGCCGCCCGCATCGCCGAACGCGACCCGCTGATCAACGCGCTCGTGCTGCCGCGCCTCGAGGCGGCGAGGGAGGAGGCGATCGGGGCTGATGCGGCGCTGGCGCGCGGCGACGCGGTCGGTGCGCTGCACGGCGTGCCGTTCACCGCCAAGGACCCGATCGCGGTGGCGGGCATGCGCGCGCCGAACGGCTCGAAGCTGCTGGCCGACCACGTCAGCGAGCGCGACGCGGAGGTGATCCGCCGCATGCGCGGCGCCGGCGCGATCCTCCTCGGCAAGACGAACGTGTCGGAGTTCGCCGCCTGGTGGGACTCCGTGAACCCGCTGTTCGGTGCGACCGCGAACCCGCACGACCGCTCGCGCACGGCCGGCGGGTCCTCGGGCGGCGAGGCGGCCGCGCTCGCCTCGGGGATGTCTCCGCTCGGGCTCGGGTCCGACCTCGGCGGCTCGATTCGCAACCCGTGCCACTTCGTCGGCGTGTTCGGGCTCAAGCCGGGTCGCGACACGATGCCGTTCGCCGAGCACCCTCCGCTGCCGATGAGCCCGGGCGTCCGCCTGATGGCCGTCGTCGGCCCGATGGCGCGCTTTGCGGGGGACCTCGGGCTCGCGCTCGGCGTGCTCGCCCCGCGGACGTTGCCGCCGGAGCGGCCCGCCCGCGTGGCGGTCTTCGAGGAAGACGGGCTCCAACCGGTCAGCCGCGACTGCCGGGCGGCGGTGCGCCGCGCCGCGACGGCACTCGGCGACGCCGGCTACAAGGTCGCGGAGGCCGCGCCGCCGAACCCTGCCGAGGTGCGATCGGCGTTCGACGCGATGCTGGGGGCGGAGCTGTTCGGCGCGTTGCCGGCGTTCGTCGCCGGGCGCGAGGACGAGCTCTCGCCCTACATCCGCGACATGATCGCCGCCGCGCGCGGGTTCGAGCCCGATTGGGCGGCCTACTTCACCGCGTCGGCGCAGCTCGCCCGGCTCGAGGTGGAGTCAGACCGCTGGTTCGAGCAGCATCCCGTGGCCGTCTGCCCGGCGGCGCCCGAGGTGGCCCCGCCGCTCGGCGGCGCGTGGTCGGCCGAGATCGACGGCGTCGCGACCCGCCCGGGCGGCAAGCTCACGCTCGCGACCTACGCCAGCGCGCTCGGGCTCCCGGCCGCATGTGTCCCGGTCATGCGCTCGGACGCCGGGCTACCGGTCGGCGTGCAGCTGATCGGCCGCCGCGGGTCGGAGCGCACCCTGCTCGCGCTGGCGGGCGAGCTCGAGCGGCGGCTTGGCGGCTGGCTGCGTCCGTAGACTTCCGCGCGTGCCGACCGAGATCACGCTGGTCAACGGAGACCGCCACGAGGTCGGTGGAGATCCCGCCGACGTCGAGAAGGCGATCATCGCGGCCGCTCGCGGGTCGATCATGCAGATCGCGTGGCTCGAGGAGGCGGAGAGCGGCCGCCCGCTCGGCGTCAACCCGGCGCACATCGTCTCGCTGCGCGCGGTCGAGGCTTAGTCCCTCACTGCGCCACGCCGCTCCTGGCGGGCCATGTTGCGGTACAGCAGCAGCAGGGCGAGATCGCACGCGACGAGGCCGCCGACGTAGAGATAGGTCATGACGTTGGCTGAATCGAAGTCCTCCCACGCGCGGATCGCCCCGACGAGGAGCAGCGCCGTCGCGACGAAGAAGGTCTGGACGATCAGCTTCCACGCGCTCCAGCGCGGGTCCATCGACACCAGCAGCGCGCCGATGCCGACCTGCGCGGTGAAGGAGCCGAGCACGCGCGAGGTGAGCGGCGTCAGGGTCCAGGGCCAGATGTCGATCGCCGTCGCCGGCGCGAGGAAGAACACCGCGGCGGCGACGAACGCTCCGGCCGCGAAGAGCAGTGCGGCCCGCCGGACAGCCGCGGGCACGATCGCCTCGCCGGGCGCCGGCCGGCCGGAGTCGGTACGGCGGTTGAACCACCACAGGGCGAGCACGATCGGCGGCGAGACGACGTAGACGGTGACCCAGCCGTAGAAGACGACCGCGCCGACCAGCGGCGCGTCGCCGTGGTTGAAGCGGTCCCAGTGGATCAGCGTCGCGATCAGCATCAGCGTCGCGAAGAACGCGGCGCCGAAGATGCCGGCCGCCGACGGGTGGAACTGCCTGGCGAGGAACGTGCGCAGGAAGAAGTACGCGCCGGCGCCGTAGCCCGCGCCGAGGAAGATCGGCGTGAGATCCGGCTTGATCGTCCACGCCCACGCGTCCGCGGTGCGGTCCGGCAGCCCCCAGAGGATCATCAGCGCGGGCACGAGGATCACGAACACGACGAGGCTCGCCCAGTGCGTCGCAGGCAGGATCCGTCCGTCTCGCTCGTCCGTGATTCTCGCGGCCATGGCCCTCGGCGCGACTGTACCCCCGCACGCCCACGGACGCGGCCGCGACTCGATCAGCGTTGGGTCGAACCGCTCAGCTAATCGGCGGTGAAGTCCGCGCCCGGGCCGCCGGTGAGGCGGTCCACGCCCGGACCGCCCGAGAGCACGTCGTCGCCGCGACCGCCGGACAGCGCGTCCGCGCCGTCATCGCCGTAGAGCGTGTCCGCACCGTCTCCGCCCTCGACGCGGTCGCTTCCGGCGTCCCCGAAGACGGCGTCGTCGCCGCCGCGCGCGTCGATCCGATCGTTGCCGCCGAGGCCGCAGATCACGTCGTCGCCGGAGGTGCCGCGCAGGCGGTCGTCGCCGGGCGTGCCGGTGATCGTGCAGCCGCGTGGTCGGCTGTTGAACTCCTCGACGCCGATCAGGGGGCGCACCTTGCGCTCGGTGGCCTGCGTGACGAAGGCGCGGCGCAGCACGTCACCGCCGAGCGCGTTGCCGATCGCGCCCATGATCATGCCCTGGTCGAGCGAGAGGTACGAGCCCGAGGCCTTATGCGTCTGGACGTTGACGCTGTCGCGGAAGCCCCATTTGCCATACATGTCGGGGGAGATGCGCTCGAGCCGGCGCAGGTTGTCGACGGTCTCGCGCGGCGCCCAGCGGAGGGCGAGGAAGGCGGCGTGCGGCGACACGACGCCGTTGGTGTACGCGGACGGCGGCGGGTCCGGCTTCGGGTCGCGCCCGGGGCAGCCCGGGTAGCCGTGGTCGACGAGCGTGTGGTCCTCGTTGGACGGGTTGCCGTTCGGGTCCATCCCGATCGCGTCGACGCCGTAGACGTCGTAGCCGCCCTCGGGCTTGTTGGCCGGCGAGAAGCCCCAGGAGCCGTAGCCGGCGTCGACCAGCCCGTGGTGGATCTGCGCGCGCACGGTGAGCGGGTGGTTCGATCCCCAGCTGCCCGGTCCCCAGCGCTCCTCCGGCACGAACAGCGACGGCATCAGCGCCTCGAACATGCTGCCGCCCCACGACGGCGTCACGCGCGTGCCGTTGTAGGCATAGGAGCCCTCGTAGACGCTCTGGCCGAGATAGCTGCGGGTGAAGCCGGCCGGCCGCGTCTCGACCCACGACCAGTCGCAGGACTCCGGGAACGAGCGGTTGGTGCCGTAGTACTCACGCTGCGGGATCTCGCCCTTCTCGATCCCGATATAGCTGGCGATCCGGCTCTCGGAGACGGTCGTGTCGTAGCAACAGGGCCCGTCGCCGGTGCTGGGCACGTAGTGGAAGAGGATCCGGTTGACGTCTGGCCGGTAGTAGAAGCCGAAGTCCATCGAGTCGAACAGCGCCTGCGCCCGCGCGCGCAGCTCCGGCACGCGGCTCGCCACCACGCGCAGCCCGACCGCGAGCCAGCCGTTGTCGACCGAGGAGAGGATCGGCGTGACCGCGGCGCCGGTCGGCGGCCAGGTCGTCAGCTTCGCTCCCGTGTGATGGTCGTACCAGTTGTAGAACTGGCCGCTCGGCGCGTGGCGCTCCATGTGCTCGAGCGTCGTGATGGTCCTGCCGAGCCGGTCGACCGTCTCGGCGTGGCTGATGATGCGCAGCCGCTCGGCCACGAGCGCGCTCCACATGTACGCGCCGATGTTCGTGGTCGAGGTCTGGACACTGGTCGTGCCGTCGGCGTTGAGGGCGTCCGCCGGCAGCCCGCTCTGCGCGTCGGTCATCGCGACGAAGGACGCCCAGGTGTCCTTGGCGTAGCGCTGCAGCGGGTCGGGCGCGGGCTTCGCCGCCGCCGATGCCGCGGGCAGGAGCAGCAGCAACGCCACGAGTCCCGCCAGCCTCACGATTCGACCTCCCCCCACGAGACTCCGACTACCCCTTCGCGGCGCATCTTCACCTGCAAGATCGCGCCCATGGCTGTCACCGGTGGCCCGCCGGTTTCTAGGCTTGCGCCCGTGGCACGGACCCTCGTCGCCTCGGGCATGGTCGCCCTCGCGATCGGCGCGCTCGCGGCCGCGCCCGCCGCCGCGCGGCCGTCCGCCGACGTCGCCGCGCTGCAGGTCGCTCTGCGCGCGGTGCACGTCTACGCGGGCGGCGTGGACGGCGTCGCCGGCCCCGCGACCCGCGCGGCCGTCCGCCGCGTGCAGGCGCGCAAGGGCCTCACGGTCGACGGCGTCGCCGGCCCGCGGACCCGCCGCGCGCTCGGCCGCCGCGGGCGGCCGCGGCTCGGCAGCCGGCCGCTCGCCCAGCAGGCGCGCGGCTGGGACGTCGCTGCGCTGCAGTTCCTCCTCGCGGGCCACGGCTTCCCGTCCGGGGCGGTCGACGGCGGCCTCGGCCCGCGCACGGACGCGGCGCTGCGCCGCTTCCAGGCCTGGGCAGGGCTCGGCGCCGACGGTGTCGCGGGCGCGGCCACCCTCGTCGCCCTGCACCGCCCGCCGCCGCGCTCGCCGCTGCGCTTCCTGCGCCCGGTCGCCGCCGCGGTCGGCGACGGGTTCGGCCCGCGCGGCGCGTACTTCCACCCCGGCCTCGACCTGGTCGCCTCGATGGGCGACCCGGTGCACGCCGGCGCGGCGGGCTGCGTCGAGTTCGCGGGCCGCGACAGCGGCGGCTACGGGAAGCTCGTCATCCTCCGGCACGGGCTGGGCATGACGAGCTGGTACGCGCACCTGTCACGCATCGGAGTCCGGCGCGGCGCGTGCGTGGCCGCGGGCACGCGCCTCGGCGCGGTCGGCTCGACCGGCGAGTCCACGGGCCCGCACCTGCACTTCGAGCTGCGGCTGCGCGGGGCGGCCGTCGACCCGTCCGGCAGCATGCGATAGCCGCGCTCAGGTCCGCGGGAGCGCCAGCGACGCGGCGGCGGACATGCCCATCGCGCCGAGCGCGATGACGCCGGCGCCGGCGATGAAGGTCGTGTGATCCGCGGCGTAGTCGAGCGCGGCCGTCCAGTTGGCGATCACGACCACGCTCGCCGTCGCGATCAGCGCGGCGACGGCGGCTCCGACGGGCACGAGCGCGGCGGCGGCCCGCGGGGCGGGGCTGTCCTCGGCCGCCACCGGCCGGCGCGCGGCGGCTGCGCGCAGAGCCGCCACGCCGAGGGCGGTCCACGCCCCGGCCACGAGGAAGCCGCCCACGACGTCGCTCGGTTCGTGGTGGTCGAGGATCAGGACCGAGGACGCAACGCCGAGGGCGAAGAGCCCGCCGACCGCCGCGGCCGTGGGTCGCCACCGCTGGGGCACGGCCAGCTGGAGGCAGAGCGCGAGCCCCATGGCCGCGGTCGCATGGCCGCTCGGCCACGATGCCGTGTCCGTCCCCGGGACGACCGGCGTCAGGGCGAGCGCGGGCTTGAGCAGCTGCGTGGTGACGTTCGAGCCCGCGAGGATGGCCGCGATCCCGATCGCCGTCCGCGGGCGACGCCGGGCGAGCGCCAGCAGCACGAGCGCTGCGGAGAAGAGCGCGAACGGGCCTGGATCGACGAGCTGCGAGATGCGCTCGGCCGGCATCGCGGTCCGGGGTCCCAGGAGGCCGACGAACCCGTCGAGCGTCCGCGCGTCGATCGCCGCGAACGGCGCCAGGTTGTACGCCGTGAGCCAGACGAGGGCGGCGGCGGCGGTGCACGCCGCGGCCACGACGAGGGGAGTTGGCGCACGCCTGAAGACCACGGGTCCAGGCTATCCGCGCCGCTAAAGGGCGGCGAAGCAGGGCCGCCCGATTGGCTGCCCATGCGTCCTTGGCGGCGCTGGTGCCGTCTAGTACGGTCGGCCCGGGACCTGCTCGATGACGCAAACGCACGCCAAGCCGGCAGTGGAGCCCAAGCCGGCGGAAGAACCGCGCGTACCGGTGGCGCGCGGTCCGGCCGGCGTCGAGCTGCTGCACCGCACGATCGGCAACCGGGCCGTCGGGGCGCTGTTGAGCCGGCAACGGCTCGCGCGCAAGTTCGGGGACAAGCCGCAGGCGGGGCAGCTGATCTCCAGCGACTCCGGCCAGATCTACGAGATCATCCGCTCTGACTTCAACAAGGCGCTCGGCGAGTGGAAGTACCGCGTCACGGGCGCCGACGGCAAGGCGAAGACGATCGAGGGCTGGGAGCCCGGCTACGCGTTCACCTCCGCGACGCAGCTGATCGAGGCCGCCGCCGTGAGCAAGACGGGCAACTGGCGCACGGTCATCGACGGCATCCCCGAGGCGCGGCTGCACGAGCTCGCGGGCTTCCACGCGTGGCTCGACAAGATGGAGCCGCAGCTCTCCTCCTGGCGCTTCGCCTACCTCGCCGCGGCGATCATGGTCGTCTCGACCCACGTCCCGGCGGCGCGCAAGGAGGCGATGCGGCTGATCTCCGCCGAGCTCGGCGACAAGGACGTGGCGATGCGCATGGTCAAGAAGCCCGTGCAGGCGGTGATCGTGCCGCGCGACAAGCAGATGACCGAGCTCGCCGAGTTCAAGTCACTCGCGACGGACGACAGCGGCGGCGGCCCCGGCAACACGTTCGACGGGCGCCCGTGGGCGCACGTCCGCGGCGTCGGCAACGTGCTGGTCGGCTCGAACGTCTATGCGGCGATCACCGAGGAGAACCTGCTCGGCGGCGACCCCGATCCGAAGGTCTTCGAGGAGCGCAAGGACGGCACCGGGGCGGTCACCGTGCCGGCCGGGGCGGCCCAGGGCGGCTACACCGAGGGCTACTCGACGACGACCCACGAGTTCGCCCACGTCCTGCATGGCTACGGCCTGAGCGACGACGACAAGAAGGTCATCTCGAAGGCCTACGAGGCCCGGCGCACGGCGACCAGCGGGAGCGCGTCGAAGCTGACGAAGAAGTGGGTCGACGGCCCGCGGGTGAGCCCCACCGCCCCCAAGACCTGGAAGGCGGCGGGCTGGACCGACAAGAAGTGGCTCAAGCACCTCAACGGCCTGACCGACGATGCCCGGCGGGTCTTCGAGTGCTACGCCTCGCAGAGCGACTACGAGTACTTCGCCCAGCTCTCGAACGCCTACCTCGGGACCAACATGGGCTCCGACGCGACGACCGGGCAGGCGCGGCGCAACGGGCGCGCCTGGATCAAGGCCAACGAGCCGAAGGAGATGCTCGCGCTGCTCGACCGCCTCTACCAGAACAAGACCGTCAACGACCTCAAGTCCGACGGCAGGCTCAAGCTGGGGGGCAAGTGCGCCAACCCGCCCAAGCCACCGCCCGGGCCCCCGGGCGCGCCGCCCGGAGGCAGCCCGTGACCGAGCGCGACGTGCGCCACTTCGCGATCTACCGGGAGGGGCGGCTCGTGCTCGTCGTCCGCGACAACCCGGGGACCCTGCGCTCGACGGCCGCCCCGCCGGCGGGAGCCGGCGGCCCGCCGCCTCCGCCGCCCGGGCCGCCGGGCGAGGACGCCGGCCTCCCGCCCGGAGTCCATCCGTTCATCGACGCGCAGGCGCACGACCCGGTCACCGAGGGGCGGCTGCGCGCGCTGCTGGACGAGTCCACGGGCTTCGACGACTACTTGGCGAGGCTGCTCGACGCCGGCTTCGACATCGCCTCGTGCCTGCCCGGCGAGGGCCTCGACTACGGCCTCCCCGGGGGCGCGCGCCTGCTCGACGGCGACACGCTCGTGGGCGCCTGCTGGCCGCGGCGGGGGCAGTTCAGCAGCCTGCGCCATCAGCCCGTCGAGGGCGAGCTCGTCTTCGACAGCGCGGTCCTGACCGCTTACGCGGAGGACTGGGCGCCGCGCCTGCTCGACGCGCTCGAGCACACCGGCGATCACGGCGAGCTGATCGAGCGCCTCGGCGCGGCGGGCCTGAGCACCGCCGCGCTGCCCGGCTGAACCGGCCAGGTAAGGCCTCCGGCCCCTCAACCGTAGGCATGTGCCCGATGTGCGCCCCGGGGCCTCAGCCATAGGTTCGCCTCAACCGACCGAAGGGGCACCGCCATGAACTCCCAGCTCACCTCCATCGCAGCCGCCGAGCAGCGCGCCGACCTCCTCGCCGCGGCCGACCGTTCCCGCCGCACGACCGGCGCCGCGCGCCGCGTGCGCAGCGAGCGCCCGAGCCGCCGCTGGCTCCAGCTGCGCCGCCGCCCGGCCACCGCCTGAGCCCCCTCAGGTGAGGCCGAGGCGGTGGGCCGTGGCCGCCGCCTCGCCGCGGTTGCGGACCGAGAGCTTCGAGAGGATCCGCGAGACGTGGACGCTCGCGGTCTTGTCGCTCATGTAGAGCTGATCGCCGATCTCGCGGTTCGTGTGTCCCTCGGCGACGAGCGCTAGGACCTCGAGCTCGCGCGGGGTGAGCCCGAAATGGTCGCTCGGCGGAGGGGCGACCGCCTCGACCTCGTCCGTCGTGGCGAGCGGCACGCGGCCGCGCCTCGCGAGGCCCTCGATCTCCGCGAGCAGCAGCGTCGCGCCGATCTCGCTCGCGAGCGCCCGGGCGTCGCCGAGCCGGTCGGCGACATCACGCCCGCGAGCGCCCTCCGCGAGCGCGGCCTCGACCTCGCGAAAGCGCGCGTACGCGGTCCGGAACGGCATCGCGAGCGCGGCGAACAGGCCGGCGGCCTCCCCGAAGCCGGCTGCGCCGGCGCCGTCGTCGGCACGCTCCGCCTCGGCGCGCGCGAGCGCCGCCCAGGCATGGACCTCCGGGCCGGAGCGTGGACCGAGCAGGTCGCCGACGCCGGCGCGCAGCTCGCCGGTGCGGTCGGGCGGCGCCGGCTCGGAGCGGGCCCGCGCCCGCGCGCGCCGGTCGGCCTCGGCGCGCAGCGCGTGGGCATGCAGCGGCGCGATCTGGGAGACGTAGACGGCCCCGCCGAGCCGCGAGAGGGCGCGCTCGGCGACGCCCGCCGCCGCATCCGCGTCGCCGCGCCACAGCGCCAGCTCCATCTCGGTCGCCACGAACGGCGCCAGCCACTGCACGTCGTCGGCGCGCGCGACGATGTTCCGGACCAGCTCGAGCTCGGGCGCCGCCAGCTCCGGCTCGCCGCGCTCGATCAGGAGCTGCGCGCGCGCCTGGTGCAGTCCCACCTGGGCGAGCCCGGTCGGCTGCAGCCGGAGTCCCTGGTCGATGAGCCGCTCGGCGTGCCCGTAGCGACCCAGCCGGATCAGCCGCAGCGAGATCTCGCCTCCGAGGAACGGGCCGAACAGCCGCCCGACGCCGACGCGCTCGCAGACGGCGATCCCCTCGATCGCGAGCTCGGCCGCCTCCTCGATGCGGCCGGACTGGTCGATCAGATCGCCGAGATTCATGTAGCCGCTGCCGATGTCCTCGCGCGCACCCAGCTCCTCGGCGATCTGGAGCGCCGCTCGGACGTGCTCGATCCCGGCCTCGCGGTCGAGGAGCTGCGCGGTGTCGACTCCGAGCGTGTTCAGCGCGTGCCCCTCCGGCTGCCGGGCGCCGACCGCCCGAGCGATCGCCAGCGCCTCCTCGGCGACCGGCAGTGACTCGGGCACCCGGTCCTTCAGCATCAGCGTGCGAGCGAGCAGCGCGAGCACCTCGGCCCGCTCCGCGGTCGGGGTGGCCGGCATCAGCTCGACGGCCCGCGAGTGGGCGGCGAGCCCCTCGCTGCTGCGTCCGGCCGCCCACAGGCAGCGTCCGAGCTGGGACTGCGCCAGGGCTGCCGCGGTCGCGTCGCCGGCATCCTCGAGCTCGTGCACCGCGAGCGTCAGCAGCGCGGCCGCCTGGTCGTGGTCGGCGGCCAGATGGGCGGTCTCCCCGGTCTGCTGCAGCAGCGCCCCGTGCGAGATCCCCGCGCGCTCCTCGGCGCCGGGCACCTGGTCCCAGAGCTCGAGCGCGACGCTGAACTGGCGCGCGGCCTCGGCCAGCGCGCCGGCGGAGCGCGAGGCGATGCCCGCCCTCACCGCCGAGATGAGCGCGGCCGGAAGGTCGTGCGCGGCGTGCCAATGGTGGGCGAGCTCGGCGGCGCCGATGCTCTCCGACGCGCCCGCGCGCGCCGGGTCGGCGGCCAGCGCCTGCGCGACGGCACGGTGCAGGCGGGCTCGCTCGCCGGGCAGCAGGTCGTCGTAGACCGCCTCCCCGAACAACGCATGGCGGAAGCGGAACTGCCCCTCGGCGTCGGTGACCGTGACGATGTTGTGGGTGACGGCCTCGCGCAGGGGGGACGACAGAGCGTCGTCGCTCGCGCCGACGGCGGTGGCGAGCAGGGCGCCAGGCACCGGACGGCCCGCGACGGCGAGCACGCGCAGCAGCCCCTGCGCCTCGTCGGACAGGGCTTCGATGCGCAGCATCAGCGCGTCGCGCAGCGAGTCGGGCAGCCGGTCCTCGGCGCCCGCCGCCACGAGCTCCTCGGCGAAGAACGGGTTGCCCTCCGAGCGCGCGTGCACGCGCGCCACGAGGTCGGCGCTCGGCGGGCTCTCGAGGATCCCGGCGAGCTGCTCCTCGACCTCGGCCAGCGACAGCCGTGCCAGCGCGACGCGCTCGGTCCCGGGCAGGCGCTCCACCTCGGCGAGCAGCCCACGCAGGGGATGGCGGCGGTGCAGCTCGTCGCTGCGGTAGCTGGCCACGACCAGGACGCGCTCGCGACGGAGGTTGCGGGCGAGGAAGGCGAACAGGTCGCGGGTCGAGCGGTCGGCCCAGTGGACGTCCTCGAGGACGAGCAGGACGGGCTGGTCCTCCGCGAGCCGGGCGAAGAGGGCGAGCGCCGCCTCGAAGAGCACCGGCTGCGACGGCGTGCCCCGCGGCGCCGCTGCCGGCGCCAGCTCGGGTACCAGCCGGGCGAGCTCGGCCCGGCCGGCGACCGGCAGCTCGTCGAGCGTGCCGGGCTCCACCAGCCGGACGAGGTCGCGCAGCGCGCCCACGATCGGCGCGTAGGGCAGCTCGCCCTCGCCGAGCTCGATGCAGTCGCCGCGGAGGACGAGCGCCCCGCTCTCAAGCGCGGCCGCCGCGAGCTCGGACAGCAGGCGGCTCTTGCCGACGCCGGACTCCCCTGCCACGAGCACGACTCCCGGGGCGCCCGTCGCCGCGCGTTCGAGGGCATCCCGGAGCGCGGTCAGCTCCGCTGCGCGTCCGACGAAGCTGGGGCTCGAGACCCGGCGCGCCATGGCGCCATTATCGCCGGGGCCGCACCATGCTTGCGTCCACGGCCCAGCCCGGTTAGACCTTCGCGGTATGGCGGCTCCGATTGGGCGCGAGCAGGAGTTCGATGCGCTGCTGTCCGCCGCCCGCGCGGCCGTGGCCGGGCAGGGATCGATCGTGTTCCTCGCCGGCGCGACCGGGAGCGGGAAGTCGTTTCTCCTCAATGCGGTCCTGGAGGCGGTCGCCTCGAGCGACGCGTCTCCGCGGCCCGAGGTCGTCTCCGTGCGCTGTTACGAGACGAGCGCCGGCAACCCGCTCGGGCCGTTCGGCGAGGTCCTGCGCGCGTTGACGAGCCGCGAGCGCCGGTCCGATCGGGCCAAGCGCGTGCTCGAGCTCGTCGGGCAGGTCGCCCCGTCGCTCGTCGAGCTGATCCCGGTGATCGGGAAGCTGGCCGCGCTGGGCGTCAAGGCCGCCGCCGACGCCGGCGTCTACGCGCTCGGCGGAGACCACGAGGCGCAGCAGGCCGAGCGTGCGGCGGACGTCGCCGCCGCGCTCCAGCACGTCGCGGACGAGATCCCGCTCGTCGTCGTCCTCGACGACGCGCACTGGATCGATGCGCCCTCGACGGAGGTGATCGCCCGCCTCGCCGACCGCGCCGACGGCGGCAGGCTGCTGATGCTCGTCGCGTATGACGAGGATCTCGTCGCCGATCGCCACACGCTCGCCCGGGTCCGCTCCGCGGTGGTGAGCCGGCCGTCGGTGCGCCGGATCAGGCTGGAGGACTTCGGACGCGAGACGATCGACTCGCTGTTGCGGGAGCGCTACGGCGGCGACGTGCCTGACCCATACCTCGCGGATTGGCTCCTCGACCGCACGGACGGCAGCCCGCTGTTCGTCGAGCAGTACCTGACGGCGCTCGAGGAGCAGGGCGTGCTGCGACAGACCGGCGGCGGATGGTCGCTCGACGGGGCGATCGGCGGCAGCCCGGGGGACTGGCAGCTGAGCGGAGCGCTCGCGCAGGCGCAGACGCCCGACACGCTCCTGGAGCTCCTGCGCCCGCGCGTGGCGGACCTCGACGACGAGGAACGTTCGCTGCTCGAGTCGGGCGCGATCCAGGGCCGACGCTTCCTCTCCACCGTGCTCGTCAAGCTGCTCGACCGCGACGAGGACGAGATCCTCGATCGCCTCGAACGGCTCGAGCAGCGGCGCCGGATGATCGTCGTCGAGCAGGGTGAGGACTGGTGGAGCGATCGCTCCAACCTCTACTCCTTCGACCCCAGCGTGCTCCAGGAGCTGCTCTACAGCCGCTACGCGCGGAGCGCCTACGAGCGCCGGCGGCGTCACCGCGCCGTCGCTCTCGCCCTCGAGGCGCTGATCGCCGAGGACAAGCCGCCGCCACGCCACGCGCTGCTCGAGATCGCGCAGCACTACGAGGACGCGGGCGACCTGCCGGCGGCGGCGAGACGGCTCGTCGAGGTCGCGGAGTCGACGTTCGCCGAGGGCGCCGACCGGGAGACGGCCGCGAACGCCGAACGCGCCGTGGCGTGGCTTCGCACCGCGCTCGCCGGGAGCCTCGAGCCGGACGCCCGGCGCGAGGCGCAGCAGCTGTTCGCGCGGGCGATCGTCCTGCTCCTCCTCGGCGGCGAGGCGAGCTGGCGCGCCAGCCCCACGGCGGGCGGCGGGGACGGTCTCGTCGCACTGGCAGAGGAGGGCAAGCAGGCCGCGGACGCCGCGGGCGACCCGGTGCTGCGGGCGAACACCCGCTATGCGTCGGGCCGGATCCTGACCGCCTACCGCGGGCTGGACGAGGCCATCGAGGCGTATCGGGAGGCGCTGGCGCTGGCGCGCGTGGCCGGCGACGTCGTGGGGGAGTTCGCGATCCTCATGAACCTCGGCCATCAGCTCGACAGCGTCAGCCTCACGGAAGGCTGGGACGTGCTGCAGGAGGCGCACACGTTGATGGCCGAGGGCGCGCTGACCGACCTGCTCGACGCGGCGACCATCGCTCGCGAGACCGAGCGCCTGGAGACCGTGCTGGGAGTGGCGGCCTTCGACCTCGGGCGCTATGGAGAAGCGCTCGATCTGCTCGGGCGGACCGTGGAGGCGGTGCGCACGAGCCGCCGGCGCGAAGATGCCGCGTGGGCGATGGCCTTCCTCGGCCAGCTCTACACGGCGATCGGGCTCTACGAGGACGCCGAGCGGACCCTCCGCGAGGGTATCGCCGTCTTCGACGGGGAGCGGAGCAGCCTCGGGCTCCGCGGCTACCTGCGCGCGCTCCTCGGCCGCCTCTACCTCGAATGGGACCCACCGCGGCTCGCCGAGGCTCGCGATGTTCTGGTGGGCGCACGGGAGGAGGCGCTCGCGTCCGGCTACCGCGCGGTGGAGCCGCTCGTCCAGGCGCACTGGGCCGAGCTGCTGCTCGCCGAGGGAACGCCCGGCGGCCTGCGCGAGGCGGACGCGGTCCTCGAAGCCGTAGAGACGTTCGGCTGGGCGCGGAGCGCGATCGCGATCGGCTCGCTGCGCGCCCGCGTCGCGCTGGCTGAGGACAGGTTGCCCGAGGCCGTCGAGCTCAGCACGGCCGCGCTCGAGAGGCTCACCAAGCACGGCGGGGAGGTCCCCGCCGTGCGGAGCGAGGAGATCCTCTTCACGCACGCGCGCGTGCTCGCGGCCGCCGGCTCGCCGGACGCGGAGTACGCGGCCGCCGCGGCGCGGACGGTTCGCGCGAAGGCAACGTCACTCGAAGACCCGCAGCAGCGCGAGGCATTCCTCGAGCGGGTCCGGCTCTCGCGCGCCGTCATCGGCGGCGACGTCTACGCGAGCTGGTAGCGCTGGCGGGCGCGTAGGGCGATGACCGCGAGCAGCGCCACCGCCGAGCCCACCACCAGCCAGAGGGTCAACCCGCCGCCGGACCTGCCCTGCGCCGCGACGACGACCGGGTCGAAGTCGTAGCCACCGCCGGCGATCGGATCGTGGACGTGGTACGTCCACGTGCCTCCGGAGGGGAAGACGACGGCCGCGGTGTAGGCGCCGGGCTCGCCCGGCACACGCTTCGCCCAGATCTTCGACCAGCCGTCCGCGTCGTTGTGGATCAGGATCGCCGGCGGGTCCGCGGCCGCGAGCTGCCGGGCGCCGGCGTGGACGAAGAGCTCCGCCTTCCAGGTCTCGCCGGCCCGGATGGCGGCGGGCGGCCCCGAGCGCAGATCGACGCTCTCCTTGGCGGCCGCGACCTGCGGCGCAGCCGCGGTGACCACCACGGCGCAGGCGAAACCCATGATCAATCGTCGTCGCATCTGCTCGAGATACACCGGCCGGGCCGGCTCGGTTCCGGTGGGGTCGTCGCGGCCTTGCTCGCGTGAGCGGGGAGCGACTAGTGTCGCCAGATGGGTCGCCATCTCACGTATTCGAACGTCATCGCCACGTTCGCGCTGTTCATCGCGCTCGGAGGAACCTCGTACGCCGCCATCAAGATCACCGGCCGTAACGTCACCAACGGCTCGCTGACCGGCAAGGACATCAAGAAGCGTTCGGTGCCGCTCAACCGCCTCAAGGGCCGTCTCCCGGCAGGCGCGCACGGACTCCAGGGCGACCCTGGAGCCAAGGGCGACAAGGGTGAGCCCGGCGCGGCCGGGTCGGTCGATCCCGGCCGGTTCGTCTCGGCCACCGGGCTCTACGAGGTGACGATCGGGCCGGGCGGCTGGGGTTCGCTGAACCCCAACCTCAAGCGTTCAGATGTCTTCGGCGGCTGGGTGTCGAGCTCGACGGACGACGGAGCCAGCCTGTTGGTCGATCCGGCACTTCCCGGCACGATCGCCGGCAAGGCGATGCGGCTGCGCGCCGTGACGCCGTGCTGGAACGCCACGGGGTCGGTGACGATCGCCGACGTCATCATCTCGACGTGGCGAGAGACCGCCACCGCCGGTACGACCGGCGTGGTCGAGCAGGAGGACCCCAGCGACCACACGGAAGCCATCTGCAAGCGCTACGAGTTCCCGACCCCGGTCGACATGTCCGGCGGGCGCCGGGTGAGCGTGCGCCTCAGCACGGGCTGGTCGACCAGCGGAGCGACCATCCACATCGGCGGCGTGACGTTCGAGCTCGACCGCGCGCCCTAGTGCCACCGGCGTCGGCAACACCGACCGTCACCTGAGCTCGGCGGCCTCGGTGAGCGCCGTCAGCAGCGCGGCCGTGGCGGGCGGATCGGGCGGCTCGCCGTACGTCGCGGCGTAGACGTGTCGCTGTGAGCCCGGCAGCTTGCTGGCGACGATGCCCTTGGCCCGGTGGGCGCGCAGGGCCAGGCCCGGCAGGGTCGCCACGCCGAGTCCGGCGGCCACCAGCGCCTGCATCACGACCATGTCATCCGAGGTGTAGCCGATCCGCGGCTCAAAGCCCTCGTCGGCGCACAGCGACAGCAGGTGGCTGCGGCACCGTTCGCAGCCGGCGATCCACGTCGCGTCCCGCAGCGCGGCGAGCTTGCGTCCTCGGCGGGTCGACAGCAGGTACACCGGATCGTCGAGCAGGTGGTGCAGGCGGACGTTGTCGGGCTCGGGCTCGGTCTCGTCGTAGCGGAAGATGACCGCGACGTCGACCTTGCCCCCACGCAGGAGCTCCAGCGCCTCGGGCGGATGCGTGTCGGTCAGGGTGACCTGCAGGTCGGGATGCCTGCCGGCCAGCGACGCCACGGCTCGGGGCACGAGTGACCCGATGGCGGACGAGAAGCCGGCCATGCGCACGCGCCCGGTTGTGAGCCCGACGTGGGCGGAAAGCTCGGCGTCGGCGGCATCGATCCGCCCGATGATCTCGGCCGCCCGATCGGCCAGTAGCTGCCCGGCCTGGGTGAGTCGGATGCCGCGCCCGACCCGTTGCAACAGCTGCGCGCCGGTCTCGGCCTCGAGCCGTGCGAGGTGGTGGCTGACCGACGGCTGCGAGTAGTGCAGCTCCTTTGCCGCTGCGGTGACCGATCCGTGTCGGGCGACGGCGTCGATGACGCGCAGCCGCGTGACGTCCAGCATGCATCAACTCTACCTATCAATCACCACAAGACTTGACATTGGACCTATGAGTCGCGCTGGCGCACACTACGGGCATGACGACGACACAGACTCGCCCCGAGATCGAACTGAGCGAACTTCTCGACGGCCTCCGTACGGCCGTCAGCGCGCACGCCGGCTGGTCGGACACCGCGCGGCTCGTCGCCGAGCAGCTGCGCCGGCACCTGCCCGGCCCCGATGTGCTGACCGCCGAGCAGCGCCTCGGATCGCCAGACGGCTACCGCAGCCACACTCTGCACGTCGAGCCCGACGGTTCGTTCTCGATCGTCGCCCTGGTCTGGCGACCCGGACAGATGACACGCATCCACGACCACCTGACGTGGTGTGTGTTCGGCGTCATCCAGGGCGTCGAGCACGAAGAGTTGTTCGATCCCGACCTCAATCCCATAGGCCGAAGCGACAACCACACCGGCGACGTCAGCGGATTCGCGCCGCCCGGCGACATCCACCGGGTCCACAACTCGGCCGGCACCACGGCGATCTCGATCCACATCTACGGCACGGACGTCACGCGCGTGGGCTCCAGTGCCCGGCGCTACTACGACTGAACCGCAGACCACGACAGGAAGACACCGTGTCCGCAACCGTCCTCTACATGTCCATGTCCCTCGACGGCTTCATCGCGGGGCCGAACGAAGGGCCTGGCAACGGGCTCGGCGACGGCGGCCACCGCCTGCACGAGTGGGCATTGACGGGTGCCGAGGCCGACGACAAGGGATTCCGTCGTCTGGCCGGCGTCGACCGCCAGGTCGTCGACGAGTTCATGGCCACCGGGGCGGTCGTCGCCGGCCGGGGGACCTTCGAGCCGGCGGGCGGCTGGGGCGGCGACCACCACGACGGCGTGCCGATCTTCGTCCTCAGCCGCCACGAGCCCGGCATCGATACGGCGCAGTGGCCGCTGGTCACCTATGTGAACGACGTCAGCACCGCGATGACCGAGGCCAAGCAGGCTGCGGGCGACAAGAACGTGCTGGTCCACGGCGCCGCAACCGCGCAGCTCGCACTCGCTGCGGGCATCCTCGACGAGCTCGAGATCCATCTCATCCCGGTGCTCCTCGGCCAAGGACGCCGTCTCTTCGACCACCTCGCTCCCGAGCACATCGAACTCGAGCGCACCCGGGTCCTCGAGGGGGACGGTGTGACCCACATCCACTTCCGGGTCCAGCGCTGACCGCAGCGTTCCGCCGCGAGGCGACCAGTGTTACGGCACACCGCCCTCGGTGGGCCTGACCGATGATTTTTGCGCGCCGTGCTGGTCTGTACGCCGCATACCGACTCACGGGAGGCTGACGCCATGCGCAAACTGACCTTCGGCATGAACCTGAGCCTGGACGGCTACATCGCCGCGCCCGGCGACGACCTCGGCTGGAGCGCGCCGAGCGACGAGCTGTTCCAGTGGTGGTCCGACCGCGTGGGGGCGACAGGCCTGGCTCTGTACGGGCGCAAGCTGTGGGAGACGATGAGCTCCCACTGGCCGACCGCGGACCAGCAGCCCGGCGCCACACCGGCGCAGATCGAGTTCGCCGGCCGCTGGCGGGACATGCCGAAGGTGGTGTTCTCCTCGACGACCAGCACGGTCGACTGGAACACCCGTCTGGTCACCGGCGACGCGGTCACCGAGATCGCCAGGCTCAAGGCCGAGGACGGCGGTCCCATCGACCTCGCGGGCGCCACGCTCGCGGCGGCCGCGATTCGGGCCGGCCTGATCGACGAGTACGCGATCGTCACCCATCCGGTCCTCGTGGGC
>JAXDGC010000228.1:0-13505 GCA_034665245.1 Solirubrobacteraceae bacterium | reverse complement strand
GTGCTCCGGCGGGCGCAGGGGCGCGTGGTCGAGGGCAGCCTCGCGATCGGCCCGGTGGCGCTCGACCGCGAGCTGCGGCGGGTCGAGGTCGACGGCAGCGCGGTCCGTCTGACCTTCAGCGAGTTCGAGCTGCTGGCCTGCCTGATGGGGCGCCCGGGGCGCGCGTTCAACCGCCAGGAGCTGCTGCGAGCGATCTGGGGCGACAGCGCTTACCGCGACCCGCGCGCGATCGACGTGCACATCCGCCACCTGCGCGAGAAGCTCGAGGGGCGCCCCGAGCAGCCGAGCCTCATCCTCACCGTGCCGGGGACGGGCTACCGCTTCCGCGAGGCATGAGGCCCCGGCTGCGCCTGTGGGGCGGGTTGCGCGGGCGGCTGCTGCTCGCGCTGGTGCTCACGAGCGTCGTCACCCTCGGCGCCGCCGCCGCCGTCGTCCTGAGCCCGCTGCAGCAGCGCCTGCGCGACCAGAGCATCGAGAGCCTGCGCGCGGCCGTGCTGGCCGCTCGGCCGCGCTTCGAGAACGCGCTCGCCCGGCGTGGTCTCGACCGCCAGTTCGCGCTCTCGAGCGAGGCGTTCGAGCTGTCCGACCAGACCGCGGGCCGGGTGCTCGCGACCGACCTCGACCTCACGCCGGCGCGCGGCGAGACACCGCCGGGCTTCCTCGCCGACTCCGAGAGCGGCCCGCCCCCGCCCCAGGCGTGGCTCGCCGCGCTGCGCACCCTGCGGTTGAAGGAAACGGTGCTGAACGTGCGCGGCGATGACGTCGCGATCGGCGTGCCGCTCTACCACGACGGCGGGGTCGTCGGCGCGGTCGTCGCCCGCCGCCGCCTGACCGAGGTCGCCAACGCGGTCCAAGAGGTGCAGAGGGCGCTGCTGGCGGCTGCCGCCGTGGGCCTGCTGGTCGCGGTCGCGCTGGCGGTGGCGCTCGCCAGCACGCTGCTGCGGCGGCTCGGCCGGCTGCGCGCGGCGGCGCTGCGGATCTCCGCCGAGGGCCCGACCGCCTCGATGCCGAGCGACTCCGGCCATGACGAGGTCGGCGAGCTCGCGCGCGCGCTCGGGGGCATGCAGGAGGAGCTGCGCCGCCAGGAGTCGGCCCGGCGCGCCTTCGTGGCCACGGCGTCGCACGAGCTTCGCACGCCGCAGACGATGCTCCAGGGGACGATGGAGCTGCTCGAGGAGGACCTGCAGGACGGGCACGTCGACCTCACCGACGCGCAGCGGCAGGTCGCCACCGCGCGCCGCGAGCTGTTGCGGCTCTCGACCCTGGCCGAGGAGCTGCTCGACCTCTCGCGGCTCGACGCCGCGGTGCCGATGCGCTCCGAGGCGGTCGAGCTCGGCGAGCTCGCGCGCGCGGTGGCGGCGGAGTTCGAGCTGCGGGCCGGCGAGCGCGAGATCGCGCTCGAGCTGGTGCCGCCGACGGGAGCGTGCTGGGGCCGCGGCGATCCCGACGCGGTCGCCCGCGTCGTCCGGATCCTGATCGACAACGCGCTGCGCTACGGCGGCGGCGAGTCAATCTGCGTCACCGCGGCCGAAGGCGGGTCCGCGGCCACCGTCGAGGTCGCCGACCGCGGCCCGGGCGTGCCGGCCGAGGAGCGCGAGCGGATCTTCGAGCGCTTCTACCGCGGCCGCGGCCGCGGCTCGGAGGGCGGCTTCGGGCTCGGGCTGGCGATCGGCCGCGAGCTCGCCGAGCGCATGGCCGGCACCCTCTCGCTGACCGAGCGGCCCGGGGGCGGGACGCGTTTCGTGCTCTCGCTGCCGCGCAGCCCGGGCGCGCCGAGCGCGGGCGAGCGCCCGCCGGACCAGGCCGCGGCGCCGGCGGCCGGCTAGGGACGTGGACCGGCGCGGCGCTCGTAGGTGATGATCGGGATCGCGCCGCCCACGAGGCGCTCCTCGACGGCGGTGAAGCCGTGGCGCTCGTAGAGGCGACGCGCGGGCGCGTTCGCGGCGCCCGTGGCGACGATCGCGCGCTCGGCGTCGGGCTCCTGCGCGTCGAGCGCGTCGAGCAGGCGGCCGGCGATGCCGCGCCGGAAGCGGTCGGGATGGACGACGAGGCGGTGGACGTCGACGAGCGGCCCAATCCGCTTCCACGCCACCGCGCCGACGAGCCGCTCGCCTTCGAACGCGCCGAGGAAGATCTCGCCGGCGGCGCGCAACTGGCGCGCCGTCTCGGTCAATGCAGGCAGCGTGCGCGCCCCGAGCAGCTCGGCCTCGATGCGGTAGGACGCGCGCTGCAGCGCGACGATCGCGTCGACGGTGCGGGGATCGCCGAGGTCGAGCGCCCGGATCTCCGGGCTCACTTCAGGCCCAGCGCCGAGCGGATCCCCGCGGGGGGCTCGACGGTGGGCGCGTCGCCCCTGCCCCAGACGGCGAGCGCGCGATCGAGCGCGCCCAGACGGATCCCGCAGCGCTGCGCGAGCTCCGCCGCGCGGCGCTCGAGCAGCATCGGGTCGCCGGACACCAGCACGCGCTTGGCCGCGATCGTGGTCTCGTCCTCCTCCTTGCCGGGGTGCAGGCCGTCGGCCGCCACCTCGATGCGCTCGGCCGCGCCGAGCGTGACCAGCAGCTCGAAGCGCGCGGCGCGGCGCAGGCCCGGCAGCGCGAGGCGCTCGAACACGCGCCCGAAGCGGCGCTCCGGCGACCATCCGGGCTCGCCGAGGAAGGCCTCGGCCTGCGAGCCGGAGCGCTCGGCCCACGCGCGGTACGCCGGCACCGTGCGGGGGTCGACGCCGGGGATCTCCGGCAGCTCGCCGCTCGCCCAGCTCGGATGGGCGGCGACGATCGCCGTGTGCAGCTCGCGCGCGTCGGGGTTCGCGAGCGCGAGCAGGAAGGCGAGCCAGATCGCCTCCTCCAGGTCGGCCTCCTCGGCGACCGCCGGATGGGGGCCGGGCGGCTCGAGCCGCGCGTCGCCCCAGGCCAGCGCCGCGGCCAGTCGTTCGGCGTCGGCGGTGGCGCGCAGGCCCGGCACGAGCGGGTTGCGATAGCCGTCATCGGCGGCGCGCGCGACGCGCCGCGTCACCACCCCGGGCGAGCGCCGCGAGGTCGGCGCGCTCGCGGACGAGCGCGGCCGCGTCCGCCCGGCTCCCGAGCCCCTGACGTTGTGCTCGGAACCGAGCTCGCGGCTGCAGATCGGGCAGTTCTGGGTCAGGCGGTTGTGGCGACAGAAGAGCGGCATCGCGCGTCTGAAAGTAGCGGCTCGGCGATCACCGTTCCGCGCCGCTCAGGGGTCAGCGTCAGGGATCGACGGCGCATCCGCTCGCCGGCCGCGCGATCGGGGCGCAGCGTTACCCGCGCCGCCACCGCGCGCAGCACCGCGGTCATCTCCATGGCGGCGAACGCGGCGCCGACGCAGCGGCGGATCCCGCCGCCGAACGGGATCCATCCGTAGGCGTCCGGCGCGCCCTCGCCGAGGAAGCGCTCGGGGCGGAACGCCGTCGGGTCCGGGTAGAGCTCGGGCCGGCGATGGGTGAGGTAGATGCACGGCGCGACGTGCACGCCCGCGGGCAGCTCCCAGCCGCCGAGCGAGTACGGCGCGACGAGCTTGCGCGCGGCGATCGTCAGCACCGGCCGCGTGCGCAGCACCTCCTTGACGACGGCATCCGCGTAGCCGGGCTCGTCGTCGCGCAGCCGCGCGAGCACCTCGGGGTGGCGCGCCAGCCGCTCGAGCGCCCACGACAGCGCGCCCGCCGTCGTCTCGTGGCCGGCGGCGAGCAGCGTGACGAGCTGGTCGCGCAGCTCGCCGTCGTCGGCGCCGGCGGCGATCAGGTCGTCGAGGACGGCGTTGCGAGCCGGGCCCTCACGGCGCTCGCGGATGGCCGCGGTCAGCCCCGCCTCGACGGCGTCGAGCGCGCGCCGGAAGCCGAGGTCGTTGCCGGTGAGCGAGAAGAACATCATCCGCGGCAGCGACATCGTCATGTCGAGCGTCCGGCGGATGGCGGTGCGCAGCTCGGGCAGCTCGGCGCCGAAGACGACGCGCATGATCACGTCGAGCGTGAGCGCCTGCATCCGCGCGTGCGTCGCGAACGGCTCCCCGAGCGGCCAGCGCTCGACCTCGGCGGCCGCGAGGTCCGCGATCAGCTCGCGGTGCGCCCGCATGCGGTCGCCGTGGAACGGGGGCAGCATCAGCTTGCGCTGGCGCAGGTGCGCGGGGCCGTCGAGCACGAGGATCGAGCTCGGCCCCACAAACGGCTCGAGGAAGGTCGAGCTGGCGCCGGCGATCGCCACGTCGACCGGGGCGCTGAAGACGGCGCGCACGGCGGCGGGGTCCGAGACCACGACCATCGGCGCGTCCGTCCAGGCCGTGCGCAGCGTGAACGGCTCGCCGTAGCGCGCGGCACAGCGGCGCAGCAGCGTCGTCGGGCGCGCGAGCCACTCCCAGGTCTGCACGGCGCTGGGAGTGGACGGGCCGGGCGGCAGCACCGCCCGGACGTTACGACCTGCGCAGGCTCAACCGGCGCGCGCGGCGCTTCTTGGCGGCGGCGACACGGTCGTTGGACAGGCTGTTCGCGAGACCGGCTGCGAGAAGTGGATGCATGTGACCCGCTGATCGAGGATTTCGTCAATACCGTCGACCTGGAAGACGGCGAAGAGGCGCTCTCCATTCCCGCCGCGCGGACGTGGTGCTCGATGGCCGTCTGCGGCAACCGCGCGAAGGCGCAGACCTACCGGCGCCGGAGCGGTTGGCGCGGCGTCTCGGCGTGCGCGATCAGCGCGCCCAGCGCGTCGAGCACCTCGCGGTGCGGCGCCTCCTCGGGCGGCACACCGGCGAGCAGCTCGATCTCGACGCCCTGGAAGATGTTGGCGGTCAGCGTCGCGAGCGCGCGCGGCGAGAGCGGCAGGTCGCGCTCGAGCGTCTCGCTCCACTCCGCGAACACTGAGGTGAGCAGGTCGCGCCAGCCGGCCGTCGCGGCGCGCCACGACGCCTTGAGCGCCTCGTCCGCCAGCCCGGCCGCCCACAGCTCCCACAGCACGCGGACGTAGCCGGAGCGGATGTCCGCGTCGAGGAACTCGCAGGCGGTGTGCCACTTGTCCGCGAGCGGCCCGGGGGTCGCGTACAGCGCGCGCTGGCGCTCGAGCAGCTCCTCGTTCTCGCGCTCCAGCACCGCGTGCAGCAGCGCCGGCATGCCGCCGAAGTGGTAGTGCACGAGCGAGAGCGGCACGCCGGCCTCCTCGGCCACCGACCGCGTGCTCGTCCCGCCGGCGCCGCGTTCGACCAGCATCTCCCGCGCCGCGTCGAGGATCTTGAGCCGCGTCTCCTGGCCGCGCACGGCCCTGCGATCGACGTGGCTTGACATGCCCGGAGTCTAGCATTATGTTTGGTCGGTCGAACGACCAACTACTTCCGGAGGTTCAATATGCCCCTCATCAACGTCAAGCTCATCGAAGGTGTCTTCGACGACGAGCAGAAGCGCGAGATGATCACCAAGCTCACCGACACGATGGTCGAGATCGAGGGTGAGAACATGCGCGGCGTGACCTGGGTCGTCATCGAGGAGGCCAAGAGCGGCGACTGGGGCATCGGCGGGCAGGCCCTCACCGCCGGCGACGTCCACGCGCTGGCCGCGGGAACCCCCGCCTAGGCGATGACGCTCGTCGCGGACACCGCCCAGCCCTCCTCCCGGGCGATCTTCCCCAGCGACTCCGGCTTCGCCGAGTCGGGCGGTGTCCGCGTCGCGTACGAGGTGTTCGGCCAGGGCGAGCAGACCCTCCTCCTGCTCCCGCCCTGGTCGATCATCCACTCCCGCTTCTGGAAGGCCCAGGTCGCGTACCTCGCGCGCTTCTTCCGCGTCATCACCTTCGACCCGCGCGGCAACGGGCGCTCCGACCGGCCGGAGAACCGGGCCGACTACGGCCCCGCGGCCGACGTCGAGGACGCGGTCGCCGTCCTCGACGCCACCGGCACGGCGCGCTGCGTCTTCGTCGCGCACTGCGCGATCGCGGGCGGCGGGCTGCTGCTCGCGGCCGACCACCCGGAGCGGGTCGAGGGCGCGGTGTTCATGACCCCGGCCCTCCCGCTGACGCCCCCGCTGCCAGAGCGGACGGGCTTCGACTTCAATGAGGAGCGGGACGAGTACGAGGGCTGGGCGAAGTCGAACCGGCACTACTGGGCGCAGGACTTCCGCGGCTACCTCGAGTTCTTCTTCGGGCGCTCCTTCCCCGAGCCGCACTCGACGAAGCAGATCGAGGACTGCGTCTCGTGGGGCCTCGAGGGCCGGCCGGAGACGCTCGCCCTCACGATGGGGGGCGCCGACCTCGACGAGGCGACGATCCGCGAGCTCATGGCCCGCATCCGCTGCCCGCTGCTCGTGACGCAGGGTGACGAGGACGGGCTGGTCCCGCCGGACCGCGGCGCGGCCTTCGCGGCCGCGACGGGCGCCGAGCTCGTCACCTACGAGGGCGTCGGTCACGCCCCGCACGCCCGTCACCCGGTGCCGTTCAACCTGATGCTGCGCGACTTCTGCGAGCGCGCGTGGGACCGGCCTCCACGGCGCCCGACGTGGCGGCGCCGGGTGCGGGAGCCCAAGCGCGCGCTCTTCGTGTCGTCACCGATCGGGCTCGGCCATGCCTGGCGCGATGTGGCGATCGCGCGCGAGCTGCGAGCGCTCGAACCGGAGCTGCAGATCGACTGGCTCGCCCAGGATCCGGTCACGCGCGTCCTCGAGGCCTGCGGCGAGCGGATCCATCCGGCGAGCGGCCTGCTCGCGAACGAGTCGCGCCACATCGCCGCGGAGTCGCGCGAGCACGAGCTCAACGTCTTCCAGGCCTGGCGCGGGCTGGACGAGATCCTGCTCGCCAACTTCATGCTCTTCCACGACGTCGCGACCGAGCGGCCCTACGACCTCTGGATCGGCGACGAGGCCTGGGAGCTCGACTACTACCTGCACGAGAACCCGGAGCTCAAGACCGCGGCCTACTGCTTCCTCACCGACTTCGTCGGCTGGCTGCCGATGCCCGAAGGTGGCGCCGACGAGGCGCGCCTGACCGCCGACTACAACGCGGAGATGATCGAGCACATCGACCGCTTCCCTCGCGTGCGCGATCGCGCACTCTTCGTCGGCGGCCCCGCCGATGTCGTCCCCGACGACTTCGGTGAGGGCCTGCCGCAGATCCGGCCGTGGGTCGAGCAGCACTTCGACTTCACGGGCTACGCACTCGGCCCGTACGCCGGCGCGCCCGCGGACCCCGCGGCCCTGCGCGCCGAGCTCGGCTACGCGCCCGGCGAGCGCGTCTGCATCGTCACGGTCGGCGGGTCCGGGGTCGGCGGCGGGCTGCTGGAGCGCGTGATCGCGAGCTTCCCGGAGGCACGCAGGCGCGTGCCGGAGCTGCGCATGATCGTCGTCTGCGGGCCGCGGATCGATCCCGCCTCGCTGCCCGCGCACGAGGGGCTCGAGGTGCGGGAGTACGTGCACGGGCTCTCACAGCACCTTGCCGTCTGCGACGTCGCCGTGGTCCAGGGCGGGCTCGCGACCTGCATGGAGCTGACGGCCGCCGCGCGGCCCTTCCTCTACTTCCCGCTGCAGCGCCACTTCGAGCAGAACCTCCACGTCCGATACCGCCTCGAGCGCTACCGCGCCGGGACGCCGATGGACTACGCGACAGCGACCCCCGAGACGATCGCCGAGGCGATCGCGGGCGCGCTCTCCGAGCCGGTGGAGCCCGCGCCCGTCGAGCGCGACGGCGCGGCGCGCGCCGCGAAGCTGATCGCCGAACTGCTCTAGGGCCACCCCTCCGGGAAGGCGAACGTCGCCATCCCGAGCTGCGCGACGACGCGCTCACCCGGGCGCGCGGCGATCGCGAGCGGATGCTCGGGCTCGCGGGTCGCGAACTCGGCCGTGGCGACCGAGCGCCCGCCGAACGCCGCGGCGAGCGCCACGACCGCGGCGGCGATGCCGGCGAGGGCGCCGATCGGCGCCGCGAGCTCGCCCGTGTCGGGGTCGACCGTCAGCGCCGTCGCCGGGACCGGGCGGACGTCGGGCGTCACCGCCGGCACGACGGCGGCGAGCGTGGCCGGGTCGACGGGCTCGGTGACGCCGGCCTCCGTGAGCTCGAACGTGCCGCCCTCCGCCCACTCGATCATCGTCGGCACGGCGTCGGCGCCCTCGTCGATCAGCAGCACCACCCGCTCGGCCCCGGCGCGCGCGGCGACCTCGCGCACGCTGGCCAGCGCGACCGCGTGGCGCCCGAGGGCGTCGCTCACGCCACGGGCTCCGGGTCGCCCGCCGGGACGCGGCCCTCGACGACCACCATCCGCTCGGCGAGCGAGTGGTCGGCGACCCCGAGCGAGCTCAGGTAGTCCAGCCGCTCGTGTGCCACCGGGCCGAGCCTACCCTCGTGCTCGGCGACGGTCGCGGGCTCGAGGCCGTGCTCGGCGAGCCGGCGCTCGGTCAGCTCCGGCCGCGCGAGGCTCGAGTGCACGAGCAGCACGCGCCCGCCCGGCCGCAGGTGCTCCGCCGCGCGGTCGCAGATGCGGTCGAGGAACTCGCGCCCGTCGGGGCCGGCGTCCCACGCGCGCGCCGCGCCGCGCGGCGCGTCCCCGGGGGGCGCGGGGATGTAGGGCGGATTGGAGACGATGAGGTCGAAGCGCCGCCCGTGCAGCGGCTCGAACAGGTCGCCGCGCAGGACCTCGAGCGCGAGCCCGTTGAGGCGCGCATTCAGCCGCGCGCAGGCGACCGCCCGGCGGCTGAGGTCGACCGCCGTCGCGCGCGCCCCGAGCCGCGCGGCGGTCAGCCCGAGGATGCCGCTGCCGGTGCAGAGATCGAGCACGGTGCGGCCCGCGAGCTCGCCCGCGTGGCGGGCCATGGCGCCGCCGAGCAGCGCTGTATCGCTCGGCGGGCGCAGGACCCCGGGGAAGACGACGATGCGCATCTCGCTGCCCTTCCCTCGCATGCGCCTCGCCAATCGCCCTGCCGGGTACCGTCCGCAGGATGGCGGACACCGTAAGCGCGGCCGCGCTGCGTGCTCGCTTCGACGGCATGACCGACCACACGGTCGGCGTCGAGGAGGAGCTGATGCTGCTCGACCCGGACACACTCGACCTGCTGCCCGCGGCCGCGCGCGTGCACGCGGAGCTCGGCGCCCGGGTCTCGCTGCGCACGGAGCTCCCGGCCGCCCAGGTCGAGACCGCCTCGCCCGTGTGCGACTCGATCGAGGAGGCCGCGCGGGCGCTCAGCGACGGCCGCCGCGAGCTCGCCGCCGGGGTGGCGGGCTGGGCGCGGCTGGCGGCCTCGGGCACGCATCCCTTCGCGGCGCCGGAGGGCATCCTGCGCGACGAGCCGAAGTACGAGGAGCTGAAGGCGGAGTTCCCCTGGGCGCTGCCCCAGCAGCTCGTCTTCGGGCTCCACGTCCACGTCGCGGTGCGCGGCGCCGACCGCGCGCTCGCGGTGCTCAACGCGGTGCGCTCGCACCTCCCCGACCTCGCCGCGCTCGCGGGCAACGCGCCCCTGCACGCCGGGCGCGACACCGGCCTCGCCTCCGTGCGGCCCGAGATCTCGGGCCTGCTCCCGCGTCAGGGCGTGCCGCCGGCCTTCCGCTCGTGGGAGGCGCTGGCCGACTACCTGGCGTGGGGCCGTCGCGGCGGCGTCTTCCCGGCCGCGGGCGAGCCGTGGTGGGAGGCGCGCGCCCACGAGGAGCTGGGGACGATCGAGCTGCGCGTGCCCGACGCCCAGACGACCGCCGACGAGGCGGCCGGGGTCCTCGCGCTCGGCGCCGGGCTGATCGCGTGGCTGGCCGAGCGCTACGACGCCGGCGAGCCGCTGCCGGTGCACGACACGATCCGCATCGCCGAGAACCGCTGGCGGGCGCTGCGTCACGGTCTGGCGGGCTCGCTGCTCGACCTCGACAGCGGTGAGCCGCAGCCCGCACGCGCCCGCGTGCTCGCGCTGATCGAACGCGTCGCGCCCGCGACGGAGCGCCTCGGCGGCGCGGCGGCGCTCGAGCACGCCCGCACCCTGGCCGCCCGCAACGGCGCCGAGCGCCAGCGCGCGCGAGCCGCCGAGCACGGCCCGCACGGGGTCGTCGCGTGGCTCGCCGACGCCTTCCTGCCATGAGGGACAACGTCGGCGCGCAGACTTCCGACCGGCGTCGGTATGCCTGACGCCTACGAATCGGGGACCCTTACTGTCATGCCGGTCGCCGAGGAGCCGTTGGATCTGCTGGCGGACTATCGCCGCGAGCCGCGTGGCTACGACGAGGCGGTCGACGGCGACGGCAGGCCGCGTCCGTCGCACATCAGCGCGTTGCGCGCGCTCGCGGGGCATGACCTCGAGGCGCTCGCCACCACGGTCGACGAGCAGGTCGCGGGCGAGGGCGTCTGCTTCCACTCGGCCGGCGGCGACCAGGCCTTCCTGATCGACCCGGTCCCGCGGGTGCTCGCGGCGCGGGAGTGGGAGGCGATCGAGGCCGGCCTCTGCCAGCGCGTGCGCGCGCTCAACCGCTTCGTCGCCGACGTCTACGCGGACCGCCGGATCGTCGACGCCGGCGTCGTGCCGGAGCGCGTGATCGACACGGCGGAGTACTACGAGCCGGCGATGAACGGCGTGCGCCCGCCGGGCGACGTCTGGATCGGCATCTCCGGCCTCGACCTCGTGCGCGACGCGCACGGCCGCTTCCAGGTGCTCGAGGACAACGTGCGCACGCCCAGCGGCTACTCCTACGCCGCCGCCGCACGGCGCGCGCTCGCCGCCCATCTCGACATCACGCCCGCCGACGCCCCGCGCCCGCTCGACGGGCTCCCGGCGCTGCTGGCCGGCGCGCTCGAGGCCGCCGCGCCCGCCGCAGGGCGCGCGCGTGCCGCGCTGCTCACGGACGGCCCGGACAACGCCGCCTACTACGAGCACGAGTGGGCCGCCACGGCGCTCGGCATCCCGCTGCTCGAGCCGGAGGAGCTGGCTGCCCGCGACGACATCGACATCGTCTACCGGCGTACGAACGCGGACCGGCTCGACACGCCGGTCGGCCGGCTGCTGCTCGAGCGGATGCGCGAGGGCCGCATCGGGGTCGTCAACGCGTTCGGGACCGGCGTCGCCGACGACAAGCTGACGCACGCCTACGTCGAGGACATGATTCGCTTCTACCTGGATGAGGAGCCGCTGCTGCCCTCCGTGGAGACCTTCGACCTCGGCCGGCCCGAGATCCTCGAGCGCGCGATGGACGTCTTCGACGAGCTGGTCATCAAGCCACGCGGCGGCTACGGCGGCCAGGGCGTCGCGATCCTCCCCCACGCCGAGCCGTGGGACGTCGACGCGGTGCGCGAGGCGGTGCTCGAGCGGCCGGCCGCGTTCGTGGCCCAGCGCATGGTGATGCTCTCGTGCCATCCGACCGTGATCGACGGCAGGCTCGCGCCGCGCCACGTCGACCTGCGGCCCTACGTCTTCCTCGGGCGCGACGACGATGCGCGCGTCGCTCCGGGCGGGCTGACCCGCGTCGCGTTCGGCGAGGGCGCGCTGGTGGTCAACTCGTCCCAGGACGGCGGGGCGAAGGACACGTGGGTGCTGGGGGGATGAGCCGCCCGCTGATCGGCGTGACGACCTCGGAGGTGCGGCTCGCCGCGCAGGCCGACCCGATGCCCGAGGGCGATCCGCCGCAGCGCGAGATGGCGCTCGGGATGGTCTACATGCGCGCGATCGAGCTCGCCGGCGGCCTGCCGGTGGTGCTGCCCCCGCTCGGCCACGACACGATCGCGCCGCTGCTCGACCGCCTCTGCGGCGTCTGCCTGTCGGGCGGCCCGGACATCGACCCGGACGGCTACGGCGAGCCCGCGCGCAACCCGCAGCTCGGCCCGACCGAGCCCGACCTCGACGCCTACGAGCTCGCGCTCGCCCAGCTCGCCGACGCGCGGCACATGCCCGTGCTCGGGATCTGCCGCGGCAGCCAGGCCCTCAACGTCGCGCGCGGCGGCACGCTCCACCAGCACCTCGGGGACCTCACCGACGGGTCGATCCAGCACCGCCAGGCCGCCCGCGGGCGCGTGCCGACGCACGCCGTGCGGATCGCGCCCGACACGCGTCTGGCGCGCCTGATGGGCGTGACCGAGGCCCAGGTCAACTCGTTCCACCACCAGGCGGTCGAGCGGCTCGGCAAGGGGCTGCGGGCGGTGGCGTGGTCGCCGGACGGGATCGTCGAGGGCATCGAGGACGACAGCGACGGCATGTTCATGGGCGTGCAGTGGCATGCCGAGTCGCTCGTCGAGTTCCCCGAGCAGCTCGCGCTCTTCCGCGCGCTGGTCGAGGAGGCCGAGGGCTACGGGAGCCGCGAGCCGGCGGTGCGGGCGGCATGACCGAGCTCGGCCACTGGTCCGACTGGAGCGACGGCGGGCGCGAGGCGCCGTGGACGGTCGGCATCGAGGAGGAGGTGATGCTGCTCGAGCCGCGCGAGTGGAGCCTAGACTCGCGCTCCGACGAGGTGCTGTCGGCGCTGCCCGAGGAGATGCGCGGGCGCACGGCCGCCGAGACGCACGGATCGGCGCTCGAGCTCGCCACCCAGCCGCACACGACGGTCAGCCACGCCGCGGGCGAGCTGTTCGACCTGCGCAGGGGGCTCGCCGCGGTGCTCGAGCCGCTCGGCATCCGCGCCGCCGTCGCGGGCACGCATCCGTTCGCGCTCTGGGAGGACGTGGAGGTCTCGCCGGGCGCGCGCTACCAGTTCCTCTACTCCTCGCTGCGCGAGCTCGCCCGCCGCGAGCCGACCTTCGGGCTGCACGTGCACGTCGCCGTGCCGGACCCGGAGCAGGCGGTGCGCGCCTACAACCGCCTGCGCGCGCACCTGCCGATGCTGCTCGCGCTCTCGGGCAACTCGCCGTTCTGGCAGGGCCGCGACACGGGACTGGCCTCGATGCGCACGCCGCTGTTCCAGGCCTTCCCGCGCGTCGGCATCCCGCGTGCGTTCGGCTCCTACGCGGACTACGTCGAGGCCATCGACATCCTGCTGCGCTGCGACGCCTTCCCCGAGCCGACGTTCCTGTGGTGGGACGTGCGGCTGCAACCGCGCTTCGGCACGCTCGAGGTGCGCGTGATGGACGCGCAGACCCGCGCCGCCGACACCGCCGCGCTCGCCGCGCTCGTCCAGTGCCTGGTGCACCTGGAAGCGCTGGAGGGCCACGCCAGCCACACGCTGGTGTCGCGCCCGGAGGTGCTCGAGGAGAACCGCTTCCTCGCGGCGCGGGACGGGATGGAGGCGCGCTTCGTCGACCCGGCGGGCGAGTGCCGCCGCCCCGCGCGCGAGTGGCTCGGCGAGCTGCTCGACGCGTGCGCCCCGCACGCCGCCGAGCTGCGCTGCACGTCCGAGCTCGAGACGGTGCGAGCGCTCGCCGCCGCGCCCGGCGCCGCTCGCCAGCGCTCGCGCGCCGGCCGTGGCGCGACGCCGCAGCTCGGGCGGCTGATGCAGGCGCTGCATGCCGACTTCACCTCGGCGCGCTCCGAGCCCGCCGCGCTCGCCGTCTAGCGATGTGCGGCATCGCCGGAGAGCTGCGGCGCGAGGCCGGGCCCGATCGCGAGGCGCTCGAGCGCATGAGCG
>JAXDGC010000227.1:0-6873 GCA_034665245.1 Solirubrobacteraceae bacterium | reverse complement strand
GTCATCCGGTGCCATTTCGGCGATCCTGTCGAGGACTGCCTGCAGGCCGTCTGCCTTCTTGACACCTTTCTTGCCTTCGGCGCGCAACTCCGCGGCGCGAGCCTTCATCGCGGCACGCTCGTCGGCGGTGAAGCCGCCCGACCTGCCCTTGGCGTTCTTCGCCGGCATTCCTTGGGTCCTTTCCTCCTCGTGCGGACATCGAACATCTCTCGGCCTTAAGTTCAACAGGCTAAGCGCGACCACGGGGCCACGCTTCTCGATTTCTGATCCGTTCGGCGATCCCCTGGAGGCGCTAGTAAGAGTGCCGCGTTGCGGGAGTTGCGATAGGTATAGGGGTCGGCGCGAGCGGGAAGCTCGGGCCGGTACGTCCGCTGTCGCCAACGCTCCGCCGGACGAGGGAGCCTTTCGATGGTGCTGCGGGCACAGGCTGCATTGCTTGGTCCTAGGCGTCTCCGCGCCGGCCCCGGGTGCTCGTGTGCCGGTAGCGTGACGGCGATGGCGAGCCTGCTTTCCCTCGACGATATCCGCGCTGCCGCGAGGACGATCGCCGGCCATGTCGAGCGCACGCCAACCGTGGCAAGCCCTGGGATGAGTGCGCTCCTCGGCGTTCCGGTGACGCTTAAGCTCGAACTGCTCCAGCGGTCGGGGTCGTTCAAGCCTCGGGGTGTCGCGGTGAAGCTGCTTGGCTTGACTCGCGTCGAGCGCGCGGCGGGGGTCGTTGCTGTGAGCGGCGGCAATCACGGCATCGCCGTCGCGGAGGTCGCCAACGGAATGGGGGTGCGCGCGACGGTCGTGATGGCGAAGACCGCTCCGCCGCGGTCCATCGATCGCATTCGCGCTGCGGGTGCCGAGCTGCGGCTTACCGAGGACATGGCGGGCGCGTTTGCGATGCTCGAGGAGTTGGTGGCGGACGGGATGACACTGGTGCACCCGTTCGACGATCCGACGGTGCTCGCTGGCCAGGGGACGGTGGGCCTCGAGCTCGCCGAGGATGCGCCACCGCTGACCGACGTCTTGGTGAGCATCGGTGGCGGCGCGCTGATCTCTGGCGTGGCGGTCGCGATCAAGGCGCTGATGCCGGACGTGCGGATCTGGGGCGTAGAGACGGAGGGCGCTGACGCGATGGCGCGCGGGCTCGCCGCCGGAGAGCCGGTGGACATCGCGCCGTCCTCGATCGCGAGCACGCTCAGCGCGCCGCACGTGTCACAGCTCACGCTCGACCATGTCCGCACGTTGGTCGAGGAGGTCTTCGTCGTGCCCGACGCCGCGGCAGCAGCCGGAATGGTGGCCTTCGCCGAGGAGGCGAAGCTGTGGGTCGAACCGGCGACCGGCTGCCTCGTCCCGGCCGCGGCGCAGGTCATCGAGCGCGGCCGCAGCGAGGTTTCACTGGGCTTCGTCGTGTGCGGCGGCAACGTCACCCAGCGCGATGTCCGTGGCTGGTTCGACCGCCTGCTGTGAAGCCGCGACAACGACGCGGTGGCTTCGGGCTGTCCTTCGCCATCGCGTTGGCGGTTCGTTAGCCGTTTCGAGCGGTGCCGCGAGGAACGGCGGTCCGTTGAATCGATTCTTAAGTGCTTAGGAGCTCAGTAGCGCCGCGAGCGATCGGTCAGGGTCTCAAGCGGGCAAGCGAGCGCTCATGCCAGAAACCGACCCAGTCGCGCTCGAGTGCGCGCTCGTGGGTAGCGAGGTTTCACCCCTAGGGCTGCTAGGACACGCTCGTGCCCGCTGACAGGCTCGCGGTGTCAATCCACCGTAGACCTGGAGGTCACCATGTTCCGTACCGAGCGCAGCTCACCCGCGTTCGCCCTCGCTCTCGTTGCCGGGTTGGCGCTATCGGCCGGCGGGCTCTCCGCGTCTGCCAGCGCGAGCGCGAGCACGACGGCGTTGCACGCGACCCCGAAGCTCTGTAAGCACCGGCACACGCGCCGGCACGGTCACCGCGCCACGTGCCACAAACCGAGCGCAGCCATCCCGACGCCGCATCCCGCCGGCGACGCGGCGACGCCACCGCGTGCACGCGCGACTACTCCCAAGCCATCGGCGTTTGACCGTCTGACCTCCCGCCCGGGTCAGCTCGCCCGGACGGCCAGCTCGCCGTATGACCTTGCGCTGCCGTATCCGTCGTTTCAGATCTACTACTTCCGCCAGTGTGGAAGCTGGGCGTGGTCGTACACCTATCGCGTCTGGTTCTACGTGTGCGCGTGGGACAACGGCCTCGGATACCCCTTCCAGCACCGCTACTTCAGAGTCTTCTACAACGCCAACGGCGTCACCCGGTACTGGTTCGAGATCTACGACACACCCCCGGTCTTCTCCTAGAAAGTCCCATCAATCCGAGCAGCGGCCGCGCGAGTGCGCGGCCGCTCAGCAGCTCCGTCGATCAGTTGCAGCGCCCAGCCCGGTGGCTGTCGTCACGACCGCTGTTGCTTGTCTGCGGATGAGGCGTGCAATCGTAAGTCGCGATGCTTGAGAAGCGCTCGCTATCTGCGTTGCCTCCTCGGCGCTGCGGCGACTGGCTCCCCGCGCGGCGTGTGTGCGTTGAGCCGCTTGGCGAGGACGGATGAGCGCGCGCCCACTGGTCGTCGTTCCCGGTGCATGCCTCGGGGGTTGGGCGTGGCGCGACGTCGCGGCGCGTCTGCGTCACTCGGGCACGATGTCTTCCCGTGACCCTCGCCGGTCTCGGCGAGCGCGCGCACCTCGCCAGCAGGGACGTCGATCTGGACACGCACTACGAGGACCTGCGCGAGGCGGTCCTGGTCGGCCATTAGCTATCGAACGAATCCGGGGGCAGCGACGCTGGTCTTCAGAGCCGGAGTGATGCGCTGACGGGATCAGGCGCCGGGCGGCCGGTAGTCGACGGATCGCTTCGCCGCCGCATCGACCTCTTCCGGTGTCAAGAGCACCACCGTTCGTACGGCTGCTCCGCCGGCCGAGTTGACGGTGAGAGCAACGGCTGCGGCGCTCTCGTTGTCCGGAAGGTCGACAATCACGTAGACGTCATGGTCGCCAAAGGCGAAGTAGAGGCTCTCGAGCCGGCCACCGGCGCTTTCGGCAAGCTCCGCGATTGCATCGCGCCTGCTCGTCCCGCCAGAGCTCTGAACACCCTTCACGCCCTCCCGCGTGTCCGACGCCTCGATTAGATACTTGGGCATGAGCGCTCCTGACGATTGGGTGCCGCCACCTTCTCAGCCGGCACCGGACAAGGCAAGCGACCGCGGCATCCGCGCGAGCCTTCGTCGCACGGGCGAGCGCAGACTCCCCTTTCGTCTGCCGCGGCGTCTTTGGGTCCGTTACCGAGACGCTTGCAAACCCGGTGAGAGGAGCGCCGCTGCGACGGCGACGGCGAAGTCTCTCATCTGCGCCAATGTGCTGTGATCGCGTCTGATGCGCTCGCCCGCACTGGTTCTCGTCGCGACGGCCGTGCTCGTGCTCGCGGCGTGTGGGAGCGAGCAGCGGAGCGATCGCGCCACGAGCACCGCGCGCGCGGCGCCTGCGGCGACGCCGTTTCCCTCGATCGACCGGGCTGATCTGGTCGCCGGGAGGACGTACACGACCCGGTTGTTCAGGCCGAGCATCACGCTGACGCTGCCCGAGGGTGAGTGGCTCGCCACCGGAGCTGACAGCGCCGATCACATCGAGATCGAGCCGGCCGCCGTGAAGGATCCGGTCGACCATGCGACGCTGGCGTTTCATCATATGACCCGGGTATTCGATCCGGCGAGGGGAGGCAAGGTGGCTGGCGACGCCGTGCCCGGTCCCGCGGACTTCGCGGCATGGCTCACCCACCACCCGCACCTGAGGACGACCAAGCCGAGGCCGGTGGAGGCCCTCGGCCTCAAGGGCGTGTCGATCGACGTCCGCGTGAAGTCGAGCCAGCCGCGGAGGTACAAGGACTGCGGCAAGGTCGGGGGCGAGTGCGTGGTGATGTTCATCAGCTCGATCGAGCCGATCGTCTACGGCTCGAGGTCGTTCGGCCGCTTCTACGTGCTCCAGCAACCGGACGGGAAACAACTCGTCGTCGAGCAGGCAGTCGAACCCGCCTCCGCGTTCAAGGCGCAGAAGCCGGCGTTCGACGCCGTGCTCAAATCCGCGACCACGGCCGGCTGATAACGCGGTCGCGTTCTCCTGCCACCACCACTCCGGCTCGCTGGCGCGAGAGTGCCGCTTCGCCCTGACGAGTCTGCGGAGTCAGTCGTCGGGGCCGAGCGGTGGACCGACGTTCACCGCTCCGTGTGCCTCGAAGATCCGGGCCAGCTCTTCACCTGAGGGGCGCGGTGCGTCCGGCGGTGGCAGCGTCGCTGCGGCTGCCGGGAAACTCCCGTCACGCACGAACCGCTCGAGGCCGGCCGGGGTGCTGAGCACCAGCACGCGCGCCGTCTCGCTGTCGACCCGGAAGGTGTGAGCGACACCCATCGGGATGGCCGCGGTTCCGCCGGGCCCGAGCTCAAACCGCCGCTCGCCGGCCTCCACCGTGAGCTGCCCGTCGACGACGACGTAGCTCTCATCCTGGGGATGGGTGTGGCGCGCCGGCGAGGCGCCGCGGGGGAATAGGAACTCGATCAACGCGTAGCGCCCGCCGACCGCCTCACCCGGCACGCGAATGATCGCCAGCGTTCCGACGAACCACAGCTGCTCGCCCTCGCCCGCAGCCGACCACGTCGCCACACCGATCGGCTCGCCGGTCACGCGACGACTCTAACCGCGAGCCGGCCCCGGCGAAACCGCGTCCGGGCTAGAGTGCCCGGCGGCGTGCTGACCGACTACCACGTCCACCTGCGCCCCGACGATGACGGCACGCCCGCGGAGGAGTACTTCACCCCGGGCAATGCGGAGCGCTACCGCGAGATCGCCGAGGACCGCGGCATCGCCGAGCTCGGAGTGGCCGAGCACATCCACCGCTTCACGCAGTCGCTCGACATCTGGCAGCACCCGTGGTGGCGCAAGTGGGCGCACGACGACGTCGACGCGTACTGCGAGTTCGTGCGCGAGGAGACCGACCTGCGGCTCGGCATCGAGGCCGACTACGTGGCGGGCGCCGAGGACCGGACCGCCAACTTCCTCGACGCGCGCGACTGGGACTTCGTCGTCGGCTCGATCCACTTCCTGCGCGACGAGGCCGTCGACATGGACGACTGGAGCGTGTGGGGCCGCGGCTACTCGGCCGAAAAGGTGTGGAAGCGCTACTTCGACACGCTCGGCGAGGCCGCGCGCACCGGCATGTTCGACATCATGGCCCACCCTGACCTGGTGAAGGTCTGGGGCGCCGACGCGCCGCAGCCGGAGGGCGATCTGCGCCGCTACTACGAGCCCGCCATCGAGGGCTTCCTCGAGGGCGGCGTCGCCGTCGAGGTCTCGACCGCCGGCCTGCGCAAGCCCGTCGGAGAGATCTACCCGTCGCGGCGCTTCCTCGAGGTCGTCGTCGACGCGGGGCTGCCGATCGCGCTCTCGAGCGACGCGCACCTCCCCGAGCAGATCGGCCACCGCTACGAGGACGCGCTGGCGCTGCTCGAAGAGGTCGGCATCGGCGAGTTGTCCGTGTTCGAGCGCCGCGCGCGCCGGCTCGAGCCGATCGGCTGAGCGGCGTGCGCTCCGGGATCGGGATCGACAGCCACCGCTTCGCCCCCGGGCGGCCGCTGATCCTCGGCGGCGTCGAGATCCCGAGCGAGGTGGGCCTCGAGGGTTTCTCCGACGCCGACGTGCTCACCCACGCCATCGTCGACGCGCTCCTGGGCGCGGCCGGCATGGGCGACATCGGCCAGCACTTCCCCGACACCGACGAGCGCTGGCGCGACGCCGACTCGATGGACCTGTTGCGCACCGTGGTCGCCGAGGTCGCCGGGGCCGGCTGGGCGGTCGCCCACGTCGACGCCACGGTCATGCTCGAGCGCCCCAGGCTCGCCCCCCACCGCGACGCGATCCGCGACTCGCTCGCGGCGGCGCTCGGCAGCGTGAACGTCAAGTTCACGACCGGGGAGAGGATGGGCTTCGTGGGGCGCGAGGAGGGCGCGGCGGCGCTGGCCGTCGCGACCCTGGAGCCGATCGGGCCGTAACGGCTACGCGGCGCCCATGCGCGAGCGGCGCCGCTCGGCCGCCGCGGCGCGCAACTGCTCGTGCTCGACCTGGCGCTTGAGCTGCTGGAGCGAGCGTCGCAGGTGGCCGCGCACGGAAGGAGCGGCGACGTGCTCGGCGAGCCAGCCCGAGATCCCGGAGCCGGCGACGCCGTAGGAGAGGCGCAGCGTCGTCACCGTGGTGCGCCCGTCGTCGGCCGATCGCAGCCGCCAGCGGCCACGCTGGTCGACGCCGGTGATCGACGTCCAGGCCAGGTCGGCGTCGCGCACGAACTCGACGATCTCGATCAGCCCGCCTACCTCCGCGGAGCCGACGCGCAGCAGCATCCGGTAGCGCGCCCCGAGGCCGCTGCGCTTCGAGCCGACGACCTCCCAGCGCGTGATCCCCGACATGAAGTGCAGGTAGCGCGAGGGATCCGAGACGTGCTCCCAGACGAGCGCGGGCGGCGCGGAGATCTCGAGGCTCGACTCGACCCTCATCCCAGCACCGGGAAGCGGCGCTCGGCCGCGAGCGCGTCGAGGGTCTCCTGCATCACTCGCCCGAGGTGGTCGTAGACCTCGTCGAGGTCGGGGTCGGCCCCGAACTCGCGTCGCAGGTCGATCGCCGGCAGCGCCTCGATCGTGATCTTGGCCGGCAGGGGGAGGTGGCCGAGCATGTCGCCGATGTTGAGGCCCCACGGGATGCCGATCGAGATCGGCAGCACCTTGAGGCGGAACGCACGGTCGAGCCCGAGCAGCTTCGCCAGGCGCTCGCCGCGCGACAGGAACAGCGCCGTCTCCTGCCCGCCGATCGAGACGACCGGGA
>JAXDGC010000226.1:0-9609 GCA_034665245.1 Solirubrobacteraceae bacterium | reverse complement strand
AGCCCTCGGCGCCGACGAGCGGCGTCAGGTGGGTCGCACTCGGCGGGACCGCGGCGTCGAGCCCGCGCGCCGCCGCGTCGACCGCGTCGCGCGCCATCACCCGGTAGGTCGTGTACTTGCCGCCCGCCACCGCCACGAGCCCGGGCACGGGGACCGCGACGGTGTGCTCGCGGCTGAGCTCGCTCGTTCCCTCGGACTCGCCGGTGAGCAGTGGCCGCAGCCCGGCGTAGACGCCCTCGACGTCCTCGTGCCGGAGCGGCTGGGCGAGCACCTTGTTCACGTGCTCCAGCACGTAGTCGATGTCGCTGCGGCTGGCGGCCGGATGGGCCTTGTCGAGCTCCCAGTCGGTGTCGGTCGTGCCGATGATCCAGTGGCGGCCCCAGGGGATCACGAACAGCACGCTCTTCTCGGTGCGGAGGATCAGCCCGCTGTCGACCTGGACGCGGTCGCGCGGGACGACGAGGTGGATGCCCTTGGAGGCGCGGACCTTGAACTTGCCGCGCTCGCCGACCAGGTGCTGGAGGTCGTCGGTCCAGACCCCGGTCGCGTTGATGACCTGCCGCGCGTTGATCTCGAACTCCTCGTCGGCGAGGTCGTCCTCCACGCGCACGCCGGTCACGCGCTCGCCTTCGCGTAGGAAGCCGATGACCCGCGCGCTCGACGCGACGGCGGCGCCGTAGGCGGCGGCGGTGCGCGCGGTGGTGAGCGTATGGCGGGCGTCGTCGACCTGGGCATCCCAGTACTGGATCGCGCCGATGAGCGCGTCGGGCTTGAGCGCCGGGGCGATCCGTAGCGCCTGGCGCTTGGTCAGATGGCGGTGGCGGCGCAGGCCCTTGTGGCCGCCGAGCTCGTCGTAGAGCAGCATCCCGGCGCCGACGTAGGCGCGCTGCCAGACCCGCTCCGTCAGGGGAAGCAGGAACGGCACGGGCCGCACCAGGTGCGGCGCGATCACGTTGAGCAGCAGGCCGCGCTCGCGCAACGCCTCGTGGACGAGACCGAACTCCATCTGCTCGAGGTAGCGCAGACCGCCGTGGATCAGCTTGCTCGAGCGGCTCGAGGTGCCGGAGGCGAAATCGCGCGCCTCCAGCAGCGCGACAGACAGGCCGCGGCTGGCGGCGTCGAGTGCGGAGCCCGTCCCCGTCGCGCCGCCGCCGATGACGACGACGTCAAACGTCTCCTCCCGCATCCGCGCCAGCGCGGATGCGCGCTGCTCGGGATCGAGGCGCGCGGGATTTTGAGCCTGCGACGAAGGGGGCACGACTCCGAGAAAGGTACCCGGTCGGTACCCGGGTTGATCGACTGGGAGGGCTAGCCCCGGACCGACTGCCGCATCGCGTCGACGCTGAGTGGTATCGGCCGGGTGACGAGCCCCTCGTGGACGGCCCATTCGATCGTCCGGCGGAAGGTCTCGGCGACCGGGGTGTAGACGAGCCCCAGCTCGCGCGTCGCCAGCGAGCCGTCATAGCGGTGGCCGTGCAGGAACGTCCGGATGCGCGCACGGCACAGCGACGGGGTGCGGCCGCGGACCGCGTAGATCGCCTCGAGCAGCGTCGCGGCGGAGCGCGCGACCGCGGGCCGGACGATGCGCACGTGCTCGCGCACCCCGGAGATCTCGGCCATCATCTCGAGTGCCTCGCCCGAGGTGATCGTCGCACCGTTGAGGATGTAGCGGGCGCCCGGGCGCCCGCGCTCGGCGGCGAGCAGGTGGGCCTCCGTGCAGTCGGCGATATCGACGACGCTGACGTAGGTGTCGACGAACGCCGGCAGCTTGCCGTTGACGTAGTCGATGATCAGCTTGCCGTTGCCGGCCTTGCGCCCAGGGCCCTGGACCGAGGAGGGACAGATCGCGACGAGCTCGACGCCGGTCCGGTGGGCGGCGGCGAACGCGGCCTGCTCGCCCACGTGCTTGGAGCGGTCGTAGACGGAGAGATAGGTGCCGCGGTGGACCGAGTGCTCGTCGCCGACGGTGCCATGGGGCTCCCCCACCGAGGCGGCGGAGGAGGTGATCACCACGCGACGGACCCCGGCGCGCCCCGCGGCCTGCACCACGCGCTCGGTGCCCCGCGCGTTGACCTCCAGGAGGAGCTTCGGGTCGTCCGGGCAGTGGGAGTTGATGCCCGCGCAGTGATAGGCGAGGTCGCAGCCGGCCATGCCGGCGACGAGCGACGACTCGTCGCACACGTCGCCGCGGACGACCCGGATGCCGAGCGCGCCGAGCTTCGCGGCGCTCGCGTCGGAGCGCGCCAGCGCGACGATGTCGTCGCCGCGCTCGAGCAGCCTCGTGGTGAGGGCACCGCCGATGAAGCCGGTGGCGCCGGTGACGAAGATGCGGCCCACGTCAGGGGGCGGCGCTGCCGGCGAGCTCGGTCTTGCGCTCGGCCGGGGTCGTGTCGGCGCCGGCCTGCTCGAAGAACGCGCGGACGCGCTCCATCACCTCACCGCGGCGCTCGTCGTCGTCGGGTCGGATCGGCGCGCCGAAGCGGATCTCGATCGGATGCCGACGGCCCGGGCTGCGGCGCATCCAGTAGCGGCCCACGGGCATCACCTCGTGCGTGCCCGAGACGTGGATCGGCACGATCGCCAGGTCGTGCTGCGCGGCCAGGACGGCGGCGCCCGAGCGCAGCTTGCCGACGCTGCCGTCGCGCGAGCGCGTGCCCTCGGCGAACATCACGAGGCTCCAGCCGTCGGCGAACAGCCGCTCCAGGTGGGCGGTGGCGCTCGCGTCGAGGCCGCGGCCGTCACGCGCCATCGGCACGGTGCCGAAGAACAGCGAGACGGTGTAGCCGAGCCGCCGCTTGGCGTAGAAGTAGTCGGCCGCCGCGGCGACCGCCGTGCGCCGGCGCCACGCACGCGGCAGCGCGCGCAGGATCGCCGGGGTGTCCATGTGGCTCGAGTGGTTGGCGACGAACACCACGGGCGCCTCCAACCCGTCGAAGTGCTCGCGGCCCAGCACCCGGCGGCGCGTGTAGGCGTCCATCAGCGGCCCGAGCACGCCCATCAGCACGACCTCACGCACGGCGCGCGCGCTCGGCCGCCGCGACCAGGCCGCGTCGAGCTGCTCGGGGCTGCGGTCACCCATGCCGGGAAGTACTCCCGCCACGGCCTGCGGTCACACGATCTTCCCGGGATTGAGGTTGGCGCCGGGGTCGGTGCCGTCGAACAGCGCGCGCAGCATCCCGACGCCGGGAGCCGAGATGTCCTGCTCGAGCCACTCGGCGTGCTCGGTGCCGACCGCGTGGTGGTGCGACAGCGTGCCGCCGTTGTCGACGAACGCCTGCTGGATCGCCGACTTCACGACGCCGTACTCCTCGAGGCCGTCGCGCCGGCCCTACGGCGTGATCGCGAACGTGAAGTAGTGGCACGCGCCCGCGTGGTAGGAGTGCGAGAGGTGGCACATCACATAGCCCTGGACGCCGAGGTCCGAGAAGGCGCCGCGGGCGGCGGCCATGACCCGGTCGTAGAGGCCCGGGAGCGCACCCCACGGCGCCGCGGTCTCCGACACGTCGGCGAGCGCGCCCCGGTCGAGCAGGTAGTCGCGGATGTAGGGCGTGTCGAACTTCTTCTGGTCGTAGAGCTCGCCCGGGCTCGAGCCGATGCAGATCCCGCCGTGGCGGGCGACGATGCGCCCGACCGCGAGGCGCTGTGCGGTGACGACCCGCGCGGGGCCCTCGTAGCCGATGAAGCCGAGGCACATCTCGCCGAGGTCGAAGCCGCGGCGGCGCTCCAGGAACGTCGCGAGGGCCTTGGACTGCACCTTGTCGAGCAGCGACGACGCCTTCTTCGTCGCGAACGAGAAGGCCGTCTCGTTCGCGTCGGCCACGCGCGTGACCGACGGCGCGGCCTCGCTGGCCGCGATCGCGTTCATGGCCTCGAGCGCCACCGTCCAGTTCGGCAGCAGATACCCGAGGATCGTGCGCTTCTCGGGCGCGCGCTGGACGTGCACCGTCGCCTCGCAGATGATGCCGAGCCGCCCCTCGCTGCCCAGCACCATCTCGCGCACGCTCGGGCCGGTCGACGTGCTCGGGACCGGGCGGATGGCGAGCAGCCCCGCGGGCGTGACCACCCGCAACCCGCGCGTGACGTCGGCGATGTCCCCGTAGCGGTCGGACTGCATGCCCGAGGAGCGCGTCGCGATCCAGCCGCCGAGCGTCGAGTGGGTGAAGGAGTCGGGGTAGTGCCCGAAGGTCCAGCCGCGCGCGTTGAGCTGCTCCTCCAGGCGCGGCCCGTAGACGCCGGCCTGGACGCGCGCGAGCCGCGAGGTCTCGTCGATCTCGAGCACCCTGTCCATGCGGGCGAGGTCGACGGAGATGACGGTGCGCGTCTCATCGCGGGGCGCCTCGAGGCTGCCGGAGATGCTCGTGCCGCCGCCGAACGGGATCACGACCGCGTCGGCGTCGAGCGCCGCGCGCAGGACCCCGGCCACCTCGGCCTCGGCGCCGGGGCGCACGACCAGGTCGGGGACCCTCCCCAGCTCGCCGCGGCGCTGGCGGACGAGGTCGCGCAGGCTCTTGCCGCGGGCATGGACCACGCGGTCGTGCGGGTCGTCGGAGACCTGGGCCTCGCCGACGGCGCGCTCGAGCGCCGCGCGCAGGTCGCCGGTCAGCTGCGGTTCGGGCACGTCGAGCTCGGCGAAGGCCGGCGGGCGCTCGGAGGTCCGCTCGACGTCGATCCCGAGCTTGTCCTTGATGAACGCCGCGAAGTCGGGCTTGTCGTCGTGGGAGAACGCGACGCCCTCGTCGCCCCACCCCCACCACTTCATCGCGTCGTTCGAGGTCTCGGCGCGTGTCGTCGTCGCGGTCATTGCCCGAGCCTAGTGGTCACTCGCCCTCGTCGAGGATCTGGACGAGGTACTCGATGTGGGCTTGCATCGCGCGCTCCGCCGCCGGCCGCTGCCGCCGGCGCACCGCGCGCAGGATCGCGCGGTGCTGGGCGAGGATCGCCTCCGGGTCGACGCGGGCGGCGATCGTGACGATGAGGGTGGGCTGCAGCACCTCGAGGATCCAGCCGGTGAGGGCGCGCAGGAGGTCGTTGCCCGAGGCCTCGGCGAGAATCTGGTGGAAGCGGCTGTCGGCGGTGTTGAACGGCTCGGTGCCGGGGCGATGGCCGGTGGCGGCCTCGATCGCCTCCTCGAGCCGCGCGACGACGCCCGCGTCGGCGTTGACCGCCGCGCGGCCGGCGATCGGAACCTCGAGCGAGAGCCGGGCGTCGAGCAGCTCCGCCATCGAGATCGTCTGGGCCGCCAGCATCAGCGCGATCGACTCCGAGAGGTTGCGGCTCATCCCCTCGCTCGGCGTCCGCGCGACGAAGATCCCGCCGGTACGGCCGCGGCCTACGCGGATCAGATGCGCGGCCGACAGCAGCCGCAGCGCCTCGCGCAACGTCGGGCGGCTGACGCCGAACTCACCCGCCAGCTCCTGCTCGGTCCCGATGCGCTCGCCGGTCTGGAGTTGCTGCTGCTCGAGCCAGACGCGGATCTGCGCGGCGATCTGCTCGCTGGCGCCGGTCGAGGAGTGCACGAGCCGGCCCCAGGGGCGTCCGCGTACGGTCGACATGCGGCCATGGTACGGGTGACAAACGGCCAAACGTTTTGCAGTAGAGATCTGCAATGGCCACGGCGCACACCGTCCGCACCGCGACCTTCGATTTGTCAAACGTTTACTGTTATCGCCGCTCCTGAAAGGACTCCACCACGACGTGCTTGGATCAAGTGGATGGTTGGTTCCGCGATATGGGACGTCGAGCGCATCCGGAGAGTGGCCGCGGAGTGGGATGCGGCGCTGCGCGCATTGCTACCTGCCTACGCACGACTCGTAGCCGAGGCGGAGGACCGCGGGTCGGTGCTGCGCCCGAGCGCCGCGGAGCACGAGATCGTCGCGGCCGAGACGCGCCTCGGTGGCGAGCTGCCTCCGTCGTACCGTTCATTTCTGGCGGTCAGCGACGGAGCCGACGCGGGCGTGCTCGGAGCGGACCGGATCGAGCGCTTCTACGGGGAGGATCGCAACGCGCTGTGCCGAGTCGAGGACCTGCGGCCGCTGAGCGAGCACGTGGACTGGCTGGTGCCGGGGTGGCTTGACGCGTTCGCCGACCACGCCCACGATCAGAAGCCGCCGTCAGCCGACGAGACGGCCCAGGTCTTCGACTTCGAGCCGGGGCTGCGGGCGCTCGCGCTGACCGAACCGCAGCAGCACGGCACACTCGCACTGGTTCCGTTCCCCGACGAATGGCAGGTCTGGGACTTCGGTCACTCGGAGGTGACCACATACGTGTCGTTCGGCGAATATCTCCTGCATCAGGCGCGCGACGCTCGGACACGTGTCGCCGAGCGAGAGTCGCGGGTGCGAATGGCGGTTGCGGATGGCAGCTCGCTGGCCGAGACGAAAGCGTTGGCCGAGCACGGCGATCGGCGAGCCGTCGATGCCGCGTGTCGCGCGCTGTCGAGCGAGGGGCCGATCGATGACCGCTTCGTGGTCCTGTTGATCCAATTGGGCGACCCCAAGGCGATCCCGACGCTGCGAGACGCGTGCGCGCGCGCCACGGATGACCAGACCCGCCTGATGCTGCAATGGGCGCTCATCAGCTGCGGCGACACGGACGAGCTCAACCGAGTGGTCGCCTCGGGGGCACAGCCCGACGCCGGCTGGGCCGCGGACCTGCTCGAGAGGCGCCAGCAGATCCCCCGCTGGTAGTCGGCGGCGCTCCAAGGAACAGCGAAGGCCGCCATTGGGCGGCCTCGAAAGCTCCGGGGGTGGGACTCGAACCCACAACCTATCGGTTAACAGCCGATCGCTCTGCCATTGAGCTACCCCGGACCGAACTACCCAGGAGTATCGGCTGGGAGGGCGACTTCCACCAGTCCCGCTTCGACCTCCGCGTGGCAGTTTCCGCACAGTAGCACGCACTTCCGAGCCTCCTGACGCACCTCCGCGAGCGCGCGGGTGAGGCCGCCCAGAGCCAATCCGAAGCGTTTCTGGCTCGGGTCGACGTGATGGAACTGGAGCGCCCCGGCGTACGCGTCGTAACCGCACAACGCGCACCGGCCGCCGGCCTCCGCGACCAGGATCTCCTTGAGACGGCGCCGGCGCGTCGCCACCCGCTCGGCGGTGCAGGCGGGGCAGCGGTAGTACCCGCGGGCGCCGGTGCGGACGTAGTCAGTCCATCCGTGGGTGGGGCACTCGCGGAAGATCGAGGGCGTCTTCTCGGCATCCCGTCGTGAGTAGTGCAGCGGCTGGCTCCGCAGCTCGTACTTCTTGAGCCAGTACTGGATCGCCGCGAAGCTCAGCCCGACTTCCGATGCGATCCGGCGCATGCTCAGGCCGCGCTCGATGAGCGCGACAAGCGTGTCCCGCTCGACCCCGCCGCGAGCGGCGTGCTTGGGTGCGTGCTGCGAGCGCAGGCCGTGCTTCTGCACCCAGTACCCGACCGTCGACGGGCTCTTCCCGACCTCCCGCGCGATCGACTCGATCGACCTTCCCTCCGCCAGCCTCGCCTCGAGCCAGTCCTTCTCCATGACACGAACGCTAGTTCGTGTGTCGGACGGAATTGGCTCTACTGCAGGCGATGGCGGATCGCGTCGAGCACTCGCTGGCGCTCGGCGGCGAGCGTGGACATCGCTCCCTCGGGGGTGCCGGTGTGGACGGCGGCGGTGATCTGGCGGTCGAGGCGGTGGAGGTCGAGCTGGAGCGCCTCGAGCTCGAGCGTGGCCGGGGTGGCGTCGAGCTGGCCGGCGCGCAGGACGATCTCGGGGATGAGCTCTGAGAGCTCGGGCGCGTCGGCGAGGACGGCTGCCGGGTGGGCCAGGTGGCCGCGCAGGCGCTCGGCGGCGAGGCGCGAGAGCGGCGAGGTGAAGACGGCGTCGAGGTCGGATTCTGCGAGCTTGGCCTCCCCCAGCTCGGGGAGCGCGATGCAGAGGGCGAGGAACGCGCGCTCGGACTGCTCGCGGCGGTCGAGCGCCTGGCGGGCGCCGTTGGCCGAGCGGCGCGACGGGTCCTCGCCCGTGCCGCGCCCCGCGGCCGGCGCGGCTGCGGATCGCACCGCGCTCTCGACGAGATCGGGACTGATCCCCAGCCGTCCCGAGGCGAGCTTGACGAGGTCGTCGCGGACGATCCCGCCCTGCAGCGGCCGGATGACCTTCGCGACCTCCTCGAGCACGAGGTCCTGCGCCGTCGCGTCCGCGCCGAGCGCGCGCTCGAGCGTCCGCTCGACCTGGAAGCGCGCGAACGGCACCGCCCGGTCGAGCAGCGCGCGCATCCGCTCGGCGCCGCCCTCCTCCCCCACGATGTCCGCGGGATCGGCGCCGGCCGGGAGCGGCACGACGCGCAGCTCGAGCCGGCTCGGGAGGACGGACGCCGCGCGGACCGCTGCGGTCTGACCGGCGGCGTCGGCGTCGAGGCAGAGCAGCACGAGCGCCGCGAGGTTGCCGAGCTCGGACGCCTGCTCGGGGGTCAGCGCCGTCCCCATCGACGCCACCGCGTTGGCGAAGCCCGCCTGGTGCAGCGCGATCACGTCCGTGTAGCCCTCGGCGAGGATCACCGCGCCGGCCTTCGAGGCCGCGGCGCGCGCCACGTCGACGCCGAAGAGCTGGCGGCCCTTCGTGAACACCTCACCCTCGCGCGTGTTGACGTACTTGGGGCCCTGGCCGTCGCGCATCGCCCGCGCCCCGAACCCGCGCACGCGCCCGCGCCGGTCGGCCAGCGGGAACATCACCTTGCCGCGGAAGACGTCGTAGATCCGCCCCTCGCGGCCGCGGATCGCGAGCCCGGCGGCGAAGATCTCCTCGTTCGCGTAGCCCGCCCGCCGCGAGGCGTTCAGCACCGTGTCCCAGGCGGACGGCGAGTAGCCGACGCGGAACTGGCGCAGCGCCCCCTCGGTCAGGCCGCGGCCGAGCAGGTACTCGCGCGCGTCGGCGGCCTCCCCCGACTCCCACAGCACGCGGACGTAGTAGGCGGCGGTGCGTTCGAGCAGGGCGAGCAACCGGCTCTCGCGGGCGTCGCGCTGGGCAGCCCGGGGGTCCTGCTCCTCGCGCTCGAGCTCCACACCCGCCCGGTCGGCGAGCGACTCGAGCGCGGCGCCGAAGTCCAGCCCCTCCGTCTCCATCACGAACTTGAAGACGTCGCCGCCCTCGCCGCACCCGAAGCAGTGATAGAGCTTCTCGACCGGGTCGATCCCGAACGACGGCGTCCGCTCGTCGTGGAACGGGCACAGCCCCGTGTAGCGGTTCTGGCCGGACTTGCGCAGCTCCGTGCGCGCGTTGACCAGCTCGACGAAGTCGATCGCGTCGCGGACGCGCTCGCGTGAATCGGACGTGTAACGCGGCATTGGTGGCTAGGCGAGCAGGCCCAGGGGCACCGCGCGCTCGGTCCAGGCACGGATGGCGAAGCGGTCGGTCATGCCGGCCAGGTAGTCGATCACGCGGTCGGCCTCGGAGGCATCGCGCTCGCCCCGCGGCAGCTCCTCCGGGTGATCGCAGAACCAGTCGAACAACGTGCGCATGACGCGCTCGATCTTGGCGTGCTCCGCCCGCGCGGTCGGCCCGAGGTAGACGTTCTGGAACATGAAGCCGCGCAGCCGCATCATCGCGGCGCCGACCGCCTCGCCCTGGACGATGTCGCC
>JAXDGC010000225.1:0-3908 GCA_034665245.1 Solirubrobacteraceae bacterium | reverse complement strand
TCACGGGGCGGCTCGAGCACGACGACCTGCCGGGTCTGCTCTGCGTGGCGGAGGCGCAGGTGGTGCCGAGCACGTGGCCCGAGGCGTTCGGCATGGTCGCGGCCGAGGCCGCGTCCTGCGGGGCGCTGCCCGTCTCGGCGGCGCCGTGCCCGGGGCGGCGCGCCCGCTGCTCGCCTTCGACCTCGGCCCGCAGGCCGTGCCGCAGCTCGCGGCGGCGCTGACGGGCTGGCTGGAGGCGCCCGCTCAGCTGCGGGACGCCGCTCGCGAGGCGATGGTGGCCATCACCCGCGAGCGCTACTCGTGGGAGGGCGTGGCGCGGACGGTGCTGGCGGCCGCGCAGGGGCGCCTGGACGGTCTGCCCTCCCCCTGAACCAGTACGATTCCGCGCCCATGGGGAGAGGAAAAGTCGCCGCCGCCGCCGCTGCCGCACTGCTCGTGGTCGCGTCGGGCTGCCAGCTGAAGAACAGCGGCGACAACCTCGTCGCCGGCAAGACGGCGTTCGTCGCCAAGTGCGGCTCCTGCCACGTGCTCAAGCGTGCCGGCACCACGGGCGTGGTCGGTCCGAACCTCGACGAGGCCTTCCAGCGCGCCCGCGGCGAGGGCTTCGGCCAGAGCACGTTCGCGGGCATCGTCGAGCGCCAGATCCTGCACCCGGCGCGCGGCGCCCAGGTCGATCCCGCCACGGGCAAGGCCGGGCCGAAGATGCCGGCCGGGCTCTACACGGGTGAGAGGGCGCAGGACGTCGCCGCCTACGTGGCGAGCGCGGTCGCCAGGACGGGCAAGGACAAGGGGGCGCTGGCGGCCATCGGCGTGCGCTCGAACAAGGCGGCGACGGCCAAGGCCGGCAAGCTCGAGATCCCCGCCGACCCCTCCGGCGCCACCGCCTACACGTTCGCCTCCGCCACCGCCCCGGCGGGGAAGCTCGAGATCGACTCGCCGAACAAGTCCGGCACCGACCACAACATCGCGCTCGAGGGGAGCGGTGTCAACGAGAAGGGCCCGGTGGTCAAGAACGGGGCCGTCTCGAAGATCACGGCCACGCTCAAGCCGGGGGCTTACACCTACTTCTGCTCGGTCGACGGCCACCGCCAGGCCGGCATGCAGGGCAAGCTCACCGTCAAGTGAGCGCCGCGCCGCGCCGGGCCTCCGCCCGCCGCTCGTCGGTGTCGTACTGCTGGCCGGCGCGCTGGAAGAAGAACGCCAGCGCGCCCACCATCAGGAGGATGTCGAGCACGACCATCATCCCGCCGGCGAGCTGCTGGTCGTGGATCGGGCTCAGCCCGAGCGCGCGCTCCCCGCGCCCGTAGACGTCCGTGTAGATCGGCTGACGGATCAGCACGAAGCACATCCCGAGGAACATGCCGAGGAAGCGCGCCGCCAGGATGTGGCCGATCTTCCACAGCTCGCCGCGCAGCCGCCGGCGCTTGGGCTCGAGCACCGACCACCAGACCAGCACGCCGATCGCGATGAACGACGAGTGCTGGAGCGCATGGACGAGCGGATGGCGGACGGCCGCGTCGAAGAAGACCGAGAAGTGCCAGGCGTAGAGCACGAGCACGTAGACGGGCAGCGCGACCAGCGGCTGCCGCAGGGTGCGGAACGCGCCGCGCAGCCGCCGTGAGCGCGCCAGCGGCACGAGCACGTCGCGTGGGAGGAAGAAGGCCAGCACGGGGTTGCGCAGCCCGATCAGCATCAGCGGCGCCGCGATGTCGGCGATCAGCAGGTGCTGGAGCATGTGAAATGCGAGGCCGTCGTCGCCGAGATCGTCGATCGGGCTGAGCAGTCCGGCGATCCAGAGCGCCATCGCGCCGTGCCAGGCGACGACCTGCGCGGTCGGGACCGTCACGCCCCGCCCGCGCAGGATCCGCAGTGCGCGCACGTAGAGCGCCTCCAGAACGCTGAGCCAGAGGACGATGGCCATGCTCTAAGTGTCGCTCAGAAGACCGCGCGGCCGAGCAGGACGAGCGCGACGATGATCGCGAAGGCGATGACGACGTAGACGAGGAAGCGGAACGCCTCCGCCTCGGAGCGGAGCGGGTTCAGCATCGACTAGAGGATGTAGACCGTCGTGAAGACGATGACCCACATGATGTCGACGAAGTGCCAGTAGATGCCGGGCACCTCGACGCCGCGGTGCTGCTCGGGGGTGAAGTGGCCCCGGAAGGCGCGGATCGTCGTGAACATCAGAAGCGTGAGGCCGACGGCGACGTGGGCGCCGTGCAGGCCGGTCAGCCCGTAGAAGATCGAGCCCTGGGCATGGTCCTGCGGCGCGAAGCCGATGTGCCAGTACTCGTTGATCTGGATGAAGAGGAACGTCGCGCCGAGCCCGAACGTGGTGAAGATCCCGGCCTTCAGGCCGAAGCGGTTGCCGGACTTCGCCGACTCCAGCGCCCAGTGCATCGTGAACGAGGACGACAGCAGGATGCAGGTGTTGACGAAGGCGACGAGCTTCGGCAGCTCGGTGCCCTCGGCCGGCCACTGGTCGCCGTTCACGACCCGGATGAAGAAGTAGGCCGTGAAGAAGGCCCCGAACACCATCACCTCGGAGATGATGAAGAGCAGCATGCCGAGCAGCTGCGGCTCGACCCGCGAGGAGCGGTGGGCCTCGGGCGGTCCGTGGCCGTGCTCGTCGTGGACGCCGACGTCAGCGCCGTGGGTGGCCGAGGCGGCTTCCATCAGGCGCTGGCCTCGGCGGGCTCGTCCGCGCTCGACTCGATGTGGACGACGCGCTTGCCGCTGTCGCGCTCGAGCTTCTCGACCAGGCCCTTCTCGATCCACGCCGAGCGGTTCGACGGCAGCGTCGAGATCACGATCTCGGAGAGGTGGAAGTACTCGAGCGCGTTGCGCGCCGCCGTGTAGGGGTCTGGGTCGCCGATCATGCCCGCGGCGACGATCCCGTCGTCCTCGAGCGAGCGCAGGAGCTCGCGCAGGCGCTCGCGCGCGGCCCGCACGGCGGTGCCGTCGCCCGAGTCCTGCGGGACGACGACGATGAAGCGGTGCGGGCCCTCCTCGTTGAGCTGCTCGAGGCGCTTGACGAGCTCGCCCCCGGCGGCGGTCTGGTTCGCGAGCACGAGCGTGACGTCGAACGGCAGGCCCTCGGAGTCGACGTCGACCACGATGTGCTCGACCGGCAGCCCGGTCTCGAGCTCGAGGCGCTCCGGCAGGTCGCGCTTGAGCCAGCCCGAGGTGACGGCGGGCAGCGTCGAGATGATGATCTCGTCGATCCCGTGGGCGCCGACCGCGTCCATGGCGGCGTTGAACGGGTCGGCGTCGCCGACCTCGCCCGAGCCGTCGATGTCCTCTTCGCGCATGAAGGCCAGCGCCAGGTCGACGCGCACCTGCGCGGAGTCGCGCACGGCCTCGTCGTAGATCACGTTGCCGTGGCGCGGCTTGCTCTGGGGGACGACCACGTAGAAGCGCGCGTCGCCCTGCTCGTGGCGCTTGCGGATGGCATTGAGCAGACCGGCGCCGCCGATCGTCTCGTTCGCGAGCACGAGGATGTTGGCCATGGGCTACTCGTCCCTCCGGCCGGACTCACCGGCGGGCACGGCTCGCGGCTCGGCCTCGGACGGGACGTCCTCCTCCGCGGGCCGGAAGATCCCGTGCACCGCGCCCGGCACGCCGTACTCGTAGGGCCCGCCGACCACCGTGGGGACATGGTCGAAGTTGAAGATCGGGGGTGGCGAGGAGACCTGCCACTCGAGCGTCAGCGAGCGCCACGGGTTGGCCTCCGCGCGGGCGCCGCCGCGCCACGAGGAGACCATGTTGTAGACGAACACGAGCGTCGAGAGCCCGAGCCCGAAGCTCGCGATCGAGATGAACAGGTTCCAGCTCGCGAACTGCTCCGGGTAGTCGGCGACCCGCCGCGGCATCCCCTGCACGCCGATCACGTGCATCGGAGCGAAGGT
>JAXDGC010000224.1:0-6394 GCA_034665245.1 Solirubrobacteraceae bacterium | reverse complement strand
CGGTTCGCGGCCGCGAACTGCGGCGAGGGGTCGACGGCCGCGACGTGGTCGGCGCCGAGGCGCTCGACCAGCTCGTGCGTCAGGCCGCCCGGCCCGGCGCCGACGTCGAGCACGCGCATGCCGGGGGTGACCCCGGCCGCGTCGGCGAGCGCCACCGCCAGCGTGGGGACGTAGCGCCCCATGAAGCGGTCGGAGTGCTCGGCGGGGGCTGAAAATTGCATCGCGTCAGTGTACGGTCGGCCCATGCGCACTTGCGCCGCCCTTATGACGACGATCGTCGTGCTCTTCGCGGCGGCGGCGCCTTCGGGAGCGGCACCGTCCCGGCTGCGCGAGTGCGCGGCCAAGGTCGACTTCAACATCGAGATCTCCTCGGCGCGAAACATGCGCTGCAGCACCGCCAAGCGCGACCTGCGTCGCCACAAGGGCTCGATCGGGTTCAGCTTCCGCACGCCCGGCGGCTTCCGCTGCACGCGCGTGTCGGGCACGTCGCTCGGCGGCCAGTGGCGCTGCGTCAAGGGCCGCAAGGCCTACCGCTTCGAGTTCAGCGACTGAGCGCGATGGGGACCCGGCGCAAGCGCAGGCGGCGGGACGAGGAGCGCGAGGACGAGGAGGAACGGGAGGAGCCGCAGGAGAAGGCGCGGGCGGTCGCGACCGAGGCCAGGCCGGCCGACCGCGTGCTCGAGCTCCAGAAGACCGCCGGCAACCGTGCCGTCGGCGCGGCGATCGCCCGCTGGGGCCTCCCGTGGTTCCCGCAGACCGCGGCCCCACAATGGCCCAAGGAGCCTCAGGTGATCATGGACGGCAACGTGATCCCGATGTCGTCGTTCTCATGGTCCGACCCCCACGGAGGCACGGGCGCCGCGGGCGCGGGCAAGGCGGGCTCCGGCGGAGAGGTGAGCATCAGCACGACGCTGGGCGACCATTCGGCCGAGCTCGCGCGGAGGACCACGGACGGGAGGCCGTACAAGACGGTGATCATCGTCATGCCCCACAAGGACGGCACGGGGGTCACGATCACCTTCACCGAGGCGTTCGTGAGCGGCTATCAGATCACCGGCGAGCAGGAGAGCTGGACGCTCAACTTCAAGACGCGCGAGCTCACGCAGTCACCTCCGCAGGCGCAGGCGCGTCCCTAGTCCTCCGCCAGCACCCCGGCGTTCGCGGACCAGCCGCCCTCGTAGGCGCGGACCGCGCCGTCGGCGACATGGACGATCCGGTCGGCGATGCGGTCGAGGAAGTAGCGGTCGTGGGAGACCGCGACCACGGTGCCGTCGAAGCGCTCGAGCGCGTCCTCGAGCACCTCGATCGAGTCGATGTCGAGGTGGTTGGTGGGCTCGTCGAGCACGAGGCAGTTCGGCCCGTCCTGCATCAGCCCGAGGAACGCGAGCCGCGTCCGCTCGCCTCCGCTGAGCGTCTTCACCGGCCGCCGGATCTGCTCGTAGTCGAACAGGAAGCGCATCAGCAGCCGCACCGCCGCCTCCTCGGTCATCGAGCGGCCCGCGCGCAGCGCGTCGATCACCGGCTGCTCGCCGGGCATGTCGCCCGCCGCCTGCGAGAGATAGCCGACCTCGATGCTCGGGCCGACCCAACGCAGCCCCGAGCGCGGCTCGAGCTCGCCCGCCAGCACACGTGCGAGCACGGTCTTGCCGGCGCCGTTGGGGCCGACCACGCCGACGCGCTCGCCGCGCGTGATCACGAGGTCGACGTCGAGCAGCACGGGGTCCTCTCCGAACGCGAAGTCGGCCGCCTCGAGCGCGACGACGCGCTGGCCGCCGCGCGCGCTGCTGCGGAGCTCGAGCGCCATCTTGCGCCGCTCGAGCACCGGCCGCTCGATCTTGTCCATCGTGTCGATCTGGCGCTGCTTGACGCGCGCCTGCTTGGCCGCGCGCTCGTTGACCGTGATGTGCGCCCAGTGACGGAAGCGGCGCACCGCCTCCTCGAGCCGCGCGATCTCCTTGCGCTGGGTGACCCACTGCTGCTGCCGGCGCTCCATCTCGAGCCGGCGCGCGACGGTGTAGGCCGAGTAGGCGCCCGGCCAGATGCGGATGCGGCCGCGGTCGAGCTCGGCGATGTTGTCGACGCACTCGTCGAGCAGGTGGCGGTCGTGGGAGACCATCAACACCGCGCCGTCGAAGTCGTCGATCAGATGCTCCAGCGCGTCGCGGCGGGACATGTCGAGGTGGGCCTCGGGCTCGTCGAGCAGCAGCAGCCCGGGCCGCCGCGCCAGGCACGCCGCGAGCGCGACGAGCTTGCGCTGGCCGCCACTGAGCTCGCGGGTGGGGTGAGACAGGGCAGCGTCGTCGAGGCCGAGCGCGGACAGGTGGCTGCGCGCCTCGCTCTCCGCCCGCTCCCCGCCGAGGTCGGCCCAGCGGGCGAGCAGCCGCTCCTGGTTGGCGAGCGCACGCTCCATCTTGCGCAGGTCCGCGGCCAGCGCCGGGTCGGCGAGGCGGCGCTCGGCCTGCGCGAGCTGGCGCTCGAGCGCGGTCAGCTCCGGCCGGGCGTCGAGGACGGTGGCGAGCCCGGCGCGGTCGTCGCCCTCCACGATCTGGGGCAGCGAGGCGAGCACGAGGCCGCGGCGGCTGGTGACCGTGCCGGCGTCCGGGTGCTCGATGCCCGCCAGGATCCGCAGCAGCGTCGACTTGCCGCCGCCGTTGGGCCCGAGGACCCCGATCCGCGCCCCGTCGGCGAGCTCGAGGTCGAGCCCGGACAGCACCTCGCGGCCGCCGAACGACTTGGCGAGGCCGCGCGCGGACAGCAGTGGGACCGACGCTACGAGCGCTCTTCCTGGAAGCGGCGCCGGCCCGCGTCGATCGCCTCGGCCGCGGCCTCGTGCCCGTCCCAGCCCTGGATGTCGACGTCCTTGCCCTCCGGCTGCTTGTACATCGAGTAGAAGTGCTGGATCTCCGTGCGCAGCTGCGCGGGCATGTCGTCGAGGTCCTCGATCTCGTCCCAGGAGGGATCGTCGGTCGGGACGCACACGAGCTTGTCGCTCTGGCCCTCCTCGTCGGTCATGCGCAGGACTGCGACCGCGCGCACGGCGATCAGGCAGCCGGGGAACGTCGCGGCCGAGACGCATACGAGCGCGTCGAGCGCCTCGCCCTTCGGCCCGAGCGTGTCGGTGATGAAGCCGTAGTCGGTCGGATATACGACCGATGAGAACAGGAAGCGGTTGAGCTTGATCGCCTGCAGCTCGGCGTCCCATTCGTACTTGTTGCGAGAGCCCCGCGGGATCTCGATGAGGCAATGCAGCTTCGCGTCGTCGTCCATAGCCGGTGCGAGCATAATGGCCATGCTCAAGGAATTCCGCGACTTCGTCCTCCGCGGCAACGTCGTCGACCTCGCCATCGCGGTCGCCATCGGGGCCGCGTTCGGCGCCGTGGTGACCGCGCTGGTCTCCTCGTTCATCACGCCGCTGGTCGCCGCGATCGGCGGCGAGCACGACTTCTCGGCGCTCGCGTTCACCATCAACGGCTCGCGCTTCACCTACGGCGTGTTCCTCAATGCGCTGATCGCGTTCCTGATCCTCGCCGCGGTCGTCTTCTTCCTGATCGTGCGCCCGCTCAACGCGCTGATGGACCACAGGCGCACCGAGGCGCCGGTGGCCGAGGTGACGCGCGCGTGCCCGGAGTGCCTGTCGCAGATCCCGAACGGGGCGCGCCGCTGCGCGTTCTGCACCGCGGAGGTCGGGGCTGCCTGAGCTCGTCGAGCGCGCTCGCGCCGCCCAGGCGGACTCGCTCGAGGTCCAGGGCGCACTGCGCGAGCCGGCCGGCGGCGCGACCGCCGCGCCGCGCGACCTGCAGCTGATGGCGGCAGGGTTCGAGGCGCCGGGCGTCAACAGCGGCGACGTCACGGGTCCGGATCCCGACCTCGACGCGGCGCGCGCGTTCTACGCCGCCCGCGGCGTGACCTGGGGCCTGCGCGTGCCGCCCGAGCTGCCGTGGCCGCACGGCCGCCTGCTCTTCCGCCGGCGCGTCATGGCCGTGCCGCGGGCCGGCTTCACCCCGGCGCCCGCGGTGCCCGGGCTCAGCCTGCGGCGAGCCGGGCCGGAGGACCTCGTGTCCGTCCTGCACATCGACTCCACCGTCTTCGGCCTCGACCCGATCGACAACACGCAGTGGCTCGAGCCGCTGCTGGGCGCCGAGCGCGCCGACGTCGCGCTCGCGGAGCTCGACGGCGACCCCGCCGGCACCGCCTACACGCTGCGCTCCGACGGCGCGGCGGGCCCGTGCCTCTACCTCGCGGGCGTCGCGGTGCTGCCCGCGGCGCGGCGGCGCGGCGTCGGCGCGGCGCTCTCGTCGTGGCTGCTCGAGCGCGGCTTCGCCGCCGGCGCCGAGCTCGCGCACCTGAACCCGGACACCGACGAGGCGGCGCGCATCTACCAGCGCCTCGGGTTCATCGAGACGCCCGGGCTCGACGTCTACGTCGACATCTAGGGGCCCCTTAGCGCGGGGCTTCCTCTCCCACCGTCCGCCCGTCGCGGCCGACGTAGCCGCCCGCGCCGCCGACGCACAGGTAGACCGCCTCCTCGGTGTCCGAGGCGTTGCGAAAGCGGCGCACGGTGGCCGCGTCGACGCGCGCGAGGCCGCCCGGGCCGAGCTCGTGCGCCTCCTCGTCCTCGCCGTCGCCGAACGTGAACTCGACCGTCCCGCGGTGGACGAGGTACAGCTCCTCCTGGCGGTCGTGGTAGTGCGGCCCGCTGGCGTAGGCGGGCGGCATCACGACGGCGTTGACCCCGAACGCCTTCACGTCGAGCTCGCGGCGCACCTTGCGGAAGCCCGGCCCGCTGCCCATGCCGTCGATGCTGCCGACGGCCCAGCCGTCACCCGTCGTCGTCTCCGTCATCGGTCTCCTCCTCGGCAGGGCGTCGCGGGGCATACTAGGGGCCGTGCCCGCCTCGACCGCCTCCCTCGACGAGCTGCTGCGTCCCCTCAAGGAGGACCCCGAGCGCTCCGCCGTCCTGCTCGACGTCGACGGCGTGCTCGCGCCGATCGTCCAGCACCCGGATGACGCGCACATGCCCGAGACGACCCGCCGCCCGCTGATCGACGTCGCCAAGAAGTACGGCGTGGTCGCCTGCGTCTCGGGTCGCCGAGCCTCCGACGCGCGCCGCGTGGTCTCGCTCGGCTCGATCGCATACCTCGGCTCGCACGGCTCCGAGATTCTTCGGCCCGGCTCGATCTCGACCGAGATGGACCGCGAGCTGCAGGCCTGGACCCGGCGCGTGCAGAACTTCGCCCGCGAGCACTACGGCGACCATCTCCGGCGCCTGCGCGTGCGGCTCGAGGACAAGGAGGCGATCGCCGAGCTGCACTGGCGCGAGGTGCCCGACGTGGAGGAGGCCGAGGCCGCCATCCGCGAGGTCGCCGAGGCGGCCGAGAAGGCGGGCTTCAACGCGCACTGGGGGCGCAAGGTGCTCGAGATCCGGCCGCCCGTGCGCATCGACAAGGGTGCAGGGATCGTCTCGCTGCTCCGCGACACGGAGCTCGCCGCCGCGCTGTACGTGGGCGACGACACCACCGACCTCGACGCCTTCCGCGGTCTCGGCGAGCTCGTCGAGATGGGCTCGCTGAAGACGGCGCTGCGCGTCGGCGTCACCTCCGACGAGACGCCGCCGGCGCTCGAGGAGGCGGCCGACGTCATGGTCGACGGCACCGACGGCGTGCGCGACCTGCTCCGCGCGCTGCTCGCCTAGCGCACGCGCCGCGTGCGCTTCGTCGACTTCCTCAAGGCGACGGTGCTGCTGAGCGCGGGGGCCGCGACGCTGCTCGCCGTGATCACGCTGATCGCGCTGACGCAGGACGTCGAGCCCACCGCGGTCTACGTCAGCGCCGGCTGGTGGGTCGCGGCCGCGCTGATCGGCGTCTGGGTCGGGCGCCGCGCGGAGGCCAACCCCCCGATCACGCGGCTGCTGGCCGGCGCGCGGGCGGAGCGGTCGCTGCCCGAGCAGCGCCCCGGCCTGACGGTCGTCAACCGCCTGTGGCCGCTGCTGCTGTCGACCTTCACCGCCGGGGTGCTCGGCTTCCTCTTCCCGCAGGTCGCCGCCGTGGCCGGCGGCTTCGCGATCATCTGGGCGCTCGGGTGGCGCCGCCAGGCGTCGGCGGTCGCCGCGATCGAGGAGCGCGACGGCGTGCGCTTCTACGTCGAGAAGACCTCGCCGCTGGAGCCGATGCAGCTCGTGCGCACGCCGGGCTTCAGCGGCTCGTTCCTGCCGCAGCGCCAGGTCTGACGTGCCCGCCGACGTCCTGCTGGTCTCCCTCGGCGGCACGGCCGGGCTGCGCGAGGCCGACGCCGAGCTCGCCGCGTCGCTGCGGCGGGCGGGCGCCGAGGTCGCCGAGGTCACCGCCGCGCGCGTCCGCGAGTGGCGCACCTACGCGCTGATCGAGCTGGCCTGGGC
>JAXDGC010000223.1:0-5617 GCA_034665245.1 Solirubrobacteraceae bacterium | reverse complement strand
CTTGTCCCAGTTGCCCTTCATCGTGCCGAGGATGTTGATGGTGAAGGCGAACACCGGGATGAGCAGCGCCCACGAGGAGATCTCGGCGATCGTCTTCAGCCATGACGGCGTCGGTGACTGGAGGATGTGGTGGTCCCCGACGCCCGTGTAGAGGAACGCCATCCCCCAGAAGCTGATGAGTGACAGCGTGTAGCTGTAGAGCGGCGTGTTGGTGATGCGGGGCACGATGTAGTACATGAGCGCGATCAGCATCGGCGTCAGCCACAGGCCGAACAGGTTGTGCGCGTACCACCAGTTCATGATCGCGTCGGAGAGGCTGTTGGAGAGAGCGCCCGAGGGAGCGCCCCAGACGTTCCCGGGTCGCCAGATCACGTTGCCGATCGCGTAGTCGACGGCGAGCCAGATCGGGCTCGCGATGAAGAACCAGACGGAGACATAGATCGGCCGGATCGTCCGCAGCGCGACCGTCCCCAGGATGTTCACGACGTTCGCCAGCCAGATCACGAGCAGGGCGATGTCGACCGGCCAGATGAACTCCGCGTACTCGCGTCCCTGGCTGTGGCCGGTGACCAGGCCGATCACGCCGCACAGGAACATGACGTTCCAGGCCCACGCGCACCACACGCCGAGCCGCTCGCTCCACATCCCGCGCGTGCCGCAGAGCCGCGGGAGCATGTAGAACAGCGCGGCGAAGTACATCATCGTGAGCCAGGCGAGGATCACGCCGTTCACGTGCGCCGGCCGGATGCGGCTGAAGGAGAGCCACGAGACGTTGCCGAACGCCTCCGGGCTCACGAACTGCGTGGCGAGCACGAGGCCGAACAGATCGACCACCGTCAGCCACACCACCGACGCGAGCAGCCAGTGCCGCGCGGCGCGGTCGGGGAAGCGGTACGGGGCCTCCTCGGGCGGCGCCTGACCGGGCGTCGGGGCCTCGAGAACAGCCGGACCGGCGGCCGTTGGGGTCTCGTCCATAGCTCCCACTTCCTCCGCCGGGAACGTAAGGGAGCGCGGGCCGCCGCCGGCCCAACATGACGGGATCGTCATCCCCAGCTCATGTGCCTGTCATGAGGCCTGGTTCGGGCGCCCGGGCTGGCGTATGCTCGCGGCGGCCGATGCTCCGCATCCTCGTCATAGAGGACGAGTCACGGATTCGCTCGTTCTTGGCACGCGCGCTCGAGGCAGACGGCTTCGCCGTGGACGGCGCCGACAATGGCCAGGACGGCCTCGACCGGGCGGCGCGGGGGACCTACGACCTCGTGATCCTCGACCTGCTGCTGCCGCGGCTCGACGGTCTCAGCGTGCTGCGCGAGCTGCACCGCCGCTCGCCCGAGCTGCCCGTCGTGATCGTCTCCGCGCGCTCCGATCTGTCCACCAAGCTGCGCGGCTTCGCGCTCGGGGCGAACGACTATCTGGCCAAGCCGTTCGCCGTCGACGAGCTCCTCGCGCGCGTGCGCGTGCAGCTGCGCGCACACGGCGCCGGGCACGATGGCGTGCTCCAGGCCGGGAGCCTCATCCTGGACATCGCGCGCCGCCGGGCACGGATCCGCGAGTGCGAGATCGATCTCTCCGACCGCGAGTTCCGCCTCCTCCACCACCTCTTGAAGCACGCGGGCGAGGTCGTCACGCGCGACAGCATCCTGTCCGCGGTCTGGGGCTATCACTTCGACCCGCGGTCGAACGTCGTCGACGTCTGCGTGGGCCGGCTGCGCAAGAAGCTCGGCGAGGAAGCGCCCATCGAGACCGTGCGACATGCGGGCTATCGGCTTACGACGGCCTGACCTCCTCGAGGTCGGATGGTTCTCCTTCGCGCTCGTGAACGTCGGCGCGATGCTGATGTGGCCGAGCTGGGAGACGATCCCCTTCCACCTGATCTGGTTCTCGCTCACCGTGCTCTACGGGTTCCGCGTGTGGGCACTCAAGCCGACCTACCTGGTCCTCACGGTCCAGGGCTTCGTGACCGGGGGGTTGATCGCCCACGACGCGAGCAACGGCACCCAGGAGTGGGGCGAGCTCTTCGAGGTGCCGCTCATGTCGGCGATGTTCCTCGCGATGGTCTGGCACGCCCGTCGGCACCATGCGGCCTCCCAGGCCGTCGCGCGACACACGCAGGAGCGCGCCGCGATCCTCGCCCGGCAGGAGCGCTTCCTCCATGACGTCTCGCACGAGCTGCGCACGCCGATCACGATCGCCCGCGGGCATCTCGACATCCTGCGACGGTCGAGCGACGGCCCGAGCGCGCCCGAGGTCGCGGTGGCGATCGACGAGCTCTCCCGCATGGAGCGCATCGTCGAGCGGCTGCTGCTGCTCGTCCGCGCGGGCGAGGCCGACTTCCCCGGCGCCGTCGAGGACGTCGACCTCGACACGCTGATCGAGGACGTCGCGATGCGCTGGGCCGAGGTCGCTCCGCGGGTGTGGCGGGTCGGCGAGCTGTCGCACGGGACGATCCGGACGGACCAGGATGCACTGCGGATCGCGCTTGACGCCCTGGTGGAGAACGCGGTGGCCCACACGGAGGAGACGGACGCCATCGAGCTTCGCGCATGGGGGATGGGCGGCCAGGTGGCGATCGAGGTGGCAGACGAGGGCTGCGGGATTCCACCCGAGGCGCTCGAGACGATCTTCGAGCGCTTCGCCCGCGCGGACCCCAGCCGGTCGCGGGGCAGGGAAGGCGTCGGCCTGGGCCTCGCGATCGTCGATGCGATCGCCAAGGCGCACGGCGGCCGCTGCATCGTGAGCAGCTCGCCGGCCGGCACCACGTTCACGCTCGTCCTTCCCGGGCTCAGGCAGGACGCCGACGCGATGCCCGTGGACGCCGTGTCGCTCCCCGGCCCGGACGAGCTGGCGCCGACGTGACACTCCTCGCCGTCGGCGTGTCGCACAGGACGGCGCCACTTGCCCTGCGAGAGCGGCTCGCGCTGACGGAGCGACGGGCCGCTGACCTGCTCGCCTCGCTCACCGAACGCGATGGGGTCGAGGAGGCGGCGTTGCTTTCGACCTGCAACCGCACCGAGGTCTACCTCGCGGCGAGCGACGCCCCCGAGGCCGAGGCGGCCGCGACCGCCGGCCTCGCGCGGGCGGGCGGGATGCGGTCCGAGGAGCTTGGGACCGCGGTGCGCACGCTCCGCGGAGCCGACGCCGCGCGGCATCTCTTCCGTGTGGCGTCGGCGCTCGACTCCATGGTCGTGGGGGAGGCCGAGATCCAGGGTCAGGTCAGGCGTGCCTACGAGCTGGGACTCTCGCTGGGGACCAGCGGCCCGATCGTCAACCGCCTCTTCCAGGACGCGCTGCGCGCCGGCAAGCGCGTGCGTTCGGAGACCCGCATCTCCCGCCACGGCGCGTCGGTCGCCTCCGTGGCGCTGGAGCTTGCCCGCAGCGAGCTCGGCGACCTCCGTGGGCGCCGCGCGCTGGTGATCGGGGCGGGCAAGCAGGGCACGCTCACGGCGCGTGCGCTGCAGGATGCCGGCGTGCGAACCGTGTTCGTGGCGAGCCGGGCCCGCGAGCGCGCCGAGGACCTCGCGCGCCGCTTCGGCGGGACGGCGATCGGGTTCGACGACCTCGCCGGCGAGCTCGGCCGTTGCGATCTGGTGCTCACCGGTACGTCCTGTCCTCATCCGGTCCTCACGCGCGGCGAGCTCGCATCGGCGGCCGGGGGTCGAAGGCTCGTCGTCCTCGACACCGCCGTCCCGCGTGACGTCGAGCCCTCAGCCCGGGACCTGGCGGGCGTGACGCTCTATGACCTCGACGACATCCAGCGACGGATCGCGCGCAACGTGTCGGCCCGCGAGCAGGAGGCCGTTCGCGCGGAGCCGATCATCGCGGACGAGGTGGAGAGCTTCGAGCGCTGGCTGGCGACGCTGGAGGTCGTGCCGACGATCTCGGCGCTGCGCGAGCGCGGTCGCGCCGCCGTCGAGCGGGCGCTGCGCGTGAACGAGCCGCGCTGGGAGTCGCTCACCGACGACGATCGCGATCGCGTGGAGCGGATCGCCCGCGCGGTGGTCAGCGACCTTCTCCACGAGCCCACGCTCAGACTGAGACGAGCGAGCCAGCAGGGGTCGTCGTCGCTCTACGTCGAGACGCTGCGTGAGCTGTTCGGCCTGTCGTGATCAGGCGCTTACGCGGTAGTGGAGATGAACGACGCCGTTTTTGAAGCGGCGCTCATCGAGCAGCTCGAGTTGCGCGCGGACGTCGTCCGGCAGGGCGCGTTTGCCGCCACCGACCACGACCGGGCAGAAGAAGAGATGGCACTCGTCAACCAGCCCGGCGTCGATCGCCTGGCCGGCGAGCTCGGCTCCCGCGACTGAGAGGTCGGCCGTCGAGGACAGCTTCAGCTGCCGGACCGCGTCCGGCTCGAACTCGCGCTCGATCCGAGTCCTCGCGCTGGATGGCGTCTGAAGCGTCCGCGAGTACACGATCTTCTCAGCCCCCCGCCAGATCCCGGCGTAGTCCGAGAACACTGCCGGCTCATCGGCCTCCGTGCTCGCGGTCTCCCAGAACACCATCGTCTCGTACATCCGGCGCCCGTATAGGTAGGTGCCGATCGGCCGCTCGAGATCGTTGACGAACGCATGCACCCCCTCATCCGGCATCGCCCAGTCGAACCTGCCCTCCTTGTCCTCGACGTACCCGTCAAGCGAGGCGATCGCCGCATAGATCAGCTTGGCCATCTCCACTCCAATCGGTCGTTACGGTGCGGCCACCACGGCCGCAGATGCTGAGACCGCGATCCGCGCGAACAGCAGGTGTCAGGCGGCTGCTGAGGAGGTCGCGTTGTCGATGACGAGTTCGGCGACCGCGCGGGCACGGCGGGCGGCGGCGAGGTCGCCGCGAGTCGCCGACACGATCGCGCCCATCAGCAAGCCCTGCAGCTGGTAGGCGGTGTTCTCCGGCTCCTGCGCCCCCGCCTGTTCGGCGTGGGCCTCGATCTTCTTCCTGATCACCTCGAGCTGGCGAACCGCGGCCCGGTGGATCGGGTCGGCCGAGTCGTCGAACTCGAGCAGGGTCCTCATGAACACGCAGCTCTCGAAGTCGTCGTGGTGAAACCACTCGTCGAACGCGTCGAAGATGGCGAGCAGCCGGTCCGCGGGGGTGGTGGCGAGGCGCGCGATCTCGGCCTCGAGCCAGTCCCGCGTCCAGCGCTCTTCGCGTAGGTCGAGGACCGCGAGCACGAGGTCGGCCTTCGAGGCGAAATGCCGGTAGAGCGACATCTTCGCCACCCCCGATTCCGCGACGATCCTGTCGATTCCCACGGACCGGATCCCGTGGCGGCAGAACAGCTCGTACGCGGTGTCCAGGATCCGCGCCCGGACGTCACGCCGATCGCCCACGCTTGGCTCGGATCTCGCATTCGCGCTGATGTCGCAGCACGGTAACGAGACAAGTCGGTATCGTCAAAGAGACAGATCTGTATGCGTCTGCCTCCCGACACGCCGTGACCACCAGGATCAGCAAGACGGCCGCGCCGCTGCTGGCCTTGGCCGAGGAGTTGGGGCGGATGGGTAGCTGGGAGTTTGATCTGGGGTCGCGTGAGGTGGTGTGGTCGGCGGGGATGTACCGGATCCTCGGGCTTCCATCCAGCCGGGAGGGCCGCAGTGAGGCGGAGGTCTTCGAGCATGTT
>JAXDGC010000222.1:0-31788 GCA_034665245.1 Solirubrobacteraceae bacterium | reverse complement strand
ACGCTGGGGCGGGTGCTGGCCGGGGCGGTGCCGGGCGCATGGCTGAAGGCGGGCGTGGTGGCGTGGGCGGTCTATGACGCCGTCACGGTGTTCGGGGCCCCGCTCCGGTCGCCCGACGCCACCGTCGACGCGGCCGTTCCAGCGCCTGGCCTTCCGCACCTGCAGTACCTCGACCTGCACGCCGCGAGCCTCGGCTATGCCGACGTGTTCCTGGCCGCGGTCCTGGGCGGCGTGCTGGCGGCCGAAGGCACACGGGCCTGGCCCGTGGCGGCGCTGACACTCGGCTTCTCGATCGCCCTCGACTCGCTCTTCCTCGCCTTCGACACCCTGCCCGCGACGGTGCCCGTCGCGCTCGCGCTGCTGATCTCCGAAGCCGCGCGGAGGCGCGGCACCGGCGTACGGCGCGGGGAGCACGGAACATCTCGACCGGGAGGCCGACGACAGGAGGCGTTCGCGCCGCCAAGATCGCTGTCATGCCTTTCACCCGCATTCGGTTCCTGCTCGTTGCGGCCTTCGCGGTCTGCGCCGCCGCCCTCTTAGGCGTGCTGCTCGCGCTCCTCTTCGTTGCGAAGCCGACGCTGGGGTCGTCGCCCGAGAATCGCGTCGTCGCCGTCGGGGGGCTGCAGTACGAGGCCATGCTCGGACGGCCCATCTACCCCAGTCAGTGGGTCGACGCGCCCATGGTCGCCGGGCTGCCCGCGGACGACCGTCGCCCGGGTCCCGGGCAGATGCTGTTCGGCGCGTTCATCGCCGTCGCGAACGACTCTGCGCGGCCCCTCCCCGCCGCCCGCCGCATCGAGCTCCGCGACGACGCCGGGAACGTCTACCGCCCGCTCCCGCTCGCGACCTCGAATCCGTACGCCTACGTGCCGCGGCCGGTCCCGCCCAAGACCCGGATCCCCGGGGTCGGCACGCCGGCGGACGACGACCTCGCGGCGACCGGGAAGCTGGTGCTGTTCCGGATCCCGGCCGACCGCTACGAAGGCGGTGTGCTCGAGCTGGTGATCCACGCCGCCCACGACCCGCGGCAGCGCGCGGATCTCGTCGTCTGAGCCGATGCCGTGACGCCGAGCAGGATCATCGCGCCGGTCACCTTCGCGGAGGACTCCTACGAGGCCGTCGGCGTCGCGGCTGCGCTCGCGGCGGCGCTCGGGGCCGAGCTCGTGCTCGCCGGGATCGTGCCCACGGCGATGCCGGAGCCGCTGCTCGACACGCCCGACGTCGAGCGTCTCGCGCACCAGACGCAGGAGCAGCAGCTGCTGGACCGGCTCGTCACCGAGCGCCTCGAGGATCTGACCCGCGCCCTCCCGCGGAGCGTCCGCGCCCGGACGCTGCTCGCCTCCGGACCGGTCGGCTCGGCGCTGGTCGCCGCCGCACGCGAGCAGGACGCCGATCTCATCGTGGTCCCGATCCACCGCGAGAGCGAGCTCGCGCACATCGTCCACGACCACGCGGATCGATACGTGCTGCACCACAGCGACGTGCCTGTGCTCGTCGTGCCCACCGGTGCCCACGACACCGCGCAACGCAACGGCGCGGCCGGCTGAGGCGGGGCCCGAGGGCGATCCGTTAGGTTCTCTCACCTCCCGGTGGACGCCGGGCCGGAGGCCGATGTGAGAGTAGGGCTGACCCGCCGGACGATCGCCGTGAGCGCCGTGCTGGCGCTCGTGATCGGTGCTGTCTTCGCCGTCCTGGTGAGCGCGATCGGAGAGCAACGCGACTCGGCGTCGCTCGCGACCCGCTCGGAGGAGGTGATCGCCAGGGCGTTCGCGCTCGAGCGGCTGGTGCTGGACTTCGAGACGGGGCAGCGCGGCTTCCTGGTCACGCGTGAGGAGCGCTTCCTGCAGCCGTGGCGGGACGCCCGGAGTTCGTATCGAGCTTCAAGCGACGAGCTCGTCACGGCGGCCCTACGGGTCGACGTCGGTGTTCCGGAGGCGCAGAGGATCGCGTCCGTGATCGACGGCTACGTGCGCAACTACTCCGTGCCGCTCGTCGCGGCGGCGCGGAAGGGCGAGGCGTCGGCGCGCAGCAGCGCGGCGCTCGCCGAAGGCAAGCGGCGGGTGGATGAGATCCGCGGGCTGTTCGGCCGCTTCGTGGTTGCCGAGCGCCGCGTGTTCACGGATCGCGAGCAGACGGCTCAGAGCGATGCCCGCCAGGCGATCGTGATCGCGACGGGCGGCCTCGCCGGATCGATCGCGCTGATCGTGCTGTTCGGGACCTACCTGACGCGGGCGATCGCCTTGCCCGTCCGGCGAGCGGCCGGGATGGCCGGCCGGCTCGCCGGCGGCGACCTCACCACGCGGATGCCCGAGACCGGCGTCGGCGAGGTGAGGGAGCTGGAGCGCGCCTTCAACACCATGGGGCGCGCGCTGCAGAGCACGCTCGAGGAACAGGCGTCGCTGCGGCGGGTGGCCACACTCGTCGCGCGCGGCGTGCCCGCGGCCGAGCTGTTCGGCGCGGTCGCCGCCGAGGTCCGCCGGCTGCTCGATTGCGACGCGACCAGGCTGCTCCGCTACGAGGCCGACGGGACGGTCACGATCGTGGGCGGCCGTGACGCGAGCGGGGTGGACGTCCCGACGGGTGACCGGTTCGCACCGGAGGAGGGCACCGTCAGCGCCGAGGTGCTGCGCACCGGGCAGCGGGCACGCGCGGACTCCTACCAGCTCGAACCGGGGCCGATGGCCGACGCGATCCGCGCTGCGGGGGTCCGCTGCTCGATCGGCGCGCCGATCGCCGTCGAAGGGCGGCTCTGGGGGGCCATGATCGCCGCCTGGAGGCACGACGCGGACCTGTCGCCGGAGACCGAGCAGCGCGTGACGCAGTTCACCGAGCTCATCGCCACGGCGATCGCCAACGCGAAGAGCCGCGACGACCTCGCCGCCTCGCGCGCGCGTGTAGTCGCGACCGCCGACGAGACGCGCCGCCGCATCGAGGGCGATCTGCACGACGGCGCCCAGCAGCGTCTGGTGCATGCGGTGATCACGCTGAAGCTGGCTCGCCGCGCGCTGGCGGAGTCCGACGGGCCGGCGGCCGAGCTCCTCGACGAGGCGCTCGGGCACGCGGAGAGCGCGAACGCCGAGCTGCGCGAGCTTGCGCACGGGATCCTCCCCGCGGCGCTGGTCCGCGGGGGCCTGAACGCAGCGGTCGAGACACTGGTCTCGCGCGTGCGGCTTCCCGTCGCCGTCGACGTGACCGACGAGCGGCTCCCCCCGGCGCTCGAGGCGGCCGCCTACTTCATCGTCGCGGAGGCGCTCACCAACACGGTCAAGCACGCACGCGCGACCAGAGCCGGGGTGACCGCCTCGGTCGAGGAGGGCGCGCTGCACGTCGAGGTCCGCGACGACGGGGTCGGCGGCGCCGACGCCGACGGCCGATTCGGGTTGCTGGGTCTCCACGATCGCGCCGCGGCCATGAACGGCGAGCTGCAGGTGCACAGCCCTCCGGGCGGCGGCACGGTGATCGCGGCGCGGCTGCCGATCCCGCAGGAGCCGCCCGCCGTGGTCGAGCCGTCGACGTAGCGGCGCCTACGCCCGCGGTGGTACGCCGAACAGACGCCTGCGGGCCGACGACAGCCGCGGCGCGACCGTCGAACATCACTCCATGCGCGTGCTCGTCGTCGACAACGACCTGAACTCGGCGAAGTTCGTGCGCCGGGGGCTCAAGGCCCAAGGTCTCGCGGTCGACGTCGCGGCCAACGGCGAGGACGCCCTGTGGATGGCCGGCGCGACCAGCTACGACGCGATCGCGCTCGAGGTCCGGCTTCCGAGGATCGACGGGCTCGAGACGTGCCGGCGGCTCCGCGCCGACGATGTCCGGAGCCCCATCCTGATGCTCTCGGCGAGAGACAGCGTGGAGGAGCGGGTCGCCGGTCTGGACGGCGGCGCCGACGACTTCATGGTCAAGCCGTTTCACTTCGACGAGATGGCCGCGCGGATGCGGGCCCTGATGCGCCGCGGGCCAGTGGAGCGCCCGGTCGTGATCGAGGTGGGCGACCTGCGACTGGACCCGGCGACCTGCCGGGTGTGGCGCGGGAGGGAGGAGATCGAGCTGTCAGCGAAGCCGTTCGCCCTGCTCGCCGTGTTCATGCGCCGCCCGGACCGCATCCTGAGCCGCTTCCACCTGCTCGAGCACGCGTGGGATGGCGGGTACGAGAATCGCTCGAACGTCGTGGACGTCCACATCGCCCACCTGAGAAACAGGATCGACCGGCCCTTCGGCGTCGAGTCGCTGGAGACGGTGCGCGGGCTCGGCTATCGGCTTCGCGAGGTCGCGGCGGCCTGGGACGCCCCGCAGGCGCAGGCCGCCGCCTGACCTCGCGTCGCCGTCAACCGGCCTGCTTGGCCGGCTGGGTTCCGAGCGTCGCCGTCAGCGTCTGCGTGTTGGAGCCGCGGCGGACGGTGATCTTGACCCGGTCGCCCGGGTGGTCGCCCGCGATCGCGGAGACGAGATCGCCGCTGCCGGTGATCCGCGTGCCGTCGATGGCGGTGACGACGTCGCCCGCCTTGACGCCCGCGGCGGCGGCCGGCCCGCCGGCGGCGACCGAGCCGACGAGTGCGCCGGTGGAACCCGTCGATTCGGCCGTGCCGATGCCCAGGTAGGGATGCGTGACCGTCCGACCGGCCTCCAGGTTGGCCAGCTCGCTACCGATCAGGTCGATCGGGACCGCGAAGCCGACGCCAGAGCTCTGGTCGGACGAGCCGTTGGTCGCGATCTGGTCGGCGATGCCGATGACGTGGCCGCTCGAGTCGACGATCGGGCCGCCGGAGTTGCCGGGGTTGAGCGCGGCGTCGGTCTGGATGGCGTGGGCGACCGTGAAGCCGTTGGGCGCCTGGATCGTGCGGTCGAGGCCGGAGACGATGCCGGTGCTGATGCTCTCTTGGTAGCCGAAGGGGCTGCCGATCGCCGCGACGGCGTCGCCGACACCGAGCGAGCCGGAGCTGCCCAGCTTCAAGGGGTGGAGGGTCAGGCCGGAGGGGTCCACCTTCAGGACCGCGACGTCGGTCGCGTCGTCCTTGCCGAGCAGCGTCGCGGTGCGGGTGGTGCCGTCGGAGAAAGTGACCTTGATCGAGCTCGCACCGTCGACCACGTGCGCGGCCGTGACGATGTTGCCCTTGGCGTCGGTCACGAACCCGGAGCCGGTCGCCGTCGACGGCGAGGAGCCCTGGCCGAGTGGGCCGGACTGCGCGGAGCTGGTGCCGGTGGCGGCGATCTCGACCACGCCCGCCGAGACGCCCGCGTACACGGCGCTCGCGTTCAGGCTGGTCGAGGACGTGTCGGTCGTGGCGCTCGTCGACGACGAGACCACCGTCGCTGCCGTCGCCGACCCGCCGCCGCCGGTCAGCGCGACGACGGCAGCGCCGGCCGTGCCTCCGAGCAGGGCCACGGTGGTCAAGATCAAGGCCACGAGGCGCCGGCCCGGCCAGCGCCGGGGCGGCCGGCGGCCGTCGGGGTCGTCCGGAGGGGCGGGCCGGTCGGGCCCGCGCGGGGGACGGTCGGTGGTGTCAACTGCGGGGGGAGGGAAGAGCGTGGTGGACATGGGGACTTCCTTGGTCGGATCGGGGAGGATCAGCTTCGGCGCAGGTAGTGGAGGCGCACGCGACCGAGCTCGATGACGTCGCCGTCGCGCAGCGTCGCGGCGCTCACCCGGCGGCCTCCGACTACGAGTCCGTTGAGCGAGCGGTCGTCGAGGATGTGGGTGCCCTGCTCGTCGTGGACGATGAGGGCGTGCCGGCGGGAGACCGTCGCGTCATCGAGCGTGAGCCCGGCGGCTGTGCTGCGGCCGATGTGCAGCACCTCGCCGGGGATGGAGACCAGGACAACCTGCGCCCCGTCCTCCACGGCGAGGTACTCGCCGAGCTCGAGTGCGCGGTGCAGGCCGGCGGCGTGGCCTCGATCGCGGTGGTTGATGATGCCGGTGGAGGCCATGGACACAGTTCACCGGAGGCGGCTGAGCCGGGGCTTAGGACTTGCTGTGCGTTGTCGAAGAGACTGACGGGAATCAAGTCGCGCTCTCCGTTGTCCGATGCGTACGGAGAGCATGGACGTCAGTCACGCACTCATCCGCTGGCGCAACCGACCCGCCGCCGATCTGGTCGTGGTCGTCGCGCTGTTCGGCGCGACGGGCTTCGTTCTCGCCGCCGGCGGGCCGCCGACGCCCCTCACGCATCTCTTCTACCTCGCGGTCATCCCGGCCGCGGTGCTCCGTGGTCCGCGGATCGGACTGGCCGCGGGCGCGGTCGCCGGCGTCCTCGCGGAGCCCGTGCCGCGGGCACTGCTGGGCGAGTTCGGCAAAGTCGACGGCGGGTGGGTGGTGCGCGCCGGCGCGCTCATGCTCGTCGGGTGGGTGTGCGGCAGCCTCACCCGCTCGCTGCTGCGGCGGGTAGAGGACCTCGAGACGCTCAACCGCGAGACCATCTTCGCCTTCGTGCGCGCGATCGACGCGCGCGACCCCTACACCGCTCGCCATTCGGAGAAGGTCGCGGCCTACGCGGTCGAGCTCGTGCAGGCGCTCGGCCTCTCGCCGGACGACTGCAAGCGCATCCGCCTCGCCGGACTGCTCCACGACGTCGGCAAGGTCGCGCTCGAGCGCAGCGTCCTGCACAAGGCCGGCCCGCTCTCCGACGACGAATGGCGGCAGGTCCGGGAGCACCCTGCGCTGTCGGCGCACATCATCGGCGGCGTCGCCCAGTTCGCCCCGTTCCTCCCGGGCGCGCGTCATCACCACGAGCGCTACGACGGTCGCGGCTATCCGGACGGCCTGGCCGGAATCGACATCCCGCTCGACGCCCGCGTGCTCGCGGTCGCCGACGCGTACGACGCGATGACCTCCGACCGCTCGTACCGCACCGCGCTCCCGCACGCCGAGGCGATGGAGCGCCTCGAGGCCGGCGCGGGGAGCCAGTTCGACCCGGTCTGCGTCGAGGCGTTCGCCACCGCCAAGCGCGATCCCGCGGGAATCGACGGGGCGACGGTGCCGCTGCTCGACCTCGAGCTGCTGGGCAGCGCCGCATAGTGATGACCAGACCCAGGATTTCAGCGCCGGCCTCCGGCGGGCGGCCCGGCGCGGCGTGGTTCGTGATTCTCGGTGGCTATCTGCTCGTGTACATCAGCTGGCAGCTGTTCCACTGGCTCCCATACGACGAAGTCGTCGGTCACGTCATCACGAAGCCGGTCGACGCAGGCTCGGCGTTCGTGGCCTGGCAGGCGTCGCGGAGGGTTCGCGCCTCGCATCGCATGGCGCTGGCGTGGCGCCTGATCGCGCTGGGTCTGGCGGGCCAGCTCGCCGGTGGGATCGCGGTCGACGTCTACGCGCTGCTCGGGCATGACCCGTACCCGTCGCTGGCGGATCCGCTGTACCTCAGCTTCTACCCGCTGATGCTGGCGGCGCTGCTCGTCCTCCCGCGAGCGCGGCAGACCCGCTCGGAGCATGTACGGCTGGCGCTGGATCTGACCACGACCGCGCTGGGCGCGGCGACGGTCGTGTGGTACCTCCTGATCGAGCCGACCGCTCGCGCCGGTGGTCAGAGCACGCTGCAGATGGCGATCTCGCTCGCGTACCCGGTCGGCGACATGATCCTTCTCGTCGGTGTCGCGTCGCTCCTGCTCCGGGGCGTGGCCGGGAGCATGCGCGCAGCGCTCTGGCTGGTGACCGCCGGCCTCTGCCTGTTCGTCGTCGGCGATGTTCTCTACGCCTACGTCTCGCTGCACGGCGGCTTCGCGAACGGCGACGCGCTCGACATCACCTACGTGGTGGCGCTCTCGCTGTTCGTCCTGGCCGCCCGCTGGCAGCCTTCGGTCGACGCGACTGCGTCGGCTGCGACGGGAGCCGTCAGGTCTCAAGGCGTGAGCTGGATGCCGTACCTCGCGGTCGCCGCGGGTTTCTCGGTGCTCGTCGTCTCCGAGGCCACCGGGGAATCCGGCTCGTTGATCGTCGCCATCGCGGCGGCAGCCCTCGCCGCACTCGTGAGCGCCCGCCAGCTGGTCGCACAACGCGAGCTGGTCGCTCTGCAGCGTCAGCTGAAGATGCAGGCAACCACCGACGCGCTGACCGGGCTCGCCAACCGCCGCAGGCTGCTCGCCGACCTGCGACGCCACGTGGATCCTGTCGCCGGCGGGCAGCCCGCGCTGCTCACGCTGTTCGATCTCAACGGGTTCAAGAACTACAACGACACCTTCGGACATCCGGCGGGTGACGCGCTGCTGACGCGCCTGGGCGCTGCTCTGGCGGACGCCGTGACGCCGTTCGGCGGCCGCGCCTATCGGCTCGGTGGCGACGAGTTCTGCGTGATCGCCGACACCACCCGACGGCACGCACTCGAACAGGCCGCCGGGCGCGCGCTCTCAGAGACCGGCGACGGCTTCGAGATCTCGACCGCATTCGGGACCGTGGTGCTCCCCGGGGACACCGGCAATGCCGCCGAGGCCATGCGCCAGGCCGACAATGCCATGTACGCGCAGAAGCAGTCCGGGCGCGCCACGGCCGGGCGCCAGAGCACCGACGTGCTCATGCGTGCCCTCGCCGAGCGTCATCCCGACCTGGGCGACCACCTCGCCGGCGTCGCCGAGCTCGTCGCCGAGGTCGGCCGGCGGCTGGACATCGCCGGCGACGAACTGACACAGCTGCGCCAAGCCGCCACCCTTCACGACATCGGCAAGGTTGCGATCCCCGGCCCCATCACCAAGAAGCCGGGCCCGCTGGACGAGAAGGAGTGGGCGTTCATGCGCCGTCACACCCTGATCGGCGAACGCATCATCGCCGCCGCCCCCGCACTCGGCCACGCGGCGCGACTCGTGCGCTCCTCCCACGAGGCATTCGACGGTAGCGGCTACCCCGACGGACTCGCCGGCGTCGAGATCCCGCTCGGGGCACGCATCATCACGGTCTGCGACGCCTTCGACGCGATGATCTCCAAGCGCCCGAATTCGGCATCGAGGACGACCGCGGAGGCGCTCGCCGAACTGCGACGCTGCGCCGGCACGCAGTTCGACCCCGACATCGTCACGATGTTCGAGCAGGTCATCGCCGAGCGCGCGGAGCTACCGACCGCTACGCCCGCGTAGTCTGCCGAGTTCCGCTGCGGTGGTGTGGAGCGCGTCCAGCGTGGGTGCGACGAGCGGGTGCCGGGCGCCGGGGGGCAGGAGCGCGTAGACGTCGCGCGCGGGGCTGGGGCCGGCGATCGGTCGCAGGGTGAGGTCCTTGAAGGCGTCGGCGAGGAGCTGCGGGGCGAGGGTGACGGCGAGTCCTCGGGCGATGAGGGCGCGGATCGCGAGCTGGTCGTGGGTGATCGAGACGAGGTTGGGCGTGAAGCCGGCGGCTCGGCAGGCTCGGACGATCAGGCCGTCGGCCGACGCGGCGGTCCAGTCGTCGTCGCGGAGGTCGGCGAGCCGCACTTCCGGGCGCTGTGCCAGCCGGTGGTCGGGCGCGAGCGCGACCATGAAGTGCTCCTGCAGGAGGTCGCGGCGTTCGAGGTCAGGTGGTTCCTGCCGCGGTTGGGCGTTGTCCTGGAAGCCGAGCGCCAGGTGCAGCTCGCCGGCCCGTACTCGCGCGGGCAGGTCGCCGCCGCCTTCGTCGACGCTGACCTTGGTGTCGGGGTACCGCTCGCGGACGCGCGCGATGGCCGCGGGCACGAGCCCGGCGAGCGCGGTCGGAAAGGCGCCGATGCGCAGCCGCGTGCGCTGCTCCTGCGCGGCGACGGCAAGCTGGGCGCCCGCGAGCTGGAAGCGCTCGGCGATCGCGTCGGCGTGCTCGAGCAGGATCTCGCCCTCGGGGGTGAGCCTCAGGCCGCCGGGCTCGCGGTGAAGCAGCCGGGCGCCGATCTCGCGCTCCAGCGCACCGACCTGATTGGAGACCGACGGCTGGGACAGCGCGAGCTCGCGGGCTGCCCGCGAGAACGAGCGCTGGTGCGCGACGGCACGGAAGGTCAGCACGCGTCTCGGATCCATAGCCAGCAACTATAGAGATGCCCAAATGATTATTTGACGCTATGAGCTTCGCGGTCCAGACTGAACTCCGGACCCGCAACGAAGGAGCCAGGACCCATGACAACCGTGCCCACCATCGACCTCAACGACGGCCGCTCGATCCCGCAGCTCGGCTTCGGTGTGTTCCAGATCGATCCCGACGACACCGCCGAGGCGGTGAGCACCGCCTTGGAGATCGGCTACCGGCACATCGACACCGCCGAGATGTACGGCAACGAGCAGGGAGTCGGCGAGGCCGTGCGCGCCTCCGGGCTCGACCGTGCCGAGGTCTACGTCACCAGCAAGCTCAACAACGGCGATCACCGGCCCGACGACGCGCGCAGGGCGTTCGAGGGCACCCTCTCGGCGCTCGGATTCGACTACGTCGACCTGTTCCTCATCCACTGGCCGCTGCCGTCGCTCTACGACGGCGACTTCGTCGCGACGTGGAAGACGCTCGAGGAGTTCCACCGGGACGGGCGCGCGCGCTCGATCGGCGTCTCGAACTTCCAGGTCGATCACCTCGAGCTGCTCGCGGCCGAGTGCGACGTGGTGCCCGCGGTCAACCAGATCGAGCTCCATCCCTACCTCCTCAACGACGAGGTCCACGCCTACGGCGAGGCGCATGGCATCCCCACGCAGGCGTGGTCGCCGATCGCGCAGGGCGCCGTGCTCGACGACCCGGTCATCACCGACATCGCCGACAGGCTCGGCAGGTCGCCCGCCCAGGTGGTCCTCCGCTGGCACATCGAGCGCGGCAACATCGTCTTCCCCAAGTCGACGACACCCGCGCGGATCCGGGAGAACTTCGAGCTGTTCGACTTCGCGCTCGCGCCCGGCGACTCCGACCGGATCGACGCGCTCGACCAGGGCGAGGCCGGCCGCACCGGCCCGAACCCGGACGCGTTCGCCCACGTCCCCGCCTGACCTCGGCTCGCGATCGGACCGTCGAATCCATGTGCCAGGCAGTCGTAGGCCCCATCGCCCTGGCCGGCGCGCGCGCGGACTTCGAGCGCGCGCGCCGCGGCTACCTCGCCGCACGCGCCCGCAGGCTGCTCAGGGCTCGCCGCCCGAGCCGGACGCGACCGCGGGATCTCGGCGACATCGCCGCGCTCCTCTGGCACTCGACCCGCCTGCGGTCGATCCCGCTCGACGCGATCGTCGGGACCGTGGACGCCACGAGCGACTTCGACGCCGGCTTCAGGCCCGCCGCCCATCGCGTGTCGCGTCGCTGGCAACGCGTCGCGCTCGCGCACCGCGACGGTCGCCCGCTGCCGCCGATCGCCGTCATCGAGCGGCCGGACGGCTACTACGTCCTCGACGGGCGCCACCGCGTGTCGGTCGCCCGCGCGCTCGGTCACGGCCACATCGACGCCTGGGCGAGTCCATCGGTGCCCGCCGGGCGCGCTCTACCGCACCAGAGCCCACCAACCAGGGAGAAACCCATGTCGCACCTGATCCACGAAGTCCTGGGCACCATGAGCCGACGGCTGCGCCCGAGCGAGCGCGTGCACGTCCACGCCGGCGACCACGGCCGTCCCTACGTCTGCGAGGACGCTCGCTGCAACTCACCCGCCCTCCACTACGCGGCGGCGGGACCGGCGTCGCGACGGCCCCCGTCGGCGCGCATGCGGTAGCCGGCGCCCCGGACCGTCTCGATCGACTCGACCCCGAAGGGGCGGTCGACCTTCTCGCGCAGGTAGCGCACGTAGACATCGACGATGTTCGAGCGGTTCTCGTAGTCGTAGTCCCAGGCGTGCTCGAGCAGCTCGAAGCGGTCGAGCATCTGCCCCGGTCGCCGCATGAACGTCTCCAGCAGAGCGAACTCCTTGGCCGAGAGCGTGATGTCGGTGCTCCCGCGCCAGACCCGCCGTGCGCCCGGGTCGAGATGCAGGTCTCCGGCCTCGAGCACGGCCGGCCGGTGCACCGGGCCTCGGCGGACCAGCGCCCGGATGCGGGCGAACAGCTCCGTGAACGAGAACGGCTTGACGAGGTAGCCGTCGGCGCCCCCGTCGAGGCCGGCGACGCGATCCTCGACGGCGTCGCGCGCCGTGAGCATGAGCACCGGGGACCAGACTCCGTCCGATCGCAGCCGGCGGCAGACGGCGAAGCCGTCCATGCCGGGGAGCATCACGTCCAGGACGACCGCGTCATAGTCGGTCGCAGCGGCCATCCAGATCGCGTCCTCTCCGTTGATCGCCACGTCGGCGGCGACGTTCTCCTCGCGCAGGGCGCGGCGGAGCAGGCTCGCCATCTTCACGTCGTCCTCCACGATCAGCACTCTCATGGTGGTGGCCGGCCCTCAGGCGGGATGTGGCGCCGGCGCGATGCTGCGCCGATGCCGCCACCATCCCACCACGAGCGTCACGGCGCCGAGTGTCAGGCCGCCGGCGGCGAGCGCGAGCGAGCCGGTCGGCCCGGCGAGCATCGCGAGGGATCCGATCGTGGCCGCCCACGCGAACGCGCCCGCGGCGTTGGCGAGCGCGAAGCGGGGCCACGGCATCCGGGTGGCGCCGGCCATGAGGGCGGCCACGACGCGCACGCCGGGAACCCAGCGGCCGAAGAACACGGTCGCGACGCCGTAGCGCGCGAAGAACCGGTCGGCGCGCTCGACCGCGTGCCGGCGATGCGTCGCACCCCATCCCGGCCGGAGCAGGAACCGGCGCCCGCCTCGCCGCCCGAGCCAGTATCCGAGCGTGTCGCCCACGATCGCCGCTGACGCCGCGACGACGATCACCAGCGGGAGCGCGAGATGGCCGCCGGCGGCCAGGCCTCCGGCCGTGATGAGCGCCGTCTCGCCGGGCAGCGGCAGGCCCGCCGACTCGCCGAGGATGAGGCCGGCGAGCGCGGGATAGCCGAGCTGGGGCGGGACGGGAACGATCATGCAGTCAGCCTGGCGGCCGCTGATGAAGGTCAGATGAGCGCGGCGCGCGGGAGCGCTCGCAGGCGAGGTCGCGGGAGGCGAGGCTTGGGTAACTGACCCTCCGCCCACATCGCCGCCATCGCGACGCGAGGCAGCTGCCAGGGACTGCCGACCAGCATGTAGCGCGGCTGCCAGCGCGGCTCGAACTTCGCGGTGAAGCGGAGGAGGCGCTCGATCTGGAACCAGCGATCCGCCAGGCGAAGCACGCGCGCCAGTTCGCGCTCCATGAGGTTGGCGGGCGCGCGCAGCCAGCGTCCGGCGGTCGCGAAGTTGAGCGAGAACTCCTCGATCCCCCGCTCGCCCAGCAGGCGGGCGGCCGCGACCACGAGGAAGTCGGTGACGCCGTTCGGCGTGTCCCGGTCGCGGCGCATGAAGGCCAGGGACATCGCCGCCCGGCCGAACACCGGGACGAAGTGCAGGAACCCGCGAACCTCCCCGTCGGCGTCGCGGGCGAGCACGACCAGGGCCTCGGGCAGCAGCTCGTCGGCGAGCGCGTCGTGGGCCATGGAGAACCCTCGCTCCGGCGCGCCGTCGCGCCAGCGGGCGCTGACGCCGTGGAGCGCTTCGAGCGTTGCGCGGTCGAGCGCGCCGACGGCGTGGGCGGTTGCCGAATAGCCGTTGCGCTCAACGCGGTTCACGGCCTTGCGCAGGCTCTTCATCGACCGGCCCCCCAGGTCCATCGGCCCCGTGTCCAGGATCGCCTCGTCGCCGAGGTAGATGCGGCGGAGGCCGGCCCGACGCGCGAGCGCGGCGAACTCCTCGCTGGCCCCGACGACGCCGAGCGCCAGCCCTCGCGCGCGCGTGAACTGGACCAGATCGTCGATGACGGCGGGCACCGCGTCGGCGGGGCCGACCGGATCACCGGCGACCAGCAGCGTGCCGGCCTCGACACGGTAGGCGGCGACCGCGCGGCCATCCGGGCTGAAGCGACGCGCGAGGTCGCGGCGCAGCTTGAACGCGCTGAGGGTGTCGGTGCCGTGACGTCGCACGAGCGCGGCCGCGCGACCGAGGTCCCCGGCCCGCGCGGGGGCTCGCGCGCGCAGCGGCGCGAGCAGCGTGGCGGCCGCAGCGGCCACCGCACCCGCGCCGAGGAACCCCAGCGCCTGCGGCAACCAGGTGAGCGGCGCGCGGAAGGCGGGGCCACCCGTCAGCGTCAGCAGCTGCACGGCGGCCTCCGGGAGGGCGGTCAGGGTCAGCCCGCCGAGCGCGTGCGAGCGCGCGGCGAGGAGAACCGCCGCGCCGGTCGCCATCGCGGCGAGGACGCGCGCGGCCGCTCGGCCGACGGCGCGCCCGAGCTCGCGCCGCTCGTGGCGCACCCAGAACGCCGCTCGGTTGCGCCAGAGCAGCGCGGCGACCGCCCAGCTGAGCGCCGCCTCCTCAACGTCCAGGCCCTTGAGGAGGTTGAGCACGCCGAGGACGGCGAGCAGGCCCACGGCCAGATGAAGCGCCCCGCGGCGGCGTCGCACCAACGGCCATGCCACACCGATCAGCGCGAGGCCGGCGGGGACCGCGAGCGCGTGCGCGAGGCGCACTTCGCCCGCGGGGGCGAGCGCGAGCAGCGCCTGCGCCCGGGCGGGAAGCTCAGAGGTCATCGCCGACGCGACGTTGATCGCGCCGGCGGCGGCGGTGGCGGCCGCGGCGAGTGCCGGCAGCCGGTCGCCGAGCGACGGCGGCGGCCCTGAGTCAGGCGTCCGGTGGATCCCGAGCGACCACGCGGCGGTGTCCCGGGTGACCGCGCGGAGGTCGCGCCAGTCCTTGGCGGTCAGCCAGAGCGCGAGGACACCGAGGACGAGCGCCGGCAGGACACCCGCGCCGAGCAACGCACACAGGCCCGCAGCGCCGGCGAGCCCGAGCCCGACGTGGCATTCATGCGCGCGCCGGCCCAGCACGTACAGCCGGGGCCCCATGGCATGCCGCTCGACGTGAACGGGACGGATCATGGATCGGAACGTATGAGCGGTCGATGAGGGCGCGATGAAAGAGCGGCCCCCGGGTGAACCCCGGGGGCCGCGAACACGCCCCGATGGGCGCGGGCCCGCTACTCGACGCCCGTCGCCTGGTGGTTGGCGTTCGGGTTGCCGGGCTCGTCTGCGTGGCCGCCCGGCCCGTCGTTGCCCGGGACCTCCGAGCCCGACTCCTGCTCGGCCGCCGACCCCGTCTCGGAGCTCTCGGGCGCGTTGCTCTCCTGCCCCGGGACCTCCTTCGCCGGGGCGGTCGCCCGCGGCGCGCTGCCGGTGGACGGCTGTGTCGCGGAGCCTGAGGACTGCGCGACGGCGACCCCGCCGACCCCGAGTGCGGCCACGAGGGCCGCCACGGTGGCCGCGAGGGACCTGCGCTTGAAACGCTCGAACATGACATCTCCTTGATTGAGGGAGCGGACGATCCGCAAGCTACGTCCGCCCGATGAGTGAGCCGTGAACCCCCCTCATCGACGCCTCATGTGTGCGGATTCTCAGGGCTTTCTCAAACGTCGTCCCTATGGTCACCTCATGACCGTTCTCGCGACATCGCCCAGCGTCGAGGAGCTCGTGGGAGTCGAGCTCGACGCGCTTCCGGACTGGCTCCTCGCCGCGCTGGCGAGCGTGCCGGTGGTGGTGTGCGACGGCGGCGGCCGCGAGCACGCGTACGGCCTCTATCAGGGCGACGGAGCCGCGCGCGACGACCGGGCCGACCGCATCGTGATCTTTCGCGACACGCTGCTCCGCGACTTCGGAGACGACCCGGCTCGCCTGCGCGCCGAGGTGCGCGTGACGCTGCGCCACGAGATCGCCCATCACCTCGGATGGGACGAGGGCGGCGTGCGCGCCCTCGGGTTCTGAGGGCCGATGAGCGCTCGCGGACCCCATGTCTGCCCGCGCTGCGGGGAACCCGTGAGCGCGTTTGCGGCCGGCTGCGCGCTGTGTGGCGCCGACCTCGATCCTCGCCGCGCGCAGCGACCGCAGGCCGCGCCGCAGCGGTTGCGCTCGGCGTGGCGTGCGCGGCCCCGGCTGCTGCCGCGCATCGGCCTGCCCGACCGGCGCCGGTGAGCGTCAGGGCGACTGCTGAGCGGCCCGATCGGCGCTGCGGACGCGCGCATACAGCAGGCCGCCCGCGAAGGCAAGCGCGGCAGGGACGACGACGGTCCAGGCGAGACGGGCCTCGAAGTTCAGCCCCAGGAGCCGGACCTTCACGAGCACGAAGTTGGCGGCCACGAAGAGCACGACGACGATGAGGCCACACGCGACGACCAGCGCGCGGAGCGCGCGGCTCCAGGTGATCGGTGATCTCATGTCTGCACCCGCTTGGCCCCTTGGCCGAGCAGCTGCATGATGTCGAGGCGGTCGGTGATCAGTCCGTCGATCCCTTCCGCGACGAGCTGGTTCATGCGTCGCTCGTCGTTGACGACCCATGCGAACGTCAGCAGCCCGCGCTGCTCGAACCAGGCCTGCGCTGCCGGCGTGAGGACGTTGTCGCGCACGCTGACACCGTCGATCGCCGCCATCAGCTCGGCATCGCCGCGGAGCGCGGCGAGCTCCCGTGCGTTGGAGATCAGCAGCAGGCGCTTGACCGTCGGCATCGTGCGGCGGAGGCTCAGCAGCGTGCCCCGGTCGTTGGTCTGGACGATCGTCCTCCGCAGAGCGCGCGAGGCCAGGAACGAGCGGAGCTGGTCCAGGTAGGCGGTCGAGCCCTGCTTGAGATGGAGCAGGACCGTGTCATTGAGCCGCGCCACCGTCCAGGCGTCTCGGAGCGACGGGCCGCGGAAGACAAGATCCTCCAGGAGCGGCACCGGCGCGTCGTGCGACGCGAACAGCTCGCCGCCCGCCGACCGGACGTCGATCTCGATCGCGTCCGCGCCGTAGGCCACGGCGCGCGTCGCGGAATTCAGGTCGTCGCCGGCGTTGTGGGCAACGCCGATCACGCTTGCGTAATCGCCCGCAGCGTGGCCTTGGAGGCGCTCGGCGAACACGGCCGGCACCCGCCCGGCCGTATACCGCTCGGCCTGGGTGTCGAACGCGGCGACGACGCCGAGAATGATCACGCACAGCACTGACACGACGCGCGCGAGGACGAACACGAGACCCGGCGCGAGCCCAGTCTGTCGTGAATGCCCGGCCACGAGCGCCTGGACGACCTCGCGAACTCGCTCGTTTGCAGGTATTTCGACGCGCTCAAGAGGCGCGGTCCGGTTCGAGCCCGACGTCATCTCATTTCCGCGGCCGCGGCGGACAGCAGGAACCAGCCGACGAGCGCAAGCCAGAGGCCGCCGACGCCGTTGCCGGTGACGAAGCCGAGCAGCCCGACGGCGATCAGCCCCACCGACAGGCCGCGCGAGACGCGCACGGCCGCATGCGTGGCGCCGAGCCGGCTGCCCGTGCGGCTCCACAGCGCCGCGCGCAACACGCGACCCCCGTCGAGTGGCAGCGCGGGCAGCATGTTGAAGGCGAGGAGCAGGAGGTTGGTCCAGCCAAGCCAAGCCAGGACCGCGGCGGGGACTGGCGGTATGGCGGACACCTGGCCCGCGGCGACGAATCCCACGCCGAGGACGGCAGAGATCGCAGGTCCCGCGAGCGCGACGCGCGCCTCGGTCCCCGGCTCGTCGAAGCGGGCCTCGCTCGCGGCGACGCCGCCGAGCATCCATAGCGTGATCACCCGCGTCGCGATTCCCTCGCGCCGTGCCTGCAGCGCGTGTCCGAGCTCGTGCAGGAGCAGGCTCGCGAAGAAGAGCGCGGCTGTCGTGACGCCCATGGCGTAGTAGTCGCTGGTCGAGAGGCCACCGACGGCCGCGGGAAACACGCCCTCCGCGAGCGCGAGCGCGATCAGCGAAGCCGTCACGCCCGTGCTCCAGTGAACCTGCACCTCCACGCCGGCGATGCGACCCAGACGGACCGTCCCCTCCACGAGGCGAGGCCTCCGTCGGGGCGACGTGTAGCCGGGTGTGCTCATCGCACCATGGTCGCCGTCGCCGCCCGCCGCGTCGTCGGCCTGGAGGGGGCTTTCGCGCGTACGGCCAGGGTGGTACGCCGGGCGTGGTAGCCGGAAGATCCGACTGCCGGCCGATGACAGACCTGGCGCGGCGGTGGAGCATCTCGGCAATGCCATCCCCAGGGCGTCCGTCCCGATCGCGAGCAGCACGCAACCGCTTCGGGTTCTGGGCGGTGGCGACCACGTTCGCGACCGCCATGGCGTTCACGACGGTGCCGACACCGCTCTGGTCGCTGTACGCGCGGCGCGACCACTTCTCGTCGCTGACGGTCACGATCGTGTTCGCCGTCTACGCGCTGGCGGTCGCGGTCAGCCTGTTCCTCGCCGGCCACCTGTCCGATTGGTACGGCCGTCGCCGCGTGCTGATGCCGGCGCTGGCGCTGGAGCTCCTCGCCGCCGTCGTCTTCCTGGTCTGGCCGTCGCTGCCCGGGCTGCTGCTCGCCCGGGTCGTGAGCGGCGTGGGCATCGGCGTGGTGACCGCCACGGCCGCGGCGTGGCTGTCAGACCTGGGCCGGGCCGGGAGCCGACGCGCGCAGCTCGTCGCGACCGCCGCCAACCTCGGTGGCCTCGGCCTTGGCGGGCTGATCTCCGGGGCGCTGGCACAATGGGCCGGCGACCCGCTGAGGGTGCCGTTCGCGGTGTTCATCGCGGCGCTGCTCCTCGCCTGGGTGGCGCTGCTGGCCGCGCCAGAGACCCGTCCGCGCCGATCTCCGCGCCCGCGCTACCGCCCGCAGCGTGTGGTGGTGCCGGCCCGCTCGCGACGCCTCTTCTTCGCGGCCGCGCTGGGCGCCGCGATCACGTTCGCGGTCTTCGGCCTGTTGACCTCGCTGGCACCGAGCTTCCTCGCCGGGGCGCTCCATCAGCCGTCGCACGCGCTGGCCGGCGCTGTCTCGTTTGCGGTGTTCGCCACGGCCGCGGTCGTGCAGGCACTGACCGTTTCGCGCACCAGGCAGCAGTTGCTGGCCGCGGCGATTCCGACTCTGCTGGCGGGCCTGGCCCTGTTGACGATCGCCGTCTGGCTGCCGACCCCCAGCTTCGTCGTCTTCCTCGCCGGCGACCTCGTCATCGGCGCGGGCTCGGGTCTGATGTTCAAGGGCGCATTCGCCACCGTCGCCGAGATCAGCTCCGACGAGCACCGCGCCGAAGCGCTCGCCGGCCTGTTCCTCGCCGCCTACGTCGGGCTGGCCGGACCGGTGATCGGCCTCGGCGCGGTGACTCAGATCGCGTCCACGCGCGTGAGCCTGCTCGCGTTCGCCGGGCTGCTCGCCCTGGGGATCCTCGCCGCCACGCCCGCGCTGCTCGGCCGCCACGGCAGGCGCCCGTTCTCGCGACCACAACCCTCCACCACCTGACAGGAGCAACCGTGCACCAGAGAACGATCGGGTTCATCGGCCTCGGGGCGATGGGCAGCCGCATCGCCGGTCGCCTCCTCGACGCCGGCCACCGCGTCTACGGAACCAATCGCACCGCCTCGAAGGCCGAGCCGCTCGTCGAGCGCGGGCTCATCTGGCTCGATACGCCGCGCGAGGTGGCGGCCGCGGCCGGCATCGTGTTCAGCATGGTCACCGACGATGCCGCGCTCGAGGCGATCACCGCCGGGCCGGACGGGCTGCTCGCCGGGCTGGAGCCGCGACAGGTGTACGTCGACATGAGCACGGTCAGCCCGCGGGCCAGCCGGAGGCTCGCCGAGCACGTCAGCGGACGCGGGGCCCTGATGCTCGACGCCCCCGTCTCAGGCAGCATCCCGCAAGCCGAGGCCGGCGCGCTGGCGATCATGGTCGGCGGTGAGCGTCAGGCATTCGCGGCCGCGGAGCCGCTGCTGCGCGAGCTCGGCCAGACCGTCACCCACATCGGCCCCAACGGCCAAGGCCTGCTCCTCAAGCTCGCGATCAACATCAGCCTCGCAGTGCAGACGCTCGCCTTCAGCGAAGGGCTGCTGCTGGCCGAGCGCGGCGGAGTCGAGCCCGAGGTCGCGGCCGACGTCATGAGCAGCAGCTCGATCGGCTCGCCGATGCTGAAAGCGCGGATTCCCCTGCTGCTTCACCTGCCCGATCAGGCCTGGTTCGACGTCGACATGATGCAGAAGGACATCCGCCTCGCGCGCGAGGCAGCCGACGACCTGCAGATCCCGCTGCCCTCGGCCACCGTCGCCGACGAGGTCCTGACCACGGCACGCAGCCTCGGCTACACGCACCGCGACCTCGCCTCACTGCACGAAGTCCTGGCGGAACGGCGGGCGTAGCGGAGGAGATCAGCGGAGGCGTATCGCGCCGAGCGCGACCGCGCGCCGGAGGCATCGCTCGCGCGCGCGAGCGCCCGAGGCCTGGTAGGCAACCTTCCCGGCCGGCGTCACGAGCGCCCACCCACCGAATGTCGGCTTCAGCGAGAGGTCCGTCGTGGGCGAGGCGGACGCGGCGGAAGGCAGCGCACCGACAGCGAGGGCTGTGGTGGCGAGGACGGTGGGAAGGAGGCGGCGGTAGCGGCGGTCGGGCCGCCGCTGTCGGCTCTCGTTGCGTTTGGTCATGTCACAGCCTCCGTTCACGGGACCTGCAGGGTGGCGACGGACCCGTCGGGCGCCTTGAAGCCGAGCTTGTCGAGCGCGGATTGCAGCGACTGCGTGTAGCTGGCGCTCGTGTACGTGGCTCCGCTCACGGCGTCGACGTTTGCGCTCTGCTTGGTCAGGGCCTCCTGCTGCAGGATCGGCGCGGCCGAGGAGGAGATCTGCACCGAGCGCGGCTCGTTGGCCTGCAGTTGGAGAGCCTCGATCTTGACGAGCTTGCCGTTCTTGACCGTGGCGCGCACCTGGGCGCTGCCGTACCGCGTGTTCACGGCGGCGCCGCTCGCGGTTCGCGTCCCGGTGCTCGAGCTTCCAGATGAGCCCGTGCCCGACCCGCTGCCCGCCGACGGCGACGGCGTCGACGCAGCCGGCGCCGTCGCGGTCTGGACCGCCGGCGCCTGGGGATGAAAGGCCAGGACGCCGGCCGTGCCGGCGACGGTCGCGGCGAGGACGATGGGAGATCGACGCATTGGAGAGCGCTCCGTGGTCAGGAATTGAAGGACTCGAAGTGGATCCGCGGCTTCGGCACGCCGGCGCGCTCCAGCTCAGATGTGAGCTGCTGCGACAGGGCGTCGGGACCGCACAGGTAGACCTCGCGGCGGCGCACGTCGGGCACGATCTCGCGCAGGGCGTCGGCGTCGAGCCGAACCTCGTGGCGGGAGCCGACGAGCTCGACGAGGCGGCCGCCGCGCCGCTCGACCTCGGCGGCGACATCGTCGCGCAGGACGAGGTCCGCGCGGGTGGAGCCGCGCAGGATCACCGCGACGTCGGTCTCGTCCGGCAGCTCGTGCAGCAGCGCGAGGACCGGTGCGGTGCCGACGCCGGCGCCGACGAGCAGGAGTCGGTCGCGCGTGGCGGTGTCCGCTGTGAAGGCGCCGTAGGGGCCCTCGATGGCCACAGGGGTCCCCGGCGCGAGCCGCGCGAGGGCGGCGCTGTGATCGCCGAGATCCTTGACCGTGATGCGCAGCAGGTCGCCCGACGGTGCCGCCGAGAGCGAGTACGGGTGCGCCTGCCACCACAGCCCGCCGCGCAGGAATCGCCACTGGAAGAACTGCCCGCCGACGACCGGCAGCCGGTCGAGCTTGCGGCCCCGCAAGAGGATCGACACGACGCCCGGCCCCTCGGATCTCGCGCCTACGACCCGGACCCGGTGACGCAGCGAGCGCCACACCGGCAGGCCGACCCGTGCGGCGACGACCACGCCCAGCGTGCCGATCCATAGCGCCGTCCACCAGAGCTGCGCGACGGGATGCCCGACGAACGACGCGCCGGTGCCGATCTGGTGCGAGAACGAAAGGAACAGCGCGAGGTAGGTGTAGAGGTGCACCGACCACCATGTCTCGTAGGCCATCCGCCGGCGCGCGCGCCGGTAGGAGGTGATGCCGGCGGCGAACAGGAAGATCGAGCCGACGCTCGCGGCAAGCACGCCGGGGTAGGTCCAGAGGAGCTGTCCGAACTGGTGCAGCACGCCGTTGCCGGCCTGCCGCGCGTAGCCGATCGTGATCAGCACGGCGTGCGCGAGCAGCAGGTACAGCGGCCACGGCCCCAGCTTGCGATGCCACGCCACGAGCCGGTCCTGGCCGATCGCGCGCTCCAGCGGCGGCACGCGGGCCACGAGCAGCACGACGACGACCATCGCGTAGGCGGCGAGCAGCCCGGTCAGGCGCCCGAGCGCGATGGCGATGCCGCCCGGCGCGCTCAGCGACCCGGCGCTCTCGGCGGTCACCCCAAGGCCGATCGTGACGCCGAGCCCGATGCCCGCCGCGGCAGCCAGCACGTCGACGACCACCGGCCGTTGTCGCGCGGGACGTCGCCGTCCAGAGGTCGCCTCGACGGGCGCGCGTGCCGGGGCATGCGCCTCTCGCCAGAGCGGCCGCTGCCGCTCGGACGTCTCGAGGGTCGCTGTCATGTCGGGAAGAATCGGAGGCGGCGGTTGGAATCACCTCCACGACGGCTGAGACCTTCCTGAGACGTCGACTCCCAGGCCATTCACAGCGAACTCCAAGCGACCGCGCCGACGCTTGTCGGCATGCCCGAGGTCCGTCACATCATGGGAATCCCGATCGGGATCGACGTCCGGGACACGGATCCGGTCGACGTCGAAGTGGCGTTCGACTGGCTGGGCGAGGTGGATGCCACCTTCAGCACGTATCGCGACGACAGCGACATCAGTCGCCTGGACCGGGGTGAGCTCACCCTGGCCGAGTGCCGGCCGGAGGTCGACGAGGTGCTGACGCGATGCATGGCCCTCAACCGCGCGACGCGCGGCTACTTCGCCGTCCGAGCGGCCCGCCGCCTCGACCCGTCCGGCCTCGTCAAAGGCTGGGCCGTCGAGGGTGCCGCCGAACGGCTCGCGGCGGCCGGAGCCGAGAACTTCTGCATCAACGCCGGCGGTGACATCGTCGCGCGCGGACGCCCCGCGCCGGACCGCCTGTGGCGGATCGGCGTCCGCCACCCGGAGGACCTCGAGCAGCTCGCCGCCGTGCTCGCCGTCGAAGACCTCGCGATTGCGACGTCCGGCGAGTACGAGCAGCGCGGTCACATCGTCGATCCCCACACCGGCCGCGGACCGACCGGTCTCCTGTCGGTCACCGTCGTCGGGCCGGACCTGTCGAAGGCCGACGCGTACGCGACCGCGGCCTTCGCGATGGGCCCGGCCGGGCCGGAGTGGACCACCACGCTGACCGGCTACGACGCGATGTGCATCACCAACGACCACCACACACTCGAAACGCGCGACTTCGCCCGCCACCGCGTGAGCTGAACCGGACGCGCCGCCGGCTGGGCCATTTCACCCGTCCCCGCGGGGCGTCGGCGGCGTGAGCGCCGGGTCGAGCTCTCGCTCGACACCCGCTCCGTCGCTCGTGTCCGCGTGCCGGAGGTGGATGAGCGCCAGCTCGGTCGTGATCGGCGGTGGGGCCTCGGGGTCTCGCTCTGCCTGGCGGCCGGCGCTTGCGGCGTGGATGCGCAGCGCGGCCTCGCGCGTCTCGGCGAGCAGCGCGGCAATCTCGAGCCTGCCCGCCTCGTCGACCGCGAGCGCGACGCGGGTGACGTGGCCCTCGGGCCCGTCGAAGCCGCCGTGCCCACCGGCCTCAGCCGCAGCCTTCAAGATCTCTGTGAGAGTTTGGGCGAGCGTCTTCCGACGGAAGGTCGCCGGCAGCCGGGCCCACTGCCTGTCGGTGAGCCACGGGGACACGCTTCCGCGATAGAAGTGCTCGAGTGCGCCGCGCCGCGGCTCGGTGCGAACGAGCTCGAGACAGTCGAGCTCGCGCAGGATGCGCACGTGATAGCTGACGTTGCCCAGCCGCTCACCGAGCGCGTCGGCGAGCTCGCTGGGGCTCGCCACGCCGTGCTCGCTCAGGCGTTCCAGGATCCGCAGGCGCACGCGATGCGAGAACGCCTTGGCGAGCCGCTCATCCAAGTAGCGACGAAACCCTGCGTCCGTGCCAGGTCGGGACATCTCGTCGGCGGGCGCGCGCGCTATCGCGGCAACCGCATCCTCGGCGGAGTGCCCGCAGGCGAGATCGAGGTGGCAGCCGCGGAAGCGGCCGAGGCGGCAACCCTGAGCATCAGCGCGTCACCGTGACGACCAGCTGCGGCGGATGCGAGGGGTCTTCACGGGACGCGTAGCCGACGCCATCACCGCTGCTGGTCCTGAGCCCGAGGCCGAGGCTGCCGTCGCCGGTCACCGCCGGCGTGACGCTCAGCTGGTACCACTGGCCGGGGCTCACCGTGCCGAGGCTCGCGAGCGTCGGACCGTCGATCGCGGGGCGCGTGCCGTACGTGACGCTGTTCTCCTGCCAGCCCACGTCGCTCGTTCGGGCCACGGTTCCGCCCTTCGCGCTGCCGTCGTCGCTCACGTACATCCGCAGGTGGGCCGACCGCACCGTCAAACCCGTCAAGCCCGCGAGCCGGAATTGCAGAAAGCCCTCTTGGACCGGAGTCGCGTCGAGCCGCAGGCTCGGGCTCGGGCCGAAGTTGCTGCTCGAGGCGGCGGCGTCGACGTAGGCGTCCGCGAACGGTGTGAAGGTCAGCACCCGAGCTGTCGTCCCACTTGCCTCATCCGAATAAGGCGACTTGCCCGAAGCGTTGAAGGCCTGCACGCGGTAGGAGTACGTCGTGTCCTGCGCGAGACCCGAGTCGGTGTAGGAGGTGCTTCCCGCGGCCGTCGAGGCGATCTGTCGGAAGGTCCCCGCGCCCGTCTTGCGCTCGACGGTGAACCCGCTCTCATTGACGCTGTTGTCAGACCAGCTGAGCTTCAACCGGCTCTCCGGCCTGCTTGCGGGCAGCGAGACGCCCGCATTGGCCGGCGCGACGGGCGGCGGTTGCGGGAGGTCGGCGAGGCTCATGGAGTTGTGCCAGTAGTAGGCGTTCCGGTTGGCACTCGCGAGTACGACCAGACCAGTCGCGCTGTTCACGTTCTGCTTGGTCGTCGTCGGGTTGCTGATATCACCGTCCTGGCCGCCCTGGATGAAGGGTGTGCCGACGCCCGGCGGAAATGAGATCGCATCGAGGCTTGTCTGCTTGAAGTAGATGCCCCCGCCGACCTCCGGCGCGACCGCGAACATGAAGAGGCGGCGATGCTCCTCGTCGATCATGATCATGGGCCGCGTGTGGAGGTCCTCGACGACGCCGAAGACGTGGCTCCTCCACGTGCCCTGGGCGTCACGGACGATGAGCATCACGAACGGCTGACCGGTGTTGCGGTTCGCGGTCTTGATGGCGGCGAAGACGCGGCCGGTGCCGTCGCTGGTGAGCTGCTTGACGTTCAGGTGGTCGTTCGCGCACCCCGACGAGCAGCCCCCAACGCCGCCGCCGTACGCGATCTCCGATTGCCAGGTGCCGTCCGGGTCGCCGTCCCTGTGCGTCGCGAAGTAGAACTTGCGTGTCGACTGGTTGCTCCACATGACGCCGATCTTGTCGCGCTGAAATGCGGTCACGGCGGAGATGTCGTCGTAGTGTGCGGCCGCGCCGGTCACCGGGAGGAGGAACGGCTGGCCCCACTGGCTGTCGGTGCCGAGTGACCGGTTCACCCACACTTGGCTGTTCTGGGTGAAGGTGGCCCACAGCTTGCCCATCGAGTCCTTGGCGAGCGTGATCGACTCCGTGCTGCCGTCGTGCACCGTGACCGGAAAGCCTGGATCGAGGCTGTAGCTCCGGCCGGCGGCGTCGTAGCTGAAGCGCGAGAGCTGGGCCGACCCGGCGTTCACGTCCGCGTCGAGCGGTGGGTTGCCCCACTCCGAGACGACCGTCGTGGCGGAGACCACGTAGAGCTTCCCGCCGTCCCACAGAACGTCGGCGCGGGCGTTCGGGCGTTGATCGACGGTCGTGCCCGCGTCGATCCAGCTCTGGGTTGACGGCTCAAGGCGATGGATCCGGGTGGAGCCTGTGAGCGGCGAGTACAGGACTCCCCACCAGCTGCCGTCCTGGAACCACAACTTGCTCTGAGGCTTGTCGGCCGTCGGGATCTCAACGCGGTTGGCGTCGCGATAGGAGAAGCCGCGGAAACCCGCGTCGGCGACGGCCGTGGGCGCGCCGGCGAGCCCCAGCACCGTGGCCGTGATCGACGCGACGGCGAGTACCCGCGGTTGCTTGGAGCAATCCATTCAAAGGCCGAAATGGGCACGCATGCTGGTCGCCGTGGCGGCGTCCCCGAGAAATGTGTCGATGCCGAGCATCTCCTCGGTCGTTCGCAGCAGGGAGTAGTGGTCGAAGGTCGTCGCGTCCGTGCTGCCGGCCGCGACCGAAGGCGCGATCACCAGCGTCGGGACGTGCTGGACGTCGGTGAAGTCGTCCTCGTCCCACGTGATGAACACGGCCGTCGAACCCGCTCGGTACTCCTTGGTGCTGAACACGCCCGGAAGGAAGTCGGCGAGCCATGCGTCGCCGGCGGCGACCTCCGCTTCGGCGGTGTCAGCGCACGGGGACGAGTGCATGTCGTGACACAGGTTCGGGGTGATGAACGTGAAGCGGGCCGAGAGGTCCGGAGTCGGGCCAAGCGGAACGTCCTGGAGCGGGCAGTCTTGCGCCACGTCCGTGTAGTACAGAGGCGGGTTGTGGCGAGCGGCGTACAGACCGGAATTACCCGGCTCGCAATCGGATGGCATCGACTCCTGCAGCGCCCTCCAGCCGCCGGCACCGAGCTGGGAGAAGATGGACGCCGCGGCGAGCGGATGCGCTGCGGGCCCCTTGTCGTCGGTCACACCCTGGATCCCGCCGCTCGTCATCGCGATGTAGTTCGGCAGGCTCGGATGTGCCACCCCGTGGTAGTCGGTCGCGAGACCGCACTTGGCCGCGAGGCCCGTGAGATACGGCGCCTCCGGCGCGTCGATGATCTGTGAGTACGACTTGTTCTCGAACACGATCCAGACGACGTGGTCCCACGTGGCGGGAGATGCGGATCCCGTTCCGCATGGCGCGTTGTCGGTGGTGAAGGTGACCGACGCCGAGGACGACCAATTGCCGGCGGCGTCGCGGGCCTTCGCGAAAACCCGATGCGCGCCGTTAGCCAGCTGCCGGCTGTCCCAGCTCCGCGTCCAGGGCGCCCCATCACCGTCAAAGGCCGCCTCGCTCCCGTCGACGTACCACTTGACGCGCGTGACACCCACGTTGTCGAACGCCACGGCGCTCAGCGTGACCGCGCCGCGCTGCGTCTCGCCGAACTTCGGGGCCGTCACGGCGATAGTCGGGCCGATCGCGTCGATCGGTGCCGGCGGATTGTCCACCGTGAACGCGACCGAGCGCGAGCTGACCCAGGTCCGGGACGCGTCCGCCGCCTTCGCGAACAGCCTGTGGACGCCATTGGCGATCCGCGCTGAGTCCCACGCGCGCGTCCAGGGAAGCCCATCGGCGTCCGTCGCGACGGGCACCCCGTCGACATACCACTTGACCACCGCCACGTCATCCGTGGCCTCCGCACCGAGGGTGATCTGACCGTCGACGGTCGCGCTCGGCGCAGGCTCGCTGACGGTCACGCTCGTTGGGGCGCCGGTGTCAGCCAGGGCCGGGTCGCAAGTCCCGGCCGGCATCCCGACGGCCAGTAGGCACAGCACCGTGGCAATGCGCGCGGAGGTTTTCATGGATCCCGATACGCATCACCACCGCGCGGTTTGACAACAAACAGCTTTCTTGAGCATTGCGAGTTGGTTGAGTGAAGCGTGGATGCGGGGCCGCTGGCGCCTGCGCCGCCTACGCTCCCGCGACGGGCTTCGTCGCCGTCGACGCGCGCCAGACCGTGGTCGCGATGTTGCTTGCGCGGACCCGGAAGCGCAGGGCGTGGCCGACATCGTCGGCACCAAGAGTGTGCGCCAACCCCGTCGCGCCGACGATCGACACGCAGTTCGCTCCCACCGCGTCGCAGCGCTGCCACTGGTAGGCGAAGGTGATCTCCGGGGTGCCCGACCAGGTGCCTCGCGCCCCTGAGAGCGTCTGGCCGCGCACCGCGGTGCCGCTCACGCTCGGCGAGGACAGGACCATCGGCGGGAAGAACTCGGTGCGTACGAAGACGTCCCGGGCCCCGTTGGTATCGCCTAGGCCGATCTGCCCGAGGGACGTCTCGGTGGCCAGGTTGTCGGCGTTCGAGCTGAACCCGGCGTAGCGCCCGTCGCCGCTGAGGGTCATGGGACCCGAGCCGTCGAGAAGGTCTCCGCTCGAGCCGTTCGCCTCGGCCCCCGAGCTGTCGACGCTCACGCGCCGCGTCGTGCTGCTCGCGAGCTCGCGGATGAAGGCGTCCGACACGCCGTTGCCGTCCGCGGGCACCAGATTGGACGCCGTCGACGTGAATGCGACGACACGGCCGTCGCGGCTGATCGCCGGCATGTCGCTCGGGCCGTTGGCCTCGCCGCCCGCTCGGCCGGCGCTCACCCGCGTCGTCCGACCGCTGCTGCGGTCCCGCACGAAGATGTCGCGGGCGGCGTTCGTGTCACCGGGCGCCAGGTTGGCGGCGTCGGAAGCGAATATGACCCACCGGCCGTCGGCGGCGACGGAGGGTGCCGCGCTGTTGCCGGCCGCCTCGCGGCCGGCGCTGTCGACGCTGACCCGCTCGGTCGTGCCGGTGCTCCGGTCGCGGACGAAGGCGTCGGCCACCCCGTTGCGGTCGTCGGCGACGAGGCCCGCGACGCGGGAGGTGAACCCGACGTAGCGCCCGTCGGCGCTGATGCTCGGGGCACCGCTGCCGTCGGCCACCTCATGGCCGGCGCTGTCGACGCTCACGCGAACGGTGGTGCGCGCGACGCGGTCGCGGACGAACACGTCGCCGTCGCTGCCCGCGTCGCCGGAGCGGTTGGTGTCGTCGGGCACCAAACTGGCACTCGACTCGAAGGCGACGTACCGCGCATCGTCGCTGATCGCCGGTTTGCCGCTGGAGGCGAGCGCCTGCTTGCCCGTACTGCTCAGGCTGACGCGCTCGACCACACCGGTGAGCCGGTCCTTCACGAAGATGTCCTCGCGTCCGTTGGTGTCCCCCGGCACGAGGTTCGGGGCGATCGATTCGAACGCGACGAAGCGGCCGTCCGCACTGATCGCAGGGTGCGTGCTCGCTCGGGTGGCCTGATTTCCCGCTGCGTCCGTGGCGATCCGTTCGGTCGTCCCGTCGACGCGATCGCGCACGAAGACCTCCTGACCGTTGATGTCGCCGGCGACCAGGTTGTAGGCGCTGGAGACGAAGGCCACGAAGCGCCCATCGGCGCTCAAGACGGGCTCGCCGCTGACCCCGTTGGCCTGCCCTTCACCGCTGCTCACGGACGCGCGCTCGGTTGCCGCGGCGGCGGAGGCAGGGACGGAGAGTGCTGCCCCGAGCAGGGCGGCGATCACCGCCGTTGGTGTGCTCGGGTTCAGGCTCACGTCGTCGAAGCAGTACGCCCGACTCGAGGCGGGCCTGACACGCACCGCGCGCACTCGAGGCCTACACGCTGACGTCGATGCCCTGACGCCGCCCCAACGCGCGGGATGTCAGCCGCCGCGAGTCGGAGCCGTATAGGACTGAGCCGTACACAAGCCGAGTTCTCGGGCCACGGTCCGGGAAGCGGGGGAACCACGGCGACCGGGCCGCTTCAGCCGGGTCGCGGGGGCGAATCGCCGTCACAGCAGTGGCGTAGCGCACGGTCAGCGCGAGCCCGGCAGCTAACTCCGTAGGCGCAGCGACCGAAAGCCGGTGAGCAGTGCCCAAGCCACTTCGAGCTTCAGCAGTCCACGCCTCGGTTCGGAGGGAGGTGTGAGTCACGACATCGATGACCTGGAGCGTCTGCTGCGCGCGGCGCGCCCGGCGCCGCCGGCGGTGTTCGTCTGTGACCTCGAGCGCTCGCTCGTCGGCCGCCCGGTGGGGAAGCCCGATCGCCGGCGCTTGCGCGTGCTGGTCGCGGGATCCGGGCTCGCCGCCGGTGTTGCCGCCGTCGCGGTCCTGCTGGCCGTCACCGGCTTGCTCCCATTCACGTCCAGCGCGGGTCGAGCGGACGCCGGCCAGCATTGTCGGACCAAGCACGTCGAGCGCATCGAGCGGCATCCGTACTTCGTGCGTAGTGATGGCGAGCTCCAGGTTCGCTTCCGAGTGGAGCGGGTCTCGCGCCTGGTCAGGACGTGTCGGTGAGCCAACGCTCGGAGGGGATCCAGGCGGCGGTCAGTGACACGTCCCATTGCCGCTGTCAGCGAAGGCACCGCCGGCGGCCCGAATGAACTGGAAGTCGTAGCCGCTCGGCTTCAAGACCATCTTGAGCATTCCGTAGGTCGTGTCGTTTGACGCCTCGACGTTCGGGGCGCTGCCCGTGAAGGTGTAGAGCCCGATGCCGCCGGTGCCGACGACGAACGCGCGCAGCCCGCGCGCCGGATCCGGGTTGCGGTTGGCGTCCTGCTTGGCGAACCGTTGGTAGTCGTGATTCGACGCCTGAAGGATCACGTCGGCGTTGGCCGCATAGAGGGCGTCAACCCATGGCTTGACCGCCGGTTCTGCAGAGTGCGTCGCGGTCGGCCGCGTGAAGTACGGGTCCTGCCAGAACGCGAGCGTGCACGGCGCCGAACTCGCTGCGAGGTCGGCCTTCAGCCACGCCAGGATGCCGGCGGTGTCGCAGCCGTACCGATATGCGGCGGAGGGAAGGCTGATGATGTGCCATGCGCCTACGTCGAAGGAATACCCCTTCATGACGGGCCTGAGCCAGTAGCTCTGGTAGAGGAGGTCCGAGCACGAGTTCGTGTCGTGCGTCGGCCCGGCTGTCGGTCGGATCTTGCCCCACAGGCCATTTGGCTTGGGCCCCCAGATACGATCGAATCCGCTGTCGATCGAACTGATGTAGGTGTATTGGAAGTCGCCGATCCCGAGGTGGATCTCGGGGTTCGCCGCCACCACGGCGTTCTCGACCGCGATGTCTTCGGCGTCGGTTCCGCTGCTGGTGTAGTCACCGACTGCGGTGACCACGTGGGCACCCGGCGTCGGCGTCGAAGTGGGCGTGGGGCTCGGGGTGGGCGTGGGCGTCGGCGTGGGGGTCGGCGTCGGGGTGGGGGCCACGGGTGTGGCGGAGACGACGGCCGACGAGAGGCTTGCGTTGCTGCTGGTGTCGTACGCGGTCATGCGGTACGCATAGGCGGTGCCGTTCGTCCGCGCGGTGTCGGTCCAGGACGTCGCGGACGAGGTTGCGGTCGCGGTCGCGGCGGCCGGCCAGGTGCCGTCGGGGTTGCGCCGGTAGACGCGGTAGCCGGCGACGTCGGTCTCCGCGTTGCGGTTCCAGCGCACGATCACCTGCGCATTGCCCCCGGTGGCGGTCACGCCGCCGGGCGCCGCTGGCGCGGTCGTGTCGGCCGGTGGCGGCGGCGCCGTCCCGCCGGGAACGATCAGGCCGACCCAAGGCTTCCACGCGAACGTGCTGGTGGTCGCCGAGAACCCACCGGTCGTGTAGTACTCCCACCACGTGCGGCCGAGGCCGTACTTGTCGAACACGGCGGTCTTGTCCTTGATCCACTGGTCGTGGTTCGCGGTTCCATCCGCGATCCCGTACTCGCCGATCCACATGGGGATCCCGGCGAGCCGAGTCTTCGAGAGGTGGACGAAGACGTGGTTGTCGAGTTGCTGGAGGTTGGGGGTCGGATAGCCACCGCCGGACCACGTCCAGTCGCCGGCCTGGGCACCGTCCGCGCGGTAGCCGTCGTCCTCGCCGCCCGCGAAATAGTCGTGGATCGACCACACCACGTTGGTCTTCACGGAGAGGTTGGAGAAGTCCGCGAGCGCGCCGGCGATCGACGTATCGCCGTACGTCGGCTCGATCACGACGATCTTGTTCGGGTCGACCGTCCGGACCTGCTTGATCAGCGAGTCGTACATGCGCAGCACGCCGTTCTGGTCGAGCGGCCAGCGGTACGGCTCGTTGACGAGGTCGTAGCCGGCGACCGCGGGCTCGTTGCG
>JAXDGC010000221.1:0-6226 GCA_034665245.1 Solirubrobacteraceae bacterium | reverse complement strand
TGTCGAACCCGGCGTCGCGCAGCGCGGCGGCCTTGTCCTCCTCCTTCGCCTTGCACCAGATGAAGTGGCGGATGTCCGGGTGGTCGATGTCGAGCACGACCATCTTGGCCGCGCGGCGCGTCTTGCCACCGGACTTGATCGTGCCCGCCCAGGCGTCCGCCCCGCGCATGAAGGAGACGGGACCCGAGGCGGTGCCGCCCTTCGACAGCGGCTCGGTCGAACCGCGGATGTTGGAGAGGTTGATCCCCGCGCCCGAACCGCCGCGGAAGATCTTGCCCTCCTTGGTGTTCCAGTCCAGGATCGACTCCATCGTGTCCTGCACGCTGAGGATGAAGCAGGCCGAGCACTGCGGCTGCTCCTCGAAGCCGACGTTGAACCAGACCGGCGAGTTGAAGGCCGCGAGCTGGTTGAGCAGGATGAAGGTCAGCTCGGCCTCGAAGGCGTCACCGTCCTCGACCGTCGCGAAGTAGCCGCGCTCACGACCCCAGTCGGCGATCGTGCCGGCCACGCGCGAGACCATCTGCTTCACCGAGCGCTCGCGCGTGGGCGAGTCGAGCTGGCCGCGGAAGTACTTCTGGGCGACGATGTTGGTCGCGTTCTGCGACCACGACTTCGGGAACTCGACGTCGGTCTGCTCGAACGCGATGCGGTCGCCGTGGCCGATCCGCGCGTCGCGCGTCTCCCACTCGACCTGGTCGAACGGGTGAACGCCCGGCTGGGTGAACAGCCGTCGCACGCTCAGTGCCTCCCCCATCCGGGGCTCCGTCGTGAGCGCTGTGTTGGGCGTTGACTCCATCATCCGACTCCTCTCCCGTTCCTCGGCCCGTCTTTCGGGCTCGTCGTCGCTGAAAATCGCGGGTTGTCGATACTGCTCCGAGGCCCGGACGGACTCAAAAGAGCCCTGCAAATCAGCGCGAACGGAGGGTGGGTTCAGCCGTGATGATTATAGACGGTGAGGACCGCGGCCGACCCGGATCCAGTCGACGAAATCGGCCCACGTTGCGCCCGCGCGGTAGCTCGCCTCGCCCCACGCGTGGCGCGAGCCGGCGAGGCGCTCCTCGCCCAGGCCGAAGTGCCGCGCGAGGAGCGCGAGCACGGTCAGGAGCGCGGACAGCGCGAGCAGGCCGAGCGCGATCAGCAGGCCCACCGGCGTGCCCCGGTGCGGGTGGTCGAGCAGCACGACCTCGGCCGGTGCGGCCGGTGCCGAGCTCGTGACGGGCGGCGGTGGCGCGACGGTGGGGGCCGGCGTCGCCTGCGGCACGGGCGCGGGCGCGGAGGTCGCCGGCGCGGGCGCGCCGTGCGCGGGCGCGCCTGTCGACGGCGGGGCGGTGGCGGGCGGCGCCCCGGGCGGCGCGGCCGGTGCGTGCTGTGTCGCCGGCGGCGTCGAGCCGCCCGAGGTCGCGGGGGCCGAGCCGCCTCCGCTCGTGCCGGGCCGCGTCGGCGAGTCCTGCGCCAGGCACTGGCGGCGGCCGCGGTTGCGCTCCCGCAGCGCCGCTTCGACCGCCGGGCGGAAGGCGGGCGTCTCCTCCTCGACGGCGGGCGTGATCTCGCGCAGGGTGCGGCGATAGACGGCGACCGTGTGGTCGCAGGGCTGGATCGCCGCGTCGGAGCGGTAGTCGTCGTAGACCTTCTGGGCGTCGCGCGACAGCTTCGCCGCGGCCCCGGCGGGCAGCGCGGTGAGCAGCGCGCACGCCACCACGAGGGCTCCGGTCAGGCGGGCGAGCACAACGAAAGGGTACCGACGGGCTGGTATCACTCTCGGCCGCATGAAGCTCCTCGTCACCGGCGGCGCCGGCTACATCGGATCGATCGTCGCCGCCCAGCTGGTCGCGGCGGGGCACGACGTGGCGGTGCTCGACGACCTGAGCCGCGGCCACGCGGGCGCGGTCCCCGCGGGCGCGCGCCACCTCGACGTCTCCCTCAACGACGCCGCCGCGACGACGGCCGCGGTCGCCGACGGCTTCGACGCCGTCCTGCACTTCGCCGCGCTGGCGCTGGTCGCCGAGTCCGTCGAGCATCCCGAGCGCTACCACCGCGGCAACTTCGTCTCGACGCTGAACCTGCTCGACGCGATGCGCGAAGCCGGCGTCAAGCGGCTCGTGTTCTCCTCGACCTGCGCCGTCTACGGCGAGCCGGAGGAGGTCCCGATGCCCGAGACGCTGCGGACCGACCCGGTCAACGCCTACGGCAACTCGAAGCTCGCGATCGACCGGATGATCTCCGACGAGTGCCGCGCGCACGGGCTCGGCGCGGTCTCGCTGCGCTACTTCAACGTCGCGGGCGCGAGCGGCGAGCTCGGCGAGGACCACGACCCCGAGACGCACCTGATCCCGCTCGTCCTGCAGGCCGCCGCCGGGACGCGCGAGCACGTGTCGGTGTTCGGCACGGACTATCCGACCGTCGATGGCACCGCGGTGCGCGACTACATCCACATCGAGGATCTCGGCGAGGCGCACATCCTCGGGCTCGAGCTGGCGACGAACCCCGGCGAGCACCGGATCTACAACCTCGGCAACGGCACGGGGTTCTCCGTCCGCCAGGTGGTCGAGGCGGCGCGCGCGGTCACGGGCCGCGACATCCCCGTCAGGGAGGAGAGCCGGCGGCCGGGGGACCCGGCCGCGCTGGTCGCGTCGTCGGAGAAGATCCGCGACGAGCTCGGCTGGGTCCCGCGCAAGCCCGAGATCGAGACGATGATCGCCGACGCCTGGGCGTGGTTCCAGGCGCGGCCGCAGGGCTACGGCGACTGACGCCGGCGGCGCCGCACAGCGGCGCCGCGCCGGGTTGGACACGTCCCGGCGTCCTGGGGTACTGTCACGACGCTCCCGGCAGTAGGAACCAAGGAGGGGTTGCATTGATCCTGGCGTCCACCGCGTGGGTGGTGGGCATTGCGCTCGGCGTGGTCGTGATCGCCGTGGCCGCCGCGATCCTGATCACGATCGTCGCCCTGGCGGCGAGGATCGCCAAGCAGGCCGCGACGGCCGAGCAGGCGGTCGAGGTGGTGCGCGCGCAGACCGGCGAGCTCGGCGGCGTCGCGCGGATCAACGACTCGGGCGTTCGGATCCTGCACTCGGCCCGTGCGCTGCGCAAGGTCGCGGTCGGCAAGTGATCGCCGCCGCCTACTTCAGCATCGCCCTCGTCATCGGCGCCGTCGCCGCCGCGGTCGTCGTCGTCCTCATCGTGCTGCTGCTCCAGAACCTCGCGCGCATCCAGCGCTCGGTCGACGGCCTGCTCGAGATCGCGGGCAAGGTCGGCGCCAACACGGCCAACATCCCACAGCTCGAGGCGACCGCGCCCGTGCTGGCGCTGATCGTCGACGAGGCGGTCGTCCAAGACGGCTACATGAACGCGCTCACCGACGGCTTCGGGGGGCGCTGAGCATGGTCCTGCTGGCCGTCCTGCTCGCGATCGTCGTCGTTGCCGTGCTCGCCCTCGCGCTGATCGAGATCCGCCGGCGCCTGATGAAGATCAACGACGGCCTCGCGACCCTCGGCAGTGCGCTGACGGGCGTCGAGGCCGAGCACCTGCGCCCGCTCGAGGGCGCGGTCAAGGCGATCAACGCGCAGTTCGACATCATCCTCGGCGCGCTGCCGGAGATCGCGCGCAAGGCCGCGATCGTGGCGGAGCGGAGGCCGCGATGACGCTCTGGTGGATCGGCAACGTCGTCCTGCTCGTCGTCGTCCTCCCGCTCGTCGTCTACCTGCTCAACGGCGTGCTCCAGGCGGCGAAGGCCATCGTCCCCACCGTCCAGGGGATCGCGACCACGGCGGCCGCGGGCTCGCGGGACCTCGACGCCGCCCCGCTGCTGCTGACCACGCAGGACCAGGTCACGCAGACGGTGGCGGGGATCGCCGGCTACGGCGGCTCGCTCGACGTGATCCTCGACGACTTCGAGGCGCGCGCATGATCGTCTTCGGCGTCGTGGCAGCCGGTGTCGTGATGATCCTGGCCGTCGTCCTGATCGTCCTCGCGCTCGTCTACTTCCTCGTCGCGACGATCCTCGCGCTGCGCAAGGTCGTCGCCGGCCTCGACGAGGTCATCGTCCACGTCGGCGGGATCGTCGAGAAGAGCGCGCCCGTCAACGACGTCGTGACGACCATCAACGAGCAGCTCGACGCGGGCGTCGCGGCACTCGAGGGCCTGCTCGTCAAGAAGGCCGGCCTCAGCGACGCGGTCGGACTCGTCGAGGGAATGTACCCCGGCGCGGCGGCCGCGGGCCTGCGCGACTTCCCCGACAGCACGGCGATCGAGCCGCCACGCATCGGCGAGGTCTACACGAAGGGGACGCTCACGCTCGCGCGCCTCGGGCGCGAGGCCCCGATCGCCGCCGCCAGCCCGGGGGAGGGCGTGCTGCGCAACGTCGAGGGCGGCAGCCTCGCGGCCCGCTCGCTTTATCCGGACGTCCGCCACACGAGTCCGGAGAAGCTGCCGAGCTCCCCGGTCATCGGCGCCGACGCCCCCGTCCAGTACGAGGAGCGCGAAGACATCGGGGCGCCCCGCAAGCGGCTCCCCGCGAAGCGTTCCTGAGGAGCAGCCCTTGCAGACCCCCGCGCCATTCGAGTACGAGCGTGCGACCAGCGTCGACGGCGCGATCGCCTCGCTGCAGCGGCTCGGCCCGGAGGCGCGGATCATCGCCGGCGGCCACAGCCTGTTGCCGATGATGAAGCTCCGGCTGGCCAGCCCCGAGCACCTGATCGACATCAACGACCTCGCGGAGCTCGCCTACATCCGTGAGGACGACGGCATGATCCGGATCGGCGCGCTGACCCGCCACGTCGAGCTGCTGAAGTCCGAGCTGCTCGCGCGGCGCTTCCCGATCTTCGGCGACGCCGAGCGCGTGATCGCCGACCCCGTCGTCCGCAACCGCGGCACGATCGGCGGCTCGCTGTGCCAGGCGGACGCGGCGGAGGACCTCTCGGCCGTCTGCTCGGCGACCAAGGCGCACGTGGTGATTCGCGGGGGCGAGGGTGAGCGGGTCGTCCCGATGGAGGACTTCCACGTCGGGCCGTATATGACCGCGGTGGGCGCGGGCGAGCTGCTGACCGAGATCCGGCTGCCTCTCTTCCCGGGCGCGGGCAGCGCGCACGAGAAGGTCGAGCGCCGCGCCGGCGACTGGGCGATCGCCGCGGCGTCCGCCGCGGTCTGGATCGAGGGAGGCAGCCTCAGCCAGGTCGGGATCGCGCTCAGCGCGGTCGGGATGACCACCATCCACCTCACCAGGGCCGAGGAGCTGCTGCGCGGCAACGCGCCGTCGGAGGAGCTGTTCGCGCAGGCGGGCGAGATCGCGTCGGAGGACTGCTCGCCGAGCGCCGACGGTCGCGGGCCGATCGACTACAAGCGCCATCTCGCCGGCGTGCTGACCCACCGTGCGCTGCGACGCGCGACGGAACGCGCACTGCAGACAGGAGGCGTGGCATGAACGTGACGATCACCGTCAACGGGCAGACGACGACGAACGATGTCGAGCCGCGCCAACTGCTCGTGCACCACCTCCGCGAGACGCTCGACCTGACCGGCACGCACTGGGGCTGCGACACCTCCAACTGCGGCGCCTGCGTGGTGCTGATGGACGGGCAGCCGGTCAAGTCCTGCACCATCCTGGCGGCCATGTGCGAGGGTCATGAGATCCGCACGGTCGAGTCACTCGAGGTCGACGGCCGGCTGGATCCGGTCCAGGAGGGCTTCCACGAACGCCACGCGCTGCAGTGCGGGTTCTGCACGCCGGGGATGCTGATGACGGCGCGCGCGCTGCTCGACGAGAACCCGGACCCGACCGACCACGAGATCCGGACCGCCATCTCCGGCGCCATCTGCAGGTGCACGGGCTACAAGAACATCGTCAGCGCCGTCCGCTGGGCCGCTGAGCACGAAGCCGCCGCGGAGCAGGGAGCCTGACCATGGCGATCGCCGAGAACCTTCCGAGCCCCTCGACCGAGCGACCGATCGGCTTCGGGCGCCTGAAGCGCAAGGAGGACGCGCGCTTCATCCGCGGGGCGGGCACCTACCTCGACGACATCAAGCTCCCGGGGATGGTCTACGGCGCGGTCCTGCGCAGCCCCTACGCGCACGCGCGCATCCTCTCGATCGACACGTCGGCCGCGCTGGCGCATCCCAACGTCGCCGCCGTGGTGACGGCCAAGGACCTCGAGACACTGGGGCTGGCGTGGATGCCGACGATCTCCTACGACACGCAGGCCGTGCTCGCGGGCGACAAGGTCCGCTTCCAGGG
>JAXDGC010000220.1:0-2709 GCA_034665245.1 Solirubrobacteraceae bacterium | reverse complement strand
GCGACCTCGGTGCCGGGCTCGGCGTGCTCGGCGGGCAGGTAGGCGTAGGCGATCGACGCTCCGAGCGTGTAGCCGTAGCCGCCGCTCGTCACGCGCCCGCAGATCTCCCCTCCCGCGCGCACCGGCTCGTTGCCGAGCGCCACGGAGCGCGGATCGGCGAGCACGAGGCAGCACAGGCGGCGCGCCGGCTGGTCGCCGTCGAGTGCGTCGCTCCCGATGAAGGTCTTGTCGCGCTTGACCGCGAAGCCGAGGCCGCCCTCGTAGGGCGTGTCGTCGGGCGTGATGTCGGCACCCCAGACGCGGTAGCCCTTCTCCAGCCGCAGCGAGTCGATCGCGCGATAGCCGCCGGCCAGCAGGCCGTGGGGCTCCCCCGCCTCCCACAGCGTGCGCCACAGCGCGCCACCGAACTCCATCGGGCAGTAGAGCTCCCACCCCAGCTCGCCGACGTAGGTCACGCGCATCGCCCGCACCGGCACGTCGCCGACGACGATCGAGCGCGCGTTCATGTAGCCGAACTCGAGCGGGTCCGGCGTGCACGGCCCCAGGATCTCGCGCGCCTTCGGGCCCCACAGCCCGGCGCAGGCCCAGCGCGAGGTGACGTCCTCGACGAGCACCCCCTCCCCGGCGTGGGAGGCGATCCAGGCGCGGTCGTGGGTCCCGAACGCCGTGCCGGTGACGATCCAGAACCGGTCCTCGGAGAGTTGCGTGACCGTGAAGTCGCACTCGATGCCCCCGCGGCGATTGAGCATCTGCGTGTAGGTGACCTTGCCGGGACCGCGCACGACGCGGTTGTCGCAGAGGCCCTCGAGGAGCTCGGCGGCGCCGGGCCCGGAGACCTCCATCTTCGCGAACGACGTCTCGTCGAACAGCGCGGCGGCCTCGCGCGTCGCGACGTGCTCGGCGCCGATCGCCGGCGACCAGTGGCGCCCGGCCCACCCCCGCGGGCGCAGGCCCTCATCGCCCGCGCCGGCGTTGGCGTCGTACCAGTTGACCCGCTCCCAGCCCGACTTCTCCCCGAACGCGGCGCCGTGGCCCATGTGCCAGTCGTAGACCGGCGAGACGCGCAGCGGACGGCCGGAGCGGCGCTCGTGGCCGGGGTACTTGATGTCGTAGTAGGTCTCATAGACCTCGCGCGTGCGCTTGAGCGTGTAGGCGGGCGAGCGGTAGTGCTCGCCGAAGCGGCGGATGTCCATCGCCCAGACGTCGAGCGACGGCTCGCCCTCGGCGATCCACTCGGCCATCAGCCTGCCCATCCCGCCCGCGCCGGCGAGCCCGTGCGCGCAGAAGCCGGCGGCGACGAAGAAGCCGCGGACGGCCGATTCGCCGAGGCAGAACTCGCCGTCGGGCGTGAACGCCTCGGGGCCGTTGATCAACTTCGTGATCGTCACCTCATCCATCACCGGCACGCGCCTGCGGGCGTTGACGGTGATCTCCTCGAAGCGCTCCCAGTCCTCCTCGAGCAGGCGGCCGTTGAAGTCGGCGGGGATCGCGTCGACGCCGTTCTCGTCGAGCGCCCACGGCGCCGGATGGCGCTCGTAGCCGCCCATCACGAGCCCGCCGGCGTCCTCGCGGAAGTAGATCAGCAGGTCGGGGTCGCGCATCGTCGGCAGGTGCTCGCCGCCGCGGTCGCGCGAGCGAAGCGGTGACGAGCGCGCAGCGCGAGGCAGTGGTTGCGTGACGAGGTACTCGTGGGCCATCGGCACGAGCGGCACGCGCACGCCGGCCATGCGGCCGATCTCGGCGGCGAACATGCCGCCCGCGTCGACCACCACGTCGGCCTCGATGGGCCCGCGGTCGGTCTGCACGCCGCGCGCGCGGCCGCCCTCGACGTCGATGCCGGTGACGCGCGTGTTCGTGTGGATGTCGCAGCCCGCCTCGCGCGCGCCCTCGGCGAGCGCGTAGGTCAGGAGGCTCGGGTCGAGGTAGCCGTCGGTCGGCAGCCACGAGGCGCCGAGCACGCCGTCGATCGTCATCAGCGGGAAGCGCTCGCGCGCCTCCTCGGCCGAGAGCAGCTCGAGCGGCAGCCCGAACGTCTTCGCCCAGCCCGCCTGCCGGCGCGTCTCCTCCCAGCGCTCGGGTGAAGACGCCAGCCGCAGCCCGCCGCACTCGACCCAGCCGCAGTCGAGCGTCCGGTAGAGCTCGACCGAGTCCATCATCATCCGCGTCAGCGAGACCGAGCCGCGCAGCTGCCCGACCAGCCCGGCCGAGTGGAAGGTCGAGCCGCTCGTGAGCTCCTTGCGGTCCACGAGCACGACGTCGCCCCAGCCCATGCGCGCGAGGTGGTAGGCGATCGAACAGCCCCCCACGCCCCCGCCGACGATCACACAGCGGGCCTGCGACGGCAGGTCACGGGCCACGAACGTCCTCGAGCCAGACCGCGAAGCGCGGATCCGCGAACCCGGCCCGCACGCTCTCGAAGTGCTCCTGCGCGTAGGCGTCGAAGTCGAAGTCGATCTCGGAGATCGCCGACTGCACGACGCCCCACATCGCCTCGCGGAAGTCGGACATGATCCGCATCAGGCGCACCGCCGCGAGCCGCCGCCGCGTGCACGGCTCGCCCCAGTAGCACTCGAGCAGCCACTCGTCGCCCGCCTCGTTGAAGCCGTTGTTGACCGACAGGTTGCCGAGGTCGAAGTAGCGGTTGCCCATGCCCGCGTACTCCCAGTCGACGATCCGGAGGCGCTCGCCGTCGTGGATGAAGTTCGCGGG
>JAXDGC010000219.1:0-13429 GCA_034665245.1 Solirubrobacteraceae bacterium | reverse complement strand
CGGCCAGGCGCGCGGCGAGCCCGTCGTGCGCCGGCGATCCCCGGTCCGCGAGCGCCGCGATCGCCTCGTCGGCAGCTTCGGTGCGGGCGGCGGGCGGCTCGAAGGTGTCCTCGCGCCAGCGGCTGGCGACCTGATCGGCCTGCCAGGGTCCACGGGCGAGGATGCCGGGGGGATGGGACACCGTCGCTCTGATCGTAGACGCGTAGGGTTCATCGCCCGTGGGCGAGCGCCGTCGCAAGCACTGGGGCTGGGGCTACGAGGACGAGCAGCCCGGGCCGGACGAGCTGCGCGCGACCGCGGCGGGGCTCGCCGACCACCTCGGCTTCGGCGAGCGCGAGCCCGAGCTGCCGGTCGCGCTCGAGGACGTCGCGCTGGCGCCTCCGCGCCTGGAGACGCCGTTCGCCCAGGACACGTGGTCGCGGGCCGCGCACGCCCAGGGCCGCTCGTACCTCGACGTGGTGCGCGGGCTGCGGGGCGAGTTCCCGCACCCGCCCGACGGCGTCGCCTTCCCCGCCTCGGAGGACGAGCTGCGCGCGGTGCTCGACTGGTGCGGGGAGCACAAGGTCGCGGTGGTGCCCGTGGGCGGCGGCACGAGCGTGGTCGGCGGCATCGACGCGATCCCGGGCTCGGGCCACCAGGGCGTCGTCGCGGTGAACCTGCGCGCGCTCGACCGCGTGCTCGAGGTCGATCCGGTCTCGCGCGCGGCGCGCATCCAGGCGGGCGCGACCGGCCCCGGGCTCGAGCGCCGGCTGGCCGAGCATGGCCTGACCATGCGCTTCTACCCGCAGTCGTTCGAGCTCTCGACGCTCGGCGGCTGGATCGCCACCCGCGCGGGCGGGCACTTCGCGACCGGCCGGACTCACGTCGACGACCTCGTCGAGTCCGTGCGGGCGCTGACGGTCGCGGGCGACGTGTGGGAGTCGCGGCGGCTGCCCGCCTCGGGCGCCGGCCCTTCGCCCGACCGCATGCTGCTCGGCTCCGAGGGCACGCTCGCGGTCATCACCGAGGCGTGGGTCCGCGTGCTGCCCCGGCCCGAGCGGCGCCGCTCGGCGAGTGTCTCGTTCCGGGATTTCGCCTCGGGCCTCGAGGCGGTGCGCGAGCTCGTGCAGGCGGGCCTGCGGCCGGCCAACTGCCGCCTGCTCGAGCCGGAGGAGGCGAAGCTCACGATGGCGGGCGACGGTTCGCGGGCGCTGCTGGTGCTCGGCTTCGAGGAGGTGGTGGAGCCGGCCGACCGCGCCTTCGAGCTCTGCCGCGCCCACGGCGGCGAGGTCTCGGAGGGTCGTGGCGGCGGCTCGGGCGCCTGGCGCGAGGCGTTCCTGCGCGCTCCCTACCTGCGCGACAGCTTCGCCGGGATGGGTGTTCTGTCCGAGACGTTCGAGACCGCGATCACGTGGGAGCGGCTCCCCGCGTTCGTCGAGCAGGTCAAGGGCGCCGCCGCGGCGGCGCTCGGCGAGGGCCTGGTCACCTGCCGCCTCACGCACGCCTATCCCGACGGCGCGGCGCCCTACTTCACCGTGCTCGGGCCCGTGCGCCGCGGCGAGGAGGCCGAGCGCTGGGGGCGCGTCAAGGCGGCGGCGTCGGAGGCGATCCTGGCCGCGGGCGGCACGGTCACGCACCACCACGCGGTCGGCCGCGACCACCGCCCGTACTACGACCGCCAGCGGCCCGATCCGTTCGCGAGCGCCCTGCGCGCCGCCAAGGCGGCGCTCGACCCGCGCGCCCTGCTCAACCCCGGGGTACTCTTCGACCCTCGATGAGCAGCGCGAGCGCCAAGAACATGGAAGCGGTCTGCCAGGCCAAGGAGGTCCACGACAAGACGTGTCCGTGGGGCGGCAAGGGCACCGAGGTCCACATGGCGTGGTTCGACATCGAGCGCATGGGCTGGGAGGAGGGCGACGTCATCTGCGGCCTCGCGGTCGTCGGTGACGAGAAGGTCGCCACCGGCATGATGCGCGTGACCTGCGACGCGGAGGGCGACGGCGGCGGGCGCTCCGAGGAGGAGGAGGTCGAGATCGTCGAGGCCGTCTCCGATCGCGAGCTGGTGCCGACCACGCCCTCATGACCCTGGTGCGCCTCCGCTCCGGCGGTGGCGAGCTCGAGGCCGCCTTCGCGCCCGACGCGGGGCTCGTCGGCTGCTCGCTCGCCCATCGCGGCGAGGAGCTGCTCGCGCAGCGCAACGGGCTCGAGGAGTACGCGCGCAGCGGCTCGACCTTCGGCATCCCGTTCCTGCACCCGTGGGCGAACCGCCTGGCCGCGTTCAGCTACGCCGTCGCCGGCCAGGAGGTCGAGCTCGAGCGCGACTCGGGGCTGCTGCGGATCGAGGAGCACGACCTCCCGATCCACGGCCTGGCGCCGAACGGGCTGCGCTGGGAGGTCGAGGAGAGCGGTGACGCGCTGCGTGCCGAGACGGAGTTCGACCGCGAGCGGCTGGAGGGCTTCCCGTTCCCGCACCGGCTCACGGTCGAGGCCACGCTGGCCGACGACGCACTGACGATCCAGACGACGCTCACCGCCACGGCCGCCGTGTCGGTCCCGATCGCCTTCGGCTACCACCCCTACCTCGTCGTGCCCGGCGCGCCGCGTGCGGAGTGGGAGGTCGAGCTGCCCGTCGACCAGCGGCTCGTGCTCGACGAGAACCTGATCCCGACGGGGGAGACGGAGCCGCCCGGGTTCCGCCGCGGCGCGCTCGAGGACCGTTCGCTGGATGACGGCTACGTGATGCCCGAGCGCCCGGGCCGCTTCACCGTGTCGGCCGCGGGGCGCACGCTCGGCGTCGAGTTCCTCGAGGGCTACACGCACGCGCAGGTCTTCGCTCCCGCCGGCAAGGACCTGATCTGCTTCGAGCCGATGACCGCGCCCGCGAACGCGCTGCGCTCGCATGACGACCTGCGGCTCGCGCCTCCCGGCGAGCCGTTCTCGGCGGCGTACCGCATCACCGTCGATGGCTGACCGCGCCGCCGAGAAGCGCGCCGCGGCCGAGGCGGCGGCGGCGCTCGTCGAGGACGGGAGCACGGTCGGGCTCGGGACGGGCTCGACGGTCGCCTACCTGCTGCCGGCGCTCGCGGCGCGCGGGCTGACCCTGCGCTGCGTGTCCACTTCGGTCGCCACGGAGACCTCCGCCCGCGCGCTGGGGCTCGCGGTCGAGCCCTTCGAGCGGCTCGTGCGGCTCGACATCGCGATCGACGGCGCCGACCAGGTCGACCCCGACGGCTGGCTGATCAAGGGCGGCGGCGGCGCGCACACGCGCGAGAAGGTCGTCGCGGCGGCGGCCGATCGCTTCGTGGTGATCGCCTCGAGCGACAAGGTCGTCGACGCTCTCACGCCGCCGGTGCCGCTCGAGCTGCTGGCGTTCGGGATCCCGGCGACGCTGTCCGCGCTCGGCCACTCCGAGCTGCGCCACGTGCCGCTCAGCCCCGACGGCGGGGCGATCGCCGACTACCGCGGCGAGGTCGGCGATCCGGCCGAGCTCGCGGCCCGGCTGTCGGCCACGCCCGGCGTGATCGACCACGGGCTGTTCCCGCCCGCTCTCGTCCACGACGTGCTGATCGCGCGCGGGGACGAGATCGAGCACCGGCAGTTCTGACCCCGCCGGGAATACTCCGCTGGGCGCGGGCGTCCTGGTGGGCTATATGCGCGTCCTCTTCGCCTCGACGTCCGGAGCCGGCCACTTCGGCCCGCTCGTCCCGTTCGCCAACGCCATCCGCCGCGCCGGCCATGAGGTCCTCGTGGCCGCGCCGATGTCCGCCCAGGCGCGCGTCGAGCGCGCCGGCCTGCCCTTCATCTCCTTCGCCGACCCGCTCGAGCGCGACCTCGAGCCGCTGTGGGCGCGCATCCGCGCGGCCACGCCCGACGAGGCCAATGCGATCGTGCTCGGCGAGTCGTTCGGTCGTGTGCGCGCCGCCGCGGCGCTGCCGGGCGTCGAGCTGGCGATGGACGCCTGGCGGCCCGACGTCGTGCTGCGCGAGTCGTGCGAGTTTGCCTCCGCGGTCGCCGCCGAGGCGCGCGAGATCCCGGTCTCGCGCGTCGGCCCGGGACTGCTCGCGATGGAGGCGCTCGCCGTGCGCGTCGCGGCGCCCGCAGTCGACGACCTCCGCCGGTGGGCGGGCCTCGAGCCCGATCCGGCGGGCGAGCGGCTCGTCGCCTCGCCGTACCTGACGCTCGCGCCCGCCTCGCTCGAGCTGCCCGCCAAGCCCGAGATGCCTCACGTCATGCGCTTCCACGACGCGCCGCCGCCGCTGCGCGCGGTGCGCCCCGCCGGCGCGGCGCCGCTCGTCTACATGAGCTTCGGCTCGGTTGCCGCGACGCTCGGCTTCTTCCCCGATCTCTACCGAGCGGTGATCGACGCGCTCGCCGACCTGCCGATCCGGCTCCTCGTGACGGTCGGCGACGCGGCCGACCCGGCCGCGCTGGGGCCGCTGCCCGCCAACGTGCGCGCCGAGCGCTGGCTCCCGCAGGCCGAGGTCTTCACCGAGGCCGACGCCATGGTCGGCCACGGCGGCTTCGGCACCACGTTGGGCGCGCTGCTCGCCGGCGTCCCGCAGGTCGTCGTCCCGCTGTTCGCCGACCAGCACCTCAACGCCGGCCGGGTCGCCGAACTCGGCGCCGGCCTCGCGGTCGAGGGGCAGGATCCCGTGGCGGTCCGGGCCGCCGTCGAGCGGCTGCTCGCGGAGCCCGCCTTCCGCGTCGGCGCCGGCCGGCTCGCGCTCGAGGCGCAGGCGCTGCCGTCGATCGACGAGGCGCCCGCGGCGGTCGAGGCGCTCGCGGCCGCTGCGCGCGAGCAGCGCGCGGCCTAGGATCTCCGCGCCACGCCCTCGCGCGCGAGCTCCGCGTCCGCGAGGGCTCGGTGGTCGCCTTCGGCCCACGGCGCGCCCATCGCGCGCAGCGTCCGGTAGGGCAGGTGCGCGAGCGCGCGGGTGGCGAGCAGGCGGTCGAGGTCGGCGTCGTCCGGGTGGTCGAGAACGAGCAGCCGCAGCGCCCGGGTCTCGCGGCCGCGGGCGACGCGGGTGGGGCCGTAGCTGAACAGCAGTGGCAGCGAGGGGACGAGCCAGACGGCCAGGCCGAGCAGGATGCTCGCCTTGCGCACGCTCGAGCCGCTGTCGCGCGCCTGCGCCTGCGCGGCGCGGCCCGCGTCGATCACCGAGTCGCCGGCGTCCTTGAACGCGGCCCCGACGACCGGCACGTCGACGCCGCGGATCGACTCGCCGGTGCGGACGACCGCCGCGCCGGCGCCCTCGGCCGAGCGCGTGACCTCGCTGACCTTGTCGAGCGCGCGCCCCGCGGTGTAGCCGGCGAACGCCCACACGAGCACCCACGCCAGCACGAGCGCGTCGGCCACGCGCCGCCGCCGCGGGTGCATGAGCCAGTCCGCCATGGCCGGGGGAGTACCCCCGGGCCGTCTCTCGTAACGGCGCGCCGCGCGGCTGTCATCGTTCACTGGATGACCGAGACCGCGATCTTCGCCGCCGGCTGCTTCTGGGGCGTGGAGGCCGAGTTCCGCCGCGCCGACGGCGTGAGCGCCACGCGCGTCGGCTACACCGGCGGGCACACGGAGCATCCCACCTACCGCCAGGTGTGCGGCAAGCGCACCGGCCACGCCGAGGCGGTCGAGGTGACCTTCGACCCGGCGGTGGTCTCCTACGACGAGCTGCTCGAGCGGTTCTGGGCGACCCACGACCCGACGACGCGCAACCGCCAGGGCTTCGACATCGGCTCGCAGTACCGCTCCGCGATCTTCTTCGCCTCGCCCGCGCAGGAGGCCGCCGCGCTCCGCTCGCGCGACGCGCAGCAGGCGGCGCTCGAGGACGACGGCGGCCGGGGGCTGCTCGGCCGGCGCCGCCGCGTCGTCACGGAGATCGCCGCCGCGACGACGTTCTGGCCGGCCGAGGACTACCACCAGCGCTACCTCGAGAAGCGCGGCCAGGCGACCTGCGCCGTCGCGCTGAGGGAAGATGCCGTCGGCAGCAGCGGCTGAGCTCGCCGGGCTGATCCGCGACGCGACCGTGGTCGACCTGTCGGTCACCACGGGCGTCAACCTCCCGTGCTCGCCGCCGGAGGGCCAGCCTCCCGCCCAGTTCCTCATGAACTGGTACACGTGGCCGCGCGGCCCCTTCCTCGAGTACGTGCAGGTGCACGACGACCACACCGGCACCCACGTCGACTCGCCGTCGCACATGACGCCCGCGCCGGAGACGGGGCTCGACCACGCGACCGAATTCGGCAGCGTGACGATCGAGCAGGTCCCGCTCGAGCAGCTGATCGGCCCCGCCGCCGTCGTCGACGTGCGGCCGCTGATCGACGCCGCGCCGGCCGGCGACACGACCAACCTGCGCGAGAGCCCGGTGATCACCGCGCAGCATCTCGAGGAGTGGGAGCGCGAGCACGGCCGGTTCGAGCCCGGCGAGGTCGTCCTCTTCCGCACCGGCTGGTCGGACCGGTACTACCGGCCGCTGCCCGAGGGCTTCCGCTACGACCGCTCGCATCCCGCGCCGGGCGAGGACGCGATCGTCCACCTGCACGAGCGCGGGATCCGCCACATCGGGATCGACGCCCGCGGGATCGGGCTCATGCAGGACGACTACACCCCGCACTGGGCCGCCCTCGGCCGCGGCATGATCGCGACCGAGAACCTCACGAACCTCGGGCAGCTGCCGACGCGCGGGGCGCTCTTCATGCTGCTGCCGCACAAGTTCGAGGGCGCGTCGGGCGGCCTCGGACGTGCGATCGCGTTCGTGCTCTAGGCCTCGGGGATCGGCCCGCCGCGCCGCCACGCGCGAAACGCCGCGAGCAGGTCGTCGGGAGCGGTCGCCTCGACGTCGGAGACGCGCAGTCGGTGCACCGCTTCGACGGTCTGGCGCATCTGGGTGACGTAGTGCACACAGCCCTCGCAGAGCGCGAGATGCGCGTCGAAGCGCGCGCGCTCCTCGGGCGCCATGACGCCCTCGAGATAGTCCGTGAGGGCCTCGGTCAGCTCCTGGCAGGTGAGGGCTCGATCGGTGCTCATGTCAGCGCCGGCGAGGGGTCGAGGTAGGACTCGAGGCAGCTGCGGACCTTCGAGCGGGCACGGTGGAGCAATACCCGCTGGTTCGCCTCGCTGATCGCGAGCGACGCGCAGACCTCCTCGGCGGACCAGCCCTCGACATCGCGCATGACGATCACCGTGTGCTGGCGCGCGGGCAGCTCGGCGATCGCGGCCGCGATCATCGCGAGCGTCTCGCGCTCGAGCAGCCGATCCTCGGGCAGCGGGTGCGGGAAGGACTTCCAGCCGCCGGCCCAGCGGTCGCTCTCGGGCCGGAAGCGGTCGGGGTCGACGGCCGGCTCATCGTCGCCGTCGTCGCCGAGCGACGAGAACGGCACGGCGCGGCCCTCGCGCTGCGCGCGCGTGATCGCGCGGTTGGTCAGGATCCGGAAGATCCACGTCTTCAGGGAGGCCCGGCCCTCGAAGGTCGCGAGCCCGTTGAGGACCCCGAGCCACGTCTCCTGCACGACCTCCTCCGCGACGGTCCGGTTGCGCACGTATCGCGACGCGACGCGCAGCATCAGCGCCTGGTGCTGTTGCACGAGCTCGACGAACACCTGCTCGTCGCCGCGCTGCAGGGCGGCCAGGGTCTCCTCGTCGCTGTTCACGGTACGTGGGGAGTCTGCTCCAGATGCCGGGCGTGGAAGAACGCGGCGATCGAGGCGGCGGCGGTGGCGACCACGGAGATCGCCCACAGCTCGAGGAGGATGTCGAGCACGCGGCCCGCCGGCGTCACGGGGTTGGGCATCTGGGAGCTCACGGTGGTCAGCTGCGCCGAGACCCAGAACAGCGCGCCGCCGATCGAGTGGAAGCCGCTGCCGCGCGCGTCGTGCTCGAACAGGTACATGAGCACCGTGGCGACGACGTCGAGCGCCAGGGTCGACAGCAGCAGGAACGCGATCCGCGAGCGCAGGAACTGGTGCGTGCGCGTCGCGCCCCGGACGACCATCGCCAGCTCTGACCTCATGTGGCTCATGCCGGGGTCGGCCATGGCCTGACCGTACGACAGAGTCCGGCGTCACTGGCTCATGCCGGCCAGCGGCGCCGGCGCCGGCGCGGGGTGCGGCGTCATGCGGCGCAGCAGCAGCAGGCCGCCGAGCGGGAACAGCAGCACGGACAGCAGCCCGGCGCCGATCAGCGCGGCGCTGCCGGCGGCGTCGATCAGGTCGAGCTCGCGGCCGATCGCGGTCGCCGCGACGATGAACGGCAGCGACGTCGCCTGCATCAGCCCGGCGATCGCGGTGTGGCGCGCGTCGAGCGCGCCGCGGTAGACGATCGCGGGCAGCCCGCGGGCGGCGAGCAGGGCGAGCAGGAAGACCGGGACCATCAGCAGGTTCGAGGCCGACGCCGTCAGCGCGTCGAGGTCGAAGCGCACGCCGCTCGTCACGAAGAACACGGGGATGAAGAAGCCGAAGCCGATCGCTTCGAGCTTGTGGCGGAACTCCGGGTGCGTCATCACCTCGTCGCGGTCCACGAGCGAGACGATCGCGCCGGCGATGAACGCGCCGAGGATCACCTCGAGCCCGAGCTGCTCCGCCAGCGCGGCGAAGCCGACGAGCAGCACCAGCGCCGCGCGCACGCGGATCTGCGCCGTCGTGTCCTGCAGGCGGACGAGGTCGTCGCGGATGCGCATCGAATGCTCCGCGCCGCGTACGACGGCGAGCACGGTCGCGGCGAGCGCGAACAGCGCGCCGAGCAGCAGCAGCGTCGACCCTGTCCCGCCCTCGCCCGAGAAGAAGATCGTCAGCAGGATGATCGCCCCGAAGTCGGCGATCGACGCCGCGGCGATGATGAGCTGCCCGAACGTCGAGGCGATCTGGCCGGAGTCCTTGAGCACCGGGACGAGCACCCCCAGCGACGTCGCGCAGAGGATGATCGCGACGAGCAGCGGCGTGTCGACGAGGCCGCCGGCCTTGAGCCCGAACGAGACGACCACGGCGATCGCGAACGACAGCGCGAAGCCGAGCGCGGTCAGCCGCAGCAGCGGGCCGCGCAGCTTCTCGAACTCGATCTCCAGGCCCGCGAGGAAGAGGACGAACGCGAGCCCCAGCAGCGCCACCACCTCGAGCGATGTGTCCACCTCGGCGAGGCCGAGCAGCGACGGTCCGACGACGATGCCGGCGACGATCTCGAGCACGACCGAGGGCAGCTGCACGCGCGGGAAGAGGCCGAGCAGGAGCGGCGCGCCGAACGCGATCGCCATCACGACGAGGAGGTTGGTGAAGGAGGGCATGCCGCGTCTGTCCCGCGCGGGCCCGAGGCGTTACGGCCCGCAGCGCCCCGAGTAGCGGCAGGCGACAACCTCCGGGCGCTCGACCGGGCGTCCCGCGTCGATCGACCACGCGAGGCGGATGAACTCGGCGTGGGTCCAGGCCAGCGGCGTCGCCGACAGCGTCCCTGTCCCGGGCTCGAAGCCCGGGCGGCCCGCGGGCGGGTGGTCGTCCCACACCTGCTCGGGCAGCATCCAGCCCTCGCTCGCCGTCGCGGCGATCGCGTCGAGCCGCGTCGCGGCTGCGCGCCGCGCCCCGGCGGCGTCGCCCGAGAGCTGGCCCGCGGCCAGCTCGTACTCGCCGCGCTCGCCCGCGAGCAACGGCCACAGCCGGCCCCGGTTGCCGTCGCCCGGGAACGGGCTGCCGTCGGGCCTTTCGCCGTAGCCGTCGTACTCGTACCGGTGCCAGAACTGACCGCGTGGCGTCGTCACCCCGAGCTCGCGGTCCACCACCGGGAGCGTCGAGCGGATGTCGGGGTCGTCGGCGGGCTTGACCCCGAGGCGCACGAGCTCGAGGAAGCTCGTGTCGACCACGCGCCGCTGGTCGATCGTGGGGCCGCCGTCGCCGATCGTGTAGGTCGTCCCCGCGTCGGCGTTGCCGTCGGTCGTGAGGCGCAGGTAGTAGGGCCGGGAGGAGAGCGGGCCGTTGCGCGTGCGCGTCCAGCCGGCGACCTTGCGCTGCCACTCGTCCGCCACCGCGCGGTAGCGCGCCGCCGTTGCGCGTGCGCCGTTGCGCTCCGCGATCTCGGCTGCGCAGACCAGCGCGGCGACCTCGGCGGCGATCGTCGCCGGCGAGTACCAGTCGTCGGCGTTCTCCCAGCGCTCCTGCGAGGTCGGGCCCTCCTTGAGGATGCACTCGGCGGCGCGCCCGACGTGGCTCCAGGTGTCCGGGTCGGCGCGCCCGAGCTGCGATGCGAGCAGGATCGGGTCGGCGACCTCGTCGAGCTGCAGGCCCCCCCAGTGCGGCGAGCCGTCGAGGTTGCTGTTCTGCGGGAAGCATCCGTCGGCCTTCTGCTGGTAGGTCCACAGGTAGTCGAGCGCGCGGCCCGCCGCCGCGCGGTCGCCGGCCGCGATCTGCGCCGTCGCCACCTGGTAGAGGTCGCGCGACCACACGAGGTGGTACGGCCCGGAGTAGCCGGGGATCGTTCCCCATACCCAGGCCATCGACGGCGAGGCGATGCCCGCGCCTCGGTGGGTCTTGTCCTCGAGCGCGGCCAGCACCATCGCCGAGACGTCGTAGAGCGTCGTATGGCCCGCGACGCTGCGCGGCCGCTGGAGCCCGGCGAGGTACGCGTGCCAACCCGCGGCGTAGCGCTCGGCGGCCCGCTCGAAGCCGCCGGCCAGCGCGGCGCCGGCCGTGGAGGAGGCCGCCGCCCCGGTGGCGCCGAACCCGAGCGCGAGCGTGGCGTGCCGGTGACCCGGCTTCCCGCTGACGGGCAGCTCAGCGATCTGGGCGACGTTGCCCTTGCCCGGGGCACGGCCATAGGTCCAGTCCATGCGGAAGTCGTCTCGCAGGTCCGTCCATCCGTCGCTCGCTCCCATGTAGCCGCTCGACACCCGCGTCGGGGCGGGCTCGGCGGCGAGCGCCGAGGCGAGGTGGTCGTCGCGGGCGACGAGCGTGCGCCCGTCGGTCTCCCCGACGTCGTCGTCGCCGCTGTTCGACAGCGCCGGATCGAGCAGCGCGTAGAGCTTGTAGGGCCGTCCCGTGAGCGACTCGAGGCTCACGTCCACCAGCACCGCCGAGCGCCCCGGGTCGGTGACGTAGGTCTTGGTGATCCGCCAGCGCCCGGAGCGGGCCGTGTTGACCTGGCGGTACGTGAGGCTGCGCGGGTCGGCGAGCGTGGTCGTGTGCGTCGCGTCCTCGCGCTCGCGCTCGGCGAACGACCTCCCGTCCGTCACGACGAGCTGGAGGTCGCGCACGCTGGGCGTGCCCAGGTCGGGCGCGTAGACCTCGGTGAGCTCGCCGTCGTCGAGCGTCAACCAGGCCCGGCTCGCGGTGCCCGTCGCCGCGCCGATGCCGTCCTTGTCGCCCTCCGTCCACGTCGCGACCGCGCCCGGAGCGCCGGGCGCGTCAGCGGCGCGCGCGGCGCCGGGGACGGCGAGCAGCACGAGCGCGGCGAGCGCCAGGAGACGTCGGACCGAGAACCCCACCGCGACCGCTCGTACCCCGTCTGCAACCCACGACACCCTCAGCCGCTGACCGTGAGCTCCTTGCCGAACGCGCGCTCGAACAGGTCGCGCTGGCGCTCCGCCGCCCAGCGCGCGACCGACACGTCCTCGTCGGCCTCGAGCCGGATGTCGACCCGGCCGTCGTCGACCTCGACGTGCGCCTCGTGCACCACCTGGTCGCGCGAGCGCTCGAACTGCTCGCCCAGGCGCAGCAGCGCGGAGCAGCGGACGAGCGCGGCCTCGTCGCCGTCGCGCGCGAGCGCCTCGGCGAGACCGAGCGACGGGTTGCCCTTGCGGTGATAGCGGGCCATCTGGCCGATCAGGGCCGTCTCGCGCGTCGTGTAGCCGGGCAGCCCGGCGTTGAGGATCAGGTAGCGCGAGTGCTTGTGGTGGTCGTCGTAGTCGACCGCGGTGCCGATGTCGTGCACCATCGCGGCTGCCCACAGGAGGTCGCGCTCGCGCGGGTCGGCGGGGTGGACCCCGGCTTCGCCGAGCGCGTCCCACATCCCGAGCGCGAGCCGCGCGACGTGCTCGATGTGGGCGAAGTCGGCGCCGTACTGCGCGGCGAGGTTGCAGACCGCCTCGCGGCGGACGTCCTCGAACAGCGGCGGGTCGCGGCCCTCGAGCAGCGTCGAGTAGAAGACGCCCTCGCGCAGGCCGGCCTCCGTGACCTCGAGCGCGTCGAAGGCGCCGATGTCCATCACGTTCTGGATCACGAACGCGCCGGCGAGGATCAGGTCTCCGCGCTCGGGCTTGATGCCGGGGACCTGGCCGCGCTCCTCCGGGCTCATGTCGGCGAAGCGGTCGACGAGCTCGTCGAGCGCCTTGCGCTCGAGCACGAAGCCCTGGACGCCGAACGACGGCTTGTCGGCGGCGAGCTCCGCCGCGGCCGCGAGGTTGCGCACGGTCCCGCCGATGCCGGCGAGGTGCGCGCCGTCCGCACCCGCGTCGGCGAGCCAGCCCGCCGAGGCCAGCTCGTCGGCGATGTGCGCGCGCAGCGCCTTGAGCTGCTTCTTCTTGACGGACTCGCCCGCGAGGAAGCGCTCCGTCATGCGGACCGCGCCGAGCGGCCACGAGCGGGCGTCCAGCGCGTGGCGCTCCCCGACGTGGGTCAGCTGCATCGAACCGCCGCCGAGGTCGAGCGCGACGCCGTCGGACAGCGTCGTCGAGTTGACCGCCGCGAGATACCCGTAGCGAGCCTCGTCCTCGGGCGAGAGCACCTCGATCTCGAGCCCGGAGCGCTTCCGCGCCTGGCGCAGGAAGTCCTTGCGGTTCGCCGCGTCGCGGATCGCCGAGGTGGCGACGGGGCGGATGTCGTCGATCTCCGTCGCGCGGCAGAAGTGGGCGAACAGCTCGATCGTCTCGAGCGCCCGCTCCATCGGCTCGGCCTGCAGGTCGCCCGCGGCGTCGAGCCCGGCGCCGACGCGCACCGCCTCGTAGATCTCGTCCGTCCGCCGCCACCAGCCATGGCGGGCGCGCTTGCCCCACGTGAAGACGACCAGGCGGAACGAGTTCGACCCGAGGTCGATGACCGCCAGGCGCCGGTCGCTCATGTGACCGCTAGCGCTCGATCAGCTCGATGCGATAGCCGTCCGGGTCGCGCACGAAGCAGATCCGGGAGCCGCCCTCGCGCACTTGGTACGGCGGCTTCTCGGGCTCGATGCCCTGGCCCGAGAGCTCCGAGAGCGTCTCGTCGAGGTCGTCGACCGTCAGCGCGATGTGGTTGTAGCCGGTGCCGAGCTCGTAGGAGTCGACGCCGTGGTTGTAGGTGAGCTCGAGGCGGTCGCCGTCGCCGGGCAGGCCCATGAAGACGTTGATTGCCTCCTCGCGGATCGGCATCCGCCGCCGCTCTTCGAACCCGAGCGCCTCGTAGAAGGCGACGGAGCGGTCGATCTCGCCGATCCGGTAGCAGGTGTGGATGAGTTCCATGGCCGCAATAGTGTCCCACCCATGATCCTCGAACGCTCCATGAGCGA
>JAXDGC010000218.1:0-7148 GCA_034665245.1 Solirubrobacteraceae bacterium | reverse complement strand
GCGCGGGACTCCGGCACGAAGCGCGCGGTGAGCGCGATCGCCGCCAGGCCGATCGGGATGTTGACCAGGAAGATCCACCGCCAGCCGACCGAGTCGACGAGCCCGCCCCCCACCACCGGGCCGAGGGCCAGGCTGACGCCGACCACCGCGCCCCAGACGCCGATCGCCTGCGCACGCTCGCGCGGATCGTCGAACGTGTTGCGGATGATCGACATCGCCACCGGATTGAGCATCGCGCCGGCGACGCCCTGTACGACGCGGAAGGCGATCAGCCAGCCGACCCCCGGGGCGAGGCTGCAGGCCAGGGACGCCGCGGTGAAGAGTGCGAGGCCGAACTTGAACACACGGGCGCGGCCCAGGCGGTCCGCTGTCGACCCGCCCAGCATCAGCAGGCTCGCGAGCACCACGGTGTAGGCGGCGGTCGTCCACTGCAGCGACGAGACCGACGTCTCGAGGTCGCGCTGGATCGACGGCAACGCGACGTTGACGATCGTCACGTCCATTCCCACGATCAGCAGGCTCATGCAGCAGATCGCGAGCACCAGCCAGGGTCGGGTCCGCGTCTCCGTGACAGTGATAGTCATATAACGGTTATAGCGGTATAACGACATGTCCGGCGGTGCGGGTGGCCGTACCATCGCGGGCGGCACCCCGCACTCGGGGAGGCCTGTCACCTACCTGTAGGTGGTGCGGCCCGCCTGGGAGCATGCTGGCCCTCCCCCCGTACGCCACGAATGCCACGACGCCTCGACCCAGACAAGGCGATCGGCCACCTCGACCGGCTCTACGCCGCCGCTCGCGGACTCTGCGGAGACCCCCACCTCGCAGAGGACCTGGTCCAGGACACCTACGCCGCCGTCCTCTCACGCCCCCGCTGGCTCTCCGGCAGCGACGAGCTCGGCTACCTGCTGCGCGCGCTGCGCAACCGGTGGCGTGACGAGCTGCGCACGCGCCAGCGGCGCCCGCTGCCCGCCGCGCTCGACGAGGTCGGCGAGCACATGGCGGCCGATACGCCGTCGCCCGAGGCGGCGATGGACAGCGCGACCGTGCTCGACGCCGTCCACGAGCTTCCCAGCCCGTACATCGAGACGGTCATCGCCGTCGACGTGCTCGGTCTCTCCTACGCGGAGGCCGGCGAGGCGCTGGGCGTCCCGACCGGCACGATCATGAGCCGCCTGCACCGCGGGCGCTCGAAGGTCGCCGAGCGCCTGCGCGGGCTCGAGTTGGCGCCGACTCCCTGAGCCGGGCGTCGTTCCGCCGTCAACCTTTTCATCATCAAGGAGATGGAAGGCGGCCTCCCGACCCGGCGCGACCTCGAGCGGCTGGCCGCGTGGTCCGAGCTGCACCGCGCCGACGACCTGCTGCGCGCCGAGCTGAGCCGCCGCCTCGAGACGCTGACGCAGACCTCGCTGCTCGAGCACGAGGCCGTGCACCGGCTCGTGATCGCCCCGGGCCGGCGGCTGACGATGTACCAGCTCGCCGACGCCCTGCTCGTCAGCCGCAGCGGCGCGACGCGGCTGATCGACAGGCTCGAGGAGCGCGGTTGGGTCGCGCGGCGCGTGGCGCCACACGACCGCCGCGTCGTCCGCGCCGAGCTGACCCGCGAGGGAGCGGCGGCGTTCGCGAGCATGAGCACTGTGTTCGCCGACGCCTTCGAGGAGCGCTTCGGCGGCCTGCTCGACGACGCGGACGTCGCCGAGCTGCGCCGCGTGCTCGCCAAGCTCCTCGTGGAGGAGCACGGGCTCTAGCCTGAAGGTGGTGCGCCGCCCCCGCCGCACCGTGCTCTTCGCCACCGCCGTGCTCGTGATCGCGGCCGTCGCCGCGCTCGTCGCGCGCGAGAACGGCGCGCTGCCCGGCGGCCTGCACGCGGTCCCCACGCCGCCCGACGTCCATAACGACCGCGAGGCGACGCCCCTTCCCGACCCGTTCGCCTACGACGATGCCCGCCGGAGCGAGTTCGAGCAGCGCGCGGCGGCGGGCTCGGCGCACGTGCTCTACGCCCGGTCGCCGGGGGGCGCCGGCGCGAGCGCGCAGCGGGTCGCGCGCTGGCGCCCGCAGATCGAGGCCGCGGCGGGCGAGGCCGGGGTGCCGCCCGACGAGCTCGAGGCGCTGGTGTTCCTCGAGAGCGCGGGCCGCGAGGATGCCATGGCGAGCGACACCCAGGGCGCGGTGGGGCTGACGCAGATCCTCGCCGAGACGGGCCAGAACCTCCTGGGCATGCGCGTCGACGTCGCGCGCAGCCGCCGTTACACGCGCCGGATCCGGCGGGCGCTGGTGCGCGGCCGGCTGCTCGAGGTGGCGCGCCTGCGCGCGGCGCGGCGGCGCGTCGACCAGCGCTTCGATCCCGCTCAGGCGCTCGCCGCCACCGCGCGCTACCTCAAGCTGGCCAAGGCGCGCTTCCATCGTGACGACATGGCCTTCGTCTCCTACCACATGGGAATGGGCAACCTCGAGAGCGTCCTGCGCGCCTACGGGACGCAGCCTGGCGACAAAAGCGTCTCCTACACCCGGGTCTACTTCGACTCGACGCCGCTGCGCAACGCCGCGGCGCAGCGCAAGCTCGCCTCGTTCGGCGACGACTCCTCCAACTACCTGTGGAAGCTCGGCGCGGCGCGGCGGATCATGCGCCTGCACCGCACGGACGCGGGCGAGCTCGCGCGCCTCCAGGCCGCGCAGACCGCCAAGGCGTCGGCCGAGGAGGTGCTGCACCCCCCCGGCTCGACGCCGCGCTTCACCACGGCGGCCGACCTGCAGACGGCCTGGGACGCCGGGGAGATCGTGGCCTTCCCCGACAACCCGCGCGTCTCCGGGCTGCGCCGCGACGCCCGCATGGGCGAGCTCGCCCCGAAGGGCGCGCTCTACCGGGGGCTGCGCCCGGAGGCGCTGGCGACCGCGCTCTACATCGGCGCCGAGGTGCGCGCTCTCTCGGGCGACGCGCCGCTGACCGTCACCTCCACCGTGCGCGACGAGGCCTACCAGCGCCGCCTCATGGCCCGCAACCGCGAGGCGACCCACAACTACTCGCTGCACACGACCGGATGGGCGTTCGACATCGCGCGCAGCTACCGCTCCAAGCGCCAGGCGCTGGCGTTCCAGTTCGTCCTCGACCGCCTGCAGACGCTGGACGCGATCGCGTGGGTCCGGGAGCCCGGCGCGATCCACGTCACGGCCGCGCCGGAGGGGAAGACCCTGCTTCCGTTGCTCAAGCGAGTACAACCCTCGGGATGACCGACGCCATCCGCACCCCGGACCAGATCCTCGAAGGCCTCCCCGACTTCCCCTACGCACCGCAGTACCGCACCGTCGACGGCCTGCGCCTGGCCCATGTCGACGAGGGCGACGGCGCGCCGGTGGTGATGTGGCACGGCGAGCCGACGTGGGGGTTCCTGTGGCGCCACGTGCTGCCGCCGGTCCGCGACGCGGGCCACCGCGTCGTGCTGCCGGACCTCGTCGGCTTCGGGCGCTCGGACAAGCCGATGGAGCTCGGCTGGTACTCCTACGACCGCCACGTCGAGATGGCCGCGACGCTGCTCGAGGACCTCGACCTGCGCGAGGCGACCTTCGTCGTACACGACTGGGGAGGGCCGATCGGGCTGCGCTTGGCGGTCGAGCACCCCGACCGCGTGGCCCGCATCGTGGTCCTCGACAGCGGCCTGTTCACCGGCGAGCAGGCCATGAGCGACGACTGGCACCGGTTCGCCGCCTTCGTCGAGCGCACCGAGGACCTGCCGGTCGGGCTGATCGTGCGCCGCGGCTGCCACCGCGACCCGGGCGACGAGGTCGCCGACGCCTACGACGCGCCGTTCCCGAGCACCGCGTCGAAGGCGGGCGCGCGTGCCTTCCCGGGGCTCATCCCGCAGACACCCGACGCCCCGGGCGCGGCGGCCGGCAGGCGGGTGCTCGAGGCGCTGCGCGGTGACGAGCGGCCGGTGCTGATGCTGTGGGGCGCCGAGGACCCGGTCCTGACGCCGCAGATGGGCGAGGCGTTCGCCGGCGCGCTCGGACAGCCCGCGCCCCGCCCCGTCGCCGAGGCGGGGCACTACCTGCAGGAGGACCAGGGCCCGCTGATCGGCGAGGCGATCGCCGACTGGCTGGGGTCCTAGGCGGCCGTCTTCTCCGGCTCGCCGTCCGCGGCGGCCTCGGCCACCACCGGCTCGGCTGCCGGCGTGCTCTGCGCCGCACGCTGCTCGTAGGCCGCGCGGGCGCTCGTGTCGGCCTCCAGCAGCGCCCCGCCGCCCATCTTGCGGCCGAGCCACTCCGAGAAGCTGCGCGGCGTGAGGGCGGCCGACCGCACGAGGCCCTTGAGCGACTTCGGCACGAAGACCTCGAAGCGCCCGCTCTGGAGCGCCTCCACGACCGCGTCGCCCACGTCCTCGGGCGAGGAGCGCTTGACGCCCTTGAGCTCGTTGGTGCCCGCCGCGAGCTCCGTGTTGACGAAGGCCGGCATCACGACGTGGACCTCGACGCCGGAGCCGTAGAGCTCGCCGCGCAGCGACTCCGAGAGGCCGACCACGCCGTGCTTGCAGGCCGAGTACGTCGCGCCGCCCGGCGCGCCGAACTTGCCCGCGATCGAGGCGACGTTGACGATGTGGCCCGTACCGCGGGGCTTCATGCGCCGGATCGCCTCCTTGGAGCCGTGGAGGACGGCGTGCAGGTTGAGCTCGAGCTGGCGGATCGCCGTCGCGTCGGTCTCCTCCTCGAACCGCCCGATCGGCATGATGCCGGCGTTGTTGACGAGGACGTCGACCGGGCCCAGGCGGGTCTCGATGTCGTCCAGCGCCGCCGTGAAGGCCGGTCGGTCGGTCACGTCGAGGGCGAGCCCGATCGCCCCGCCGCCGACCTCGGCCGCCGCCTGCTCGGCGACGGCGCCGTCGAGGTCCGCGATCGCGACGCGGACGCCCTGGCGGGCGAGCGCGCCGGCGACCGCCTTGCCGATGCCGCGGCCACCGCCGGTGACGACGGCCACCTTGCCGGTGAGGGAGCGCAGCTGCTTGGCCATGTGTACTCGGTTCCTCCTCAGGACACGACGCACTGTCGAAAAGAAAACCGTAGCGGCTACAGGTACGCGCCGCTCGGGAGGTAGGGGCGGAACGGCCCGACGTCGCCACGGACGAACACCGCCCCGTCGTTGCGCAGTGGCAGTCCGGCGTCGAGCACCGGGCCGATCGCCCAGTCCTGGCGGGCCGTGATCCATTCGACGGCGATGTCCTCGCCCGCGGGCACCGTCGCGAGCGCGGTGCGCAGCAGGTCGGCCGCCGCTTCGTCGTCGAGCGCGGCCAGTAGCCGGACGCTCCCGCGGCCGACCACCGCATAGCCGCGGTCGGCCACGAGCAGCCGGCAGTCCGAGCGCAGGAACGCCTCGATGTCGCTGCCGTGGCCGACGCCGCGGACAGCGACGTCCACGCGCTCGGTCAGCGCGAGGTCCTCCGCGCCGCCCTCGCGCACGCCCGGGGGCGCCTCGATCGCCTTCGGGCGGCCCCGTGCGGCCAGACACGGATGGGGCTTGAAGCCGGCCCGCGCGTAGACGCGCAGCGCGCGTGGATCCGGCGAGGCGAGGATCACCGCGCCGCGGCGCCCGCCCCCGCCGTACTCGAGCGAGCGCGACAGCAGAGCGCGGCCGAGGCCGCCGGACTGGTGCGCCGGGTCGACGACGAGCAGCGAGAGCCCCCACAGCCCGTCGCGATCGATCGCGAGCGCCGCGCCGATCAGCTCGCCGTCGCGCTCGGCCACCCAGGCCCCGCCGGCATCGCGCTCGAGCAGCTGGTGGAAGCGGACGAGCGCCGTCTCGACCCGCGGCTGCGGCGTCGCCGGCTCGTGCAGGCGCTCCTCGAGGTCCGCGAAGGTGCGGGCCGCGAGGTGGTGGACGGCGACGGCGTCGTCCTGGCGCATCGGGCGCAGCGGGGTCATCGGCGGCGAGGCTACCGCCAGCCGGTCGCCGCTTCAGTCGTGCCGGCCGGAGTTCCTGCGGGCCCGGCCCTTGCCGGGCTCGTCGGCGGGAGCGGCCGGCGGCGCGGTGGTGGCGGTGGGTGCGACCGCGACCGGCGTGAGCTTCGGAGCCCTGGCGCGCGGTTCCTTGACGGGCTTGGGGGCCACGACCTTGACCGGCTTCACGCGCGCTCCGCCTGGCTTCGCCTTGCCCCGGCCGAGGTGGCGACCCTGACCCTTCGCCGTGGCGGGGCCCTTGGCCTTCGCGGGGGGACGCTCGTACGATCGGGAGTGCGCGGGCTTCGGCCGCCGTGCGCGGGCGCGCTCAGGCGAGCGCTTCGCGGCGTGACGGCGCGCGTGCCCGCGGGCGGAAGCGTGGTCCGCGGCGACCTCGCCGCCGGTGAGGGCCACCGGCACCACCTCGCCCCGGGGCGCGCCGGGCGGCGCGGAGTGGGGCGGCGCGGCGGCGGCAGGCTGCGCGGGCGGGCGGTCGCGGGTGGCGGAGTGGTGGGTCGCGGTCACCGCCGCGGTGGTCCCACCGCCGACCAGCGCGACGGCGACGAGCGCCTTGGCGGCGAGCGCGCCGCCGCCCGCCGTGGCGACCGCGGCGCCCCCACCGGCCGATCCGGATCCGAAGGCGGCCGCGAGCGCGCTGTGCTTGAGCCCGAGCGTCGGCAGCACGGGGAGGGCCACGGCGAGCGCACGCCGCTGCTCGGCGACGTCGTCGCGGAACGCGCGGCAGCCGGGGCACTCGCGCAGGTGCCGGCGCAACGTCGTGCGTCGCAGCGCGCCGCCGCGAAGGCTCGCGAGCTGCTCGCGGATCTCCTGGCAGGGCGTGTCGCGCGCCTTGCGGCTCGCGATCAGGGAGCTGCGGGCCTGGAACACGAGCGCCTTCACCTTCTCCCGCGGGACGTCGAGCACGGTCGCGATCTCGTCGTGGGAGACGGCGCCGAGCTCCGCGAGCACGAGCGCGGCGCGCTGGTCCTCGGGCAGGCCGGAGAGGTCGGAAAGGAGGTCGCGGAGGTCCTGGCGGCGCTCGACCTCGGAGGAGAGATTCTCGGTCGGCACCTCGTCGGCCTCGCGCAGCGGCCGCTCGCGCCGGGCACGGAGGGTCGTGTAGCAGCGGTTGCGGGCGATCGTGTAGAGCCACGCGCGCAGCTGGATCGGCTTGTCGGAGCCGACGAGGTCGCGGTAGGCCGCCATGAAGCTGTGCTGGAGCGCGT
>JAXDGC010000217.1:0-7065 GCA_034665245.1 Solirubrobacteraceae bacterium | reverse complement strand
GCGTCATCGAGGCCTACCTCGGGAGCCAGGCATGAGCGACGGCAACGGCGCGACGCCGGTCCTCGAGGTTGAGGACATCCATACGTACTACGGCTCGATCGAGGCGCTCAAGGGCATCTCGCTGACGGTCAATGAGGGCGAGATCGTCACGCTGATCGGCTCCAACGGCGCCGGCAAGTCGACGACGCTGCGCTCGATCTCCGGGCTCAACCCACCCAAGACCGGCTCGATCAAGTTCCGCGGGCGCGAGATCCACGGGCTCCTCGGCTACCAGGTGGCCGAGCTGGGCATCGCCCAGTCGCCGGAGGGCCGCCACGTCTTCCCGCGCATGACCGTGCTCGAGAACCTCGAGATGGGCGCCTTCACGCGCAACGACCCCAACGTCCGCGACGACATCGAGCGTGTCTACGAGCTCTTCCCACGCCTGCAGGAGCGCGCGAAGCAGAAGGCGGGCACGATGTCGGGCGGCGAGCAGCAGATGCTCGCCATGGGCCGCGCGCTGATGGCGAACCCCCGCCTGCTCCTGCTCGACGAGCCGTCGCTCGGCCTGGCGCCGGTGATCGTCGACAAGATCTACGAGATCATCCGCGAGATCAACCAGCGCGGGGTCACGATCCTGCTCGTGGAGCAGAACGCGAACTACGCCCTCGACGTCTCCAAGCGCGGCTACGTGCTCGAGACCGGCAGGGTCGTCCTGTCCAACGACTCGGAGTCGCTGCGCAACGACCCCGAGGTGATGAAGGCGTACCTCGGAACATGACCCTCGTCCTCGCCGCCATCGGCGCCAAGGCGCTGTTCCTCGTCTACATCTGGCTGCTCAGCGCGATCACGGCGAGCGAGCTCTCGCGCTCGAAGGGGTACGGCGAGAAGGCGGGCCTGGGCACCGGCCTCCTGCTCTCGATCCTCGGGCCGCTGATCTGGCTCGTCATCCCTCCGAAGGACCCGACCGCGGAGTGGAACGAGCGCAAGCCGTGGCAGAAACGCCGCAAGCCGCGCGAAGCCGACATGAGCGGCGACGCCGCCGAGGGCGGCTCGCACACCGCGATCAGCTCGTAGCGCCTAGTTCAGCGCGCTGCGGAGGGCCTCGTCGAGGTCGGTGTGCCCGAACGCATAGCCGAGCTCCTGCGCGCGGCGCGGGACGACGCGCTGGCCCTTGGTGACGATCTCGGCCATCTCGCCGTACAGCGCGCGCACCGCGAGGCCGGGCACCGGCGCGAACGCGGGGCGGTGCAATGCGCGCCCGAGCGCTTTGGAGAACGCCTTGTTCGTGACGGGCTCGGGAGCCGTCGCGTTGACGGGCCCGCTCCAGTCCTCGCCGTCGAGCGCCGCCAGGTAGATCCCGACCACGTCGTCGACGTGGATCCAGGGCAGGTACTGGTCGCCGCCCGCGACGGGGCCGCCGATGCCGAGCTTGAAGAACGGCAGCATCTTCGCCAGGGCGCCGCCGCCGCGGGCGAGCACGACGCCGGTGCGCACGTTGACGACGCGCAGGCCGACGTCGGCGGCGCGCTGCGCCTCGCGCTCCCAGGTCACGCAGACCTCGGCGAGGAAGTCGCTGCCGGGTGGCGCCTGCTCGTCGACCCGCTCGTCCCCGTGCGGGCCGTAGTAGCCGACCGCGGACGACGCGACGAGCGCGCGCGGGCGCGGCTCGGCCGCCTCGATCCCGGCGACGAGGTTGCGTGTGCCGAGCTCGCGGGAGGAGCGGATGCGGCGCTTGGCGCCGTCGCTCCAGCGCTGCGCGACCTCCTCGCCGGCGAGATGGACGACGGCGTCTCGGCCGTCGAGCGCGGACGTGGGGGCGGGCTCGTCCTCGGGCCGCCATGCGACCGCGCCGGGTGAGGAGGGGTTGCGCGACAGCGTGGTGACGTCGTCGCCGCGGGCGCGCAGCCGCTCGACGAGCTTCGCCCCGATCAGCCCGCTGGCGCCTGTGATGGTGATCTTCATGCGGAGAGTACGAGCCAGGGGGGGTCCTGTCTCACCCCCGGACCACGTCGGTCTAGGACTCGACCGCGCGGAAGTCCGCCGTATCGCCGGGGGCGTACCCGATCTCGTCCCCGGCGGCCGCGGCCGCGCCCTGCTCCTTGGCCTGCGCGGCTACGGCGTCGGCGACGGCGGTCGCCACCGAGCGGTTGAAGACCGACGGGACGATGTAGTCCTCGCGCAGCTCGTCGTCGGCGACGATCTCGGCGATCCCGCGCGCCGCGGCCATCTTCATCTCCTCGGTGATGTCGCCCGCGCGGACGTCGAGCGCGCCGCGGAAGATGCCGGGGAAGCAGAGCACGTTGTTGATCTGGTTCGGGTAGTCGGAGCGGCCGGTGGCGATGATGCGGGCGTACGGCGCCGCCTCCTCCGGCGTCACCTCCGGGTTCGGGTTGGCCATCGCGAAGACCATGGCGTCATCCGACATGCGCGCGAGCGCCTCCGGTGCCATCACACGCGCGCCCGACAGCCCGATGAAGAGGTCGGCGCCGTCGATCACTTCGGCCGGCCCGCCCGAGCGCAGGTCGGGGTTCGTCGCCTCCGCAAACCAGCGCTTCACCGGCGGCATCGAGCCGTCGAGGTAGTCGGCGCGCCCGGTGTGCAGCGCGCCGCGCGAGTCGCAGCCGATGATGTCGGTGACCCCGGCGGCGAGCAGGATCTTCGCCACCGCGACGCCGGCCGCGCCGAGCCCGACGATCAGCACGTGGAGGTCCTCGAGGCGCCGCCCGGTGATCTTGACCGCGTTCAGCAGGGCCGCGAGCACGACGACCGCGGTGCCGTGCTGGTCGTCGTGGAAGACGGGGATGTCCAGCGACGCGCGCAGGCGCTCCTCGATCTCGAAGCAGCGCGGCGCGGAGATGTCCTCGAGGTTGATGCCGCCGAAGCCGGGGGCGATCGCCTCGACGGTCGCCACGATCGCGTCGGGGTCCTTGGTGCTCAGGCAGATCGGGAACGCGTCGACTCCGGCGAACTCCTTGAAGAGCATGCACTTGCCCTCCATCACCGGCATCGCGGCCTCGGGGCCGATGTCGCCCAGGCCGAGTACGGCCGAGCCGTCCGAGACGACCGCGACCGTGTTGCGCTTGATCGTGTACTGGAAAGCCTTGTCGCGGTCGGCGTGGATCGCCATGCAGACCCGCGCCACGCCGGGCGTATACGCCATCGAGAGGTCGTCGCGCGTCTTCAGCGGGTGCTTGTTGCGCTGCTCGATCTTGCCGCCGACGTGCATCCGCAGCGTGCGGTCGGTCGAGTCGATGACGTTTGCGCCATCGACCTCGTCGACGGCGGCGACGATGGCGCGGCCATGCTCGTCGCCTGACGTGTCGACGGTGATGTCGCGCAGCGTGTGGCCGCCCTCGAGCGACACGAGGTCGACCGAGCCGATCGTGCCGCCGGCGTCCCCGATCGCGCTCGCCACCTTCCCGAGCATGCCCGGGCGATGGTCGATCTCGACGCGGAGCGTCAGTGAGAACTGGGCGGAGGTCACGCCGGCCACGTCGGCGCAGGATCTTAGGTGACTACGCTCAACACCGGGATGCGACAACCGCGCGCACGGCGCGCAGTCACGGTCGGCGGCCTCTTCGCGGCGCTGTTCGTCGTGCGCTTCCTCGTCGCTCAGCCGACGTTCCTCGGCGTCACGTTCCTGCTCGTGCTGCCGGTCGTGCTGGCGGCGCTGTGGTTCGGGACGCCCGGGGCGGTGGCGGTGTCGCTGGCGGCCGCGGTCGGCTTCTACGTCGCGGAGCGGGTCGACCCCTCCGTCGATGTGGAGTCGTCCACCGTGCTCGTCGCGGCGGTCGTGCGCGCGGTCGGGCTCGCGGTCGCGGGCGTGCTGATCGCCGAGCTGTTCGCCCGCCAGGTGGCGATCACCCGGGAGCTGGAGAACCTCGAGGCCACCCGTGACGCGCTGCGACCGGCGGAGATCGTGCCACGGCCCGCGCTCGACCTCGCCGCGCACTATGTGCCGGTGCAGGACGGCGTCGGCGGCGACTTCTACCTGGCCGTCGAGGGGCCGCGCGGGAGCACGGTGCTGGTGGTCGGTGACGTGGTCGGCAAGGGCGTGGTCGCGGCGCAGCGCGCCGTGTTCGTGCGCACCTCGCTCGTGACCTTCGCGCCGTTCGAGGACGACCCCGCGCGGCTGCTGCGCCTGGCCAACGCGGCCCTGATCGACCGCGCCGGCACGTCCGTGGACTACGTGACCGCGGCCTGCGTCGTCCACCGCCCGGCCGACGGGACGCTCGCCTGGGCGCTGGCGGGCCACCACTCGCCGCTCGCGCTCGGCTCGGGCCGCGAGCTCGACCCCGCGGGCGCCGGGGCGCCGCTCGGCCTCGACCACGAGCTCGACGTGGCCGGTTCGAGCATCCCGCTCGCCGGCGACGACGGCGTGCTGCTCTACACGGACGGCATCCTCGACGCGCGCGACGAGCATGGCGCCCGCTTCGGGGAGGAGCGGCTGAGCGCGCTCGTCGGCGCCTACCAGGGCCCGACGGCGGCCGGGCTGGTGGAGCATCTCAGGGCGGCGCTCGCCGACTACTCACCGGTGGCGGGCGACGACGTGTGCCTGCTCGCCGCGCGCAACCGTTCGGCTGCGGATTGGCGTCCGGAGGAGGCGTCGGTAGGCTCTGGAGCGGCCGGATGAACGGGGTTCAACCACTCATCGCACTCGAGCTCCCGGCCGAGCCGCACTCCGCGAAGGTGGCACGGGATGCGGTCGCCGGCCTCGACGGGCACCTCGGCGCCGTCTTCGGGGACGTCGTGCTGGTCATCTCCGAGCTCGTCACGAACAGCGTCCGCCACGCCGGGCTCGACGCGAGCGAGCCGCTGCAGTTGAGCGTCCGCGTCGAGGGCAACATGGTGCGGGTGGCGGTGCGCGACCCCGGACCGGGCTTCAAGCCGCCCGCGGCGCCGAGCGACCCCGCGCACGTCGGTGGCTGGGGGCTCGTGCTGGTCGATCAGCTCGCGGAGAAGTGGGGGGTCGACCACGATGGCGAGGCCAACGTCGTCTGGTGCGAGCTCAAGCGGCGATGACCTTCGAGGCTCGCACCGAGCGCCAGGCGGGCGCCACGATCGTGACCTTCACCGGCGACCTCGACATCGCGTCGGAGGCCGACGCGACCGCGTCCCTGGAGGCCGCGCTCGACGGCGCCGGCTTACTCGTCGCCGATCTGCGCGAACTCGACTTCCTCGACTCCACGGGGGTGCGGGTGCTGCTCACCGCCGACCTGCAGGCGCGCGAGCAGGGCGTGCGGTTCGGCGTCGCTCGAGGCGACGGCATGGTTCGCCGCCTGTTCGAGGTCACCCGCATCGACCAGCGGTTCCCGGTCGTGGACGACCCCGCGGAGCTGACCGGCGGCGAGCCGCCGCCGCCGTCTGACGCGGCTCAGTAGCCGAGGCGCGAGAGGCGCTCGGCTTCGGCCTTGCGCTTGGCCTCGCGCTCGGCGCGGCGCTGCTCGTCGCGGGCCTGCTTGTCCTTCTGGTCGTCCTCGAGCCCGACGATGCGGACCTGCCGGCGCAGCGCGCCGTCGCGACCCAGCGCGGCGAGCTCCTCGCGACCGGCCGGGCGGTCGTCGCGCGGCCCGCGACCGCGGCCGCCGCCTTCGTTGCGGCGTCCGCCGCCGCGGCGTGGGCGATCCTCGCGCGGCGGCGAGGTGACGGCCTTGACCTCGCGCACGGGCGTGGCCGCGAGCCGCACCCAGGCCAGGAAGACGGGGTCGCCGGGCTTGAGGCCCTCGGCGCGCTCGCAGCAGACGGCCGACCACTTCATCGTCTGCCCGTCCTCGCGCCGCGGCGGCGACAGCGCCTCGCGGACGGCCTCAGGACCGCCGACGCGCTCGACCGCGGCGACGAGCCGCGCCTGCACGCGCGCGGAGCGCTGCGCCTCGTTGACGGGCTCGGGCTCGGGGGCCGGCGCGGGAGCGGTCTCGGCGGCAGGAGCCGCGGGCGCCTCGACCTCGGGCGGCGCGCCCTCGACGGCCGGGGCGGCGCCTTCGTCGGCGGCGGCGGCGGGCGGAGCGGGAGCCTCGGCGGGCGGAGCCGGCGTCGTCGGCGCCACGGGAGCGGTGTCGCCCTTGCGCACCTCGGTCAGCCGCGAGTAGAACGCCCGCCGGTGCCGCTCCGCGGCGGACGGCCGGCGCCGCTTCGGCCGCGGCGGCCGGCGGTCGGCCGGCTTGGCGGCGGGAGCCCCTTCGGCGGGAGCGGCGCCCTGTGGCGGAGCCCCTTCGGTCGCGGTGGGCGCAGTCCCTTCAGCGGGAGCGGCGGCCTGAGGCGGAGCCCCTTCAGCGGGAGCGGCCTCGGGTGGCGCGGTTTCGGCCGGAGCGGCGGCCGCGGGTAGAGCGGAGTCCGTCGGCGGAGCCGGCTCCGGCGGGGCGGCGGCCTCAGGCGGTGTGGCTTCGGCGGGGGCGGCGGCCTCGGGGGGCGCGGCTTCCACCGGCGCTGTCTCCGGCGGGGCGGGGGCCTCGGGTGGAGCGGCGTCCGTGGGCGGAGCTGCCTCCGGCGGGGCGGCGGCCTCGGGGGGCGCGGCGTCCGTCGGCGGTGGGGCGGAGGCTGCCGCCGGCAGGTCCGGGGCGCTCGCGTCGGGGGTCGGCTCCGGGACTGCGGGAGGCTCGATCGGGGTGGCTTCGGCCGCCTTCGGGGCGGGTTGCTCGGGGGTCGGCGCCTCGGGCGGAGGCGTCTTGTGCTCGTGCTCGGTGGTCTCGGAAGCCATCGCGGGCAACCAGCCTATCGAGGGGGTGCGGGGCGAAGTCGCGCCGAGCCATCCGTGCGCGCGACATAGAGTGTCAGGGGGATGGCAGACCGCAACGGAGACACCCCGCGTGAGCTCTTCCTGATCGACGGGAACTCACTCGCCTACCGCGCGTTCTTCGCGCTCCCCGAGTCGATCGCGACCTCGGACGGGCGCCCCACGAACGCGATCTTCGGCTTCGCGTCGATGCTGGTGAAGATCCTCACCGACTACGGCGAGGTGCCGACCGTCGTGGTCTGGGACGCCGGTCTGTCGGGCCGCAAGGAGCTCTCCGCGGACTACAAGGCGCAGCGCTCGAGCCGGCCCGACCTGCTGAAGCTGCAGTGGCCGCACCTGCGCCCGCTCGT
>JAXDGC010000216.1:0-6180 GCA_034665245.1 Solirubrobacteraceae bacterium | reverse complement strand
TCACTGTGTGCTCCCTCGTTGCGCTGTACACCGCGGCGGGCGGTCCCGCCGACCCTACCGGTGTCGCGCCCCTCGGGTGGGGGCTTTGCGCGGATATTCTGGGACCGTGCGCCGAGGCGGCGCCGTTCACTCTGGAGAGCAGGGGGCGCTGTGGCAGTCTCGCTTCGTCGAGCACAGGCGCGGCCGCGTTGGAAGGCCGAAGCCGGCTGTGAACGCGCCGATGAGTTCGGGGTCGCGCGCCGGTCTAACCGTACGACCCTCGACAGGCCATCGGCCGAAAGGACGTGACGATGCTCGACCACCAGATCGGAACCCGCGACGACTGGCAGGCGGCTCGCGATGAGCTTGCGAAGCTCGAGGCGGAACACGCCAAGCTCGGCCAGAGGGTGACCGAGCAGCGGCGTCAGCTTCCGTGGGTTCCCGTGGAGAGGGAGTACGAGTTCGACACCGAGGATGGGAAGAAGACGCTCGCCGAGCTCTTCGACGGACGCTCGCAGCTCCTCGCCTACAACATCATGTTCGGGCCCGACTACGAGCTCGGCGCCTGCCCCGGTTGTTCGAACCTGGGGGATGAGCTCGACGCCACGCGCGTGCACCTCAATCACCGCGACGTGACGCTGATCTGCTTCTCGCGCGCGCCGATAGATCGGCTCATCTCCTACAAGGAGCGGATGGGTTGGCAGTTCCCTTGGGTCTCGACGCATGAGACGGAGTTCCCGTTCGACTTCGGGCTCGCCCTCACGCCCGAGCAGGCGCAGGAGATCCCCGAGGTCAAGGGGATGATCGACGACCCACCCGAGTGGCTCGAGGACTGGGGACGGCAGGTCGGAGCGAAGCTCGAGGACGGCCTGCGCGAGGGCCCGAGTTTCATCGCCTTCGCGCGCGAGAACGGGAGCGTCTACCACACCTACACGGTGATGGCACCGGATCCGTTCGTCGCGCCGTACCACTCATCCCTGCTCGACCGAACGCCGAAGGCCGATCCCCAGGGGATCCGGGCCTGGCGAAAGGACGAGTACCCGGACTGACATGACGGAGGCGCGCTCACCCGCCGCCGGCGATCAGCCGGTTCGCCACCTGCTGGACCTTTTCGCTGGGGATCGCGAATCCGATCCCGACCGCCTGCGCGTTGCCGAACTCCGGGTCGAGGGCGGCGAGCGTGGGGATCCCGATCACGCGGCCGGAGAGGTCGACGAGCGCGCCGCCGGAGTTGCCCGGGTTGATCTCGGCGCTGGTCTGGAGGACGTTCGAGAGCGTCACGCCGTTGCCCTCGCTCACCTGGCGGTTGATCGAGGAGATGATGCCCTGGGTCACGCTCGACTGGAGGCCGAGTGGGTTGCCGATCGCGAACGCGATCGCGCCCGCCTTCACGCCGGAGGAAGACGCGAACGCAGCCGGCGTCGGCGTGCCGCCGCTGACGCGGACGACGGCGAGGTCGTTGCTCGGATCCGCTCCGACGAGTGTGGCGTTGCGGCGGGCGCCGCCGGCGAGCGTGACTTGGAATCGCTTCGCATTGCCGGTGACGTGGGCATTGGTGACGACGTCCCCGCGGTTGTCGTAGACGATGCCTGAGCCGAGGCCTTGGCTGGTCTGGATCTGAACGACCTGAGGGGAGACCTTGGCAACCACGTCGGTGAACTGGGTCTGGACGGCTGCCGCGCCTCCGGTCTCCGAGACGGCGGCGCCGGGGCTGGACGAGTCGCTCCCGCATCCGGCGAGGGCAGCGACGATGAGGAGCATGGGAGCGGCGGCGAACGCCCGCCGGGGGCTGGTGACAAGGGGCATGTTGCGATTCTGATCCTCGGCTGCCCGCGTGTCGTCGCCCTGCGGAACCGTCTTGCGCGTACGCCCGATGGCGCAGCGGCGGCCGGCTCAGCTCGCTGAGCTGCGGAGGTAGGTCAGCACGGCATGCACGCGCCGGTGCTCACTCGGCGTCGGGCCCAGGCCGAGCTTCTGGAAGATGTTCGTCACGTGCTTCTCGACGGCGGCCGCGCTGACGAACAACGCCTCCGCGATGCCGTGGTTGGACTTGCCCTCGGCCATGGCGGCGAGCACGTCCCGCTCGCGCGGCGTGAGGGCCGCCAGCGGCCCCTCCGGCCCGCGCTTGCCAAGCATGTGCGCCACGACCTCGGGATCGAGGACGCTGCCACCGGTCGCGACGCGCTTCACCGAGTCGATGAAGGCGTCGACGTCGCCGACTCGCTCCTTGAGCAGGTAACCGACGCCGTCGGGGCGATCGCCGATGAGGTCGAGCGCCATTCGCTCCTCGCAGTACTGGGAGAGCACGAGGACCGCGGTCTCGGGACGCCGGCGGCGCAGCTCCACCGCGGCGCGCAACCCGTCGTCGGTGTGTTCCGGCGGCATCTTGACGTCCACGACCGCGATGTCGGCGCGGTGCGCCAGTGCCCTGCGCAGGAACGTCTCGGCGTCTCCGGCCTGCGCCGCCACCTCGAAGCCGGCCTCGGTGAGCAGCCGTGCGATCCCCTCGCGGAGGAGTACGTCGTCCTCGCCGATCACTACGCGCACCGGGTCCGACACGACTCAACCCTACCCCTTGTCGTCAGGGTCGCCGCGACCACCCAGCAGCCGGTCGAGCGCCGCATTCGGCAGCCGCTCCTTGGGGATGAAGGCCTCGACGCGGCTGCGGCGGACCTCGCTCGCGCCGGCGGCGTCCGCGTTGCTCGAGGTCAGCACGACGCGCGGCCGCCACGGCAGGGCGGTGAGCTCGGTGGCCAGGGCGATGCCGTCCCCGTCGGGCAGTCCGACGTCGACCAGCACGGCGTCGGGTCGAAGCGCGTCGGCCAGCTCCCTCGCCGCACTCGCGCTGTCGGCCTGGCCCACGACCGCGAGGCCGAACTCGGCCAGCATCCGGCCGGCCAGGCGCTGGAACGCCGGGTCGTCGTCGACGACGAGGACGGAGCCACTCATCAGGGCCATGATCGCAACCGCCGCCGAGGCGGCAAGTAGGGCAAACCCGAGATCGGCCCCTGCGGTGCGGGGGTCCTCCCGAGGTAGGACTCCGGCCCGGTGCCATGGCCGGGAGGAGCCTCGCGGGGGACAGTGTCGGTGCGAGTCAACCCTGAGTAGGAGAGATCACATGCGCCAGACGCTCCACGCCGTCCCGACACCGTACGCGGACCCACTGCGGGTGCTGATCGCCGAGGGCCACGGACTGGTTCGCGCCGGGTTCAGAGCCCTGATCGAGGATCAGACGGACATGTCCGTCGTCGCGGAGGCGTCGACGGGCGAGCAGGCGCTTGCCGCCGCTCAAGAGGCCCGCCCCGACGTCGTCCTCGTCGACATCGAGCTGCCCCACGAGGGCGGGGTGGAGGCGACACGTCGCATCCTCGCCGGCACCGACCCGGGCGAGACGCGCGTGGTGGTGCTGCTCGACTCCCCGAGCGAGGACGCGGTGCTGGCCGCGGTCCGCGCGGGCGCCACCGGCCTCCTCCTCAAGGATGCCCACCCGGCTGATCTCCTCGACGCGCTGAGGGTGGTGGCTGCGGGCGACGCGCTGCTGGCGCCGAGTCTGGCCCGAACGCTCGTCGCCGACTTCCTCGCCCGTCCCGAGCGGCTGCGTTCGACGCCCGAGCAGCTCGACGAGCTCACGCCGCGCGAGCGCGAGGTCGTCGGGCTCGTCGCGTACGGCTTGAACAACGAGGAGATCGCGGAGCGGCTGGTGGTGACGCGCGCGACGGCGAAGACGCATGTCAGCAGAGCGCTGTACAAGCTGCACGCGCGCGACCGCGCCCAGCTCGTCGTGCTCGCCTATGAGGCCGGCCTGGTGCGCCCCGCGGCGGTGAACGCGGTGCGGCGGCCTCCGCTGCTCCCCGTCGCGGCGTGACGCGCGCGGTCGGGACGCTCCGCGCGCGGACCGGCCGACGGGTGGTGGAGCCCGTCAGGCGGCGAGCGCGAGCTGCGGCTCGTCGTCGCTGAGCCCGGCGAGCGCCGCCGCGAGCTCGGCCGCCTGCGGCCGGTCCTCCGGCGCGGGCGCGAGCGCGTCGGCGAGCACCCTGCCGACGGCGCCGGAGGGGACCTCGGGCTCGGGCGCGCGCTCGCGCGACCGGCCGGTGAGCGCCTCGCAGAGCGTGAGCGCGAGCGCGAAGACATCCGCGGGTGGTCCGATCCGGGCTGCGCCCCACGTGCCGGCGGCGCGCTGCTCCGGCGGCATGTACTGCCACGTGCCCGTGGGCTCGGTCATGCGGGCGGCATCGACCGCGGGACGGGCCAGCTCGAAGTCGACCAGGCGCGGGGCCGCGTTGAGGACGATGTTCTCGGGCTTGACGTCGAGGTGCACCCAGCCGGCGCACTCGATCACGTCGAGGGCGAGTGCCATCGCGCGGCCGAGACCGGCGACGAGCGAAGCGGGCAGCGATCCGCGCGAGGCGATCGCGGTGCGAAGCGTCGGGCCGGCCACGTACTCCATCAACAGGTGCGGGTGCGGCCCGTCGAGGACCGTGTCGAGATGGCGCGGCACCGCGGGCGACGCGAGCCGGCTGAGCGCGCGGCCCTCGTCGCGCAGCGACACGAGGCGATGCACGTCCCCGGCCAGGCGCGGGCGCGGCAGCTTGGCGACCGCGAGGCTGGAGCCGCCCATCTCGACGAGGAATGTCTCGTGGCCGCCACCGTGGCCGAGCCGCCGCAGCACGCGCCGCCCCGGGGCGACCGCATCGCCCGGCTCGAATCCCCAGCTCGTGGCGGATCTCAACGGGAACGGCTCGGTGACCTGCGCGCAGCTCCCGGCCGCCGCGCGCATCTCAGGCCGCCAGCGGCGCGGCATGCAGACGTTCGAGCTCCAGGGCCGCCGCCTCCTCGAGCTCGAGCTCGGCGCGGTAGGCGCGGTAGGCGTCCGGGCGGGCCGCCGGGGCGGCGTCCCGCCACGCCCGCAGGGCGTGGCCGCAGCGGCTGTTGGCGTTGAACCACGCCGTGTAGGCGTCGTCCGGCAGCAGCCGGCGCGAGTCGAGCCGCCAGGGGTGAGAGGTGGGGAGGAGGGTCATCGGGGGTTGCTCCTGGTTCGGAGGGCGGTCCCGGGCCGGCAGGTCCTCCGGCCCACCCGGAAATCTCCCCGCGCCACCGAGCCGGCGCCATGCCCGCGCGCCGGAGTCCGCTCTCCGGGTCGCCGGAGCGGGTACTCGGGAAAACCCGAGGTCGCACCCCGCGCGTACTTCCGCGGAGGTATCCGCAAGTGGGTCCTGCAGGGCGACGACGCGCGCCGCGCCGCGCACGATCATCCGTGGTCTCGTGCGGCCTCCGGTCACCCACAAGCGCGGGATGCTCGCGGCCCTGCTCCTGTTCGCGCTCGTCGTGGTCGGCTCCGTGATGCAGATCGCCCTCGGTTCGACTGCGGCTTCCGGCACGGGCTCGACGACGCCGGCCCCGACGCCGGCCGCGACGCCGGCCCCCGCGGTCGGCCAGGCCGGCGCGGTCGCGCGCTCGCTGGCGGCGGTGCAGCACGCGTTCAACGCCGGCGATCTCGGCCGGCTGTGCCGGCGCGGGCAACTCGTCGATCCCGCCGTGATCGCTCGGCAGAACGCGGGCGGTACCGGCTGTGAGGCCGAGCTGGAGTTGCTGATGGCCCATGCGCCGGAGCTGCGGCTCACCGTGCGTCGCGTGACCCTGCGAGCCGGTCTCGCGGCCGTCACCGTCACCACCGCGCGAGGACAGGACGCCGTGGTCGACATGCTGCGCCGGGGCGGCAGCTGGCTGCTCAGCTTCAGCAACGGGAGCGACCCGATGCCCGTGCTGGCCGGCACGGACTGAGGCTCGGATGTTCAGCGACTCGTTCCTGCTCGCCAACGCCGCCCTGATCACCGCTCAGGCCGCGCTCGTCCTGCTCCCGGGGCGCGGCGTTCCGAAGGCGGTCGAGCGGCTCCGCGCGGGCGGCGCGGCGGTCCTCGCGCCGGCCTGCGTCGTCGTGGTCGTCGTCGCCGGATCGCTGGGTCCGGGCGTGGCCACCGCCCTCAGCCGGCTCGCCTTCGTCGCCGTACCGCTGCTCGCCGCGGCCGCCCTCGGCTGGGCCGCCCGCGGTGCCAGGCCGGCGTACGCGCTGCTCGTGCCGGCCCTGCTCGCGCTCGCCTGGTCGGGTGCCGGCAGCGTTTCGGGCGACGCGGCCGCCGCCGCGCTCAGCGCCCTCAGCTGCGTGACGCTGGGGCGGGTGCTGGCCGGGGCGGTGCCGGGCGC
>JAXDGC010000215.1:0-3592 GCA_034665245.1 Solirubrobacteraceae bacterium | reverse complement strand
GAACACCTCGCCCTTCATCCCGCGCGCGACGTTGCCGAACATCTGCACGAAGCGGCGGTAGGAGTCCCAGGCGAAGCGGTCGTTCTCGGTCTGCTTGGCGAGCCCCTCGACCGACTCGTCGTTGAGGCCGAGGTTGAGGATCGTGTCGAGCATCCCCGGCATCGACTCGCGGGCGCCGGAGCGGACGGAGACGAGCAGCGGGTCGTCGTTGTCGCCGAGCTTCTTCTCCGCCTGCTGCTCGAGCCGGCCGAGCGCCTCGGCGACCTCCTCGGCCATGCCGTCGGGCTCCTCCTGGCCGCCGTTCATGTAGGCGACACAGGCCTCGGTCGTGATCGTGAAGCCCGCCGGCACCCGCTCGGCGCCGAGGACGCGCGTCATCTCGGCGACGTTGGCGCCCTTGCCGCCGAGCAGGTCACGCATGTCGCGCGAACCGTCGGCGAAGTCATAGACCCAGCGCTGGTCGGCGTCCCCCAAGGTCGGCGGATCTTATGGGGTCGCGGGGGGCGGAGGCCGGTCCGTCGCGAGGATGACGTTGCGATCCTGACGCTCACCGCGGGCGCCGCGACTGCCCTGATAGTCGTTGTAGGCCAGCTCGCGGGCGATCGAGGCAAGCCGCTCCACGTTCGGCGACGCGTTGCCGTCGCCGGGGTTCGCCGCCCCCTCGTGGTCGAGCATGGTCAGGACGATCTCGAGCTTGCCGCCGTCGTCGACAAGCTCGATCATCCGCGCCTGCTGCGGATAGTCGATGTGCGCGGCGGTCGAGACGTGCCAGAACACCGGGTTGGGCCCGAGGGTCGGGTCGTCCTGGCTGCAGCCGTGGCGCTCGACGTAGTTCTCGTGCTCGTGGCCCGCGACGTGGGCGATGACGTTGGGGTGCTCGCAGTAGAGCTGCTCGAGCGTCTCCCCGGGACTCGGCGGGAGCGGCTGGCCGCCGCGGCGGTCCGCCTTCTCGCCGAAGTGGATCGGCTGCTCCGCGGGGTCCGTGGACGGGAACCGCGTCGTGCGCAGCGTGTGGTGCGAGAAGACCATCACGTACTGGCCCGCGCCCTCGGCCTGCTCGATCTGGCCGCGCAGCCACTGGAACTGGTCGTCGTCGACGGAGCCCTCGGAGCAGACCGGGGTGCCGCACTCGTCGGTGATCGTGTCGAGGACGACGAAGCGCAGGCCCGGCTTGGGAACGAAGGAGTAGTAGCCGTCGTGGTTGGCCACCGCCGTCGGCGGGCGCCCCAGCCCGGGGCCGACCTGCGAGGACGCCTGGCGGCAGGCCGCCTCGTCGGGCCCGTACTTCGCGCAGTCGGCGGGGTCGCTGGGCGCGAAGCCGTGGCCCACCGGGGTGCCGGTCGTGCGGAAGTGCTGGTGGATCCAGCTGCCCGTGCTGCAGGGACCGGGGGCGAGACCGGCCGGGAGCTCGACGGCATTGTCGTCCTTGGCGACGTAGCAGCGACGCGGGTCGGGCGGCACGACGGTGGATGTGCTGCCGGGATCGGTGAGCGCGCCCATCGCCGTGTCGATCGCCTCGCCCGTGAGCTGGTCGATCTGGTGCTGCTCCTCGACGGACTCGACGCCGCCCGCCCGCAGGTCGGCGACCTGGTCCTGGAGCCCCTTGATCGACGCGGCGACCGCGGGCGAGGGCTGCTGGACCTTGGCGCAGCCCGTGACGACGGACTGCAGCGTCGGGTCGAACGTCTCGCCCGAGGGCCCCAGCGGGCCGACGTAGGCGTCGGGGTCGTTGCCCTGGACGAGCGCGTCGTGGTTGCCGAACGCCGTGTACCACGGCATGCCCAGGCCGAGTGACTCGAAGGGCTGGTTGGCGCGCTCGAGCAGCCCGGGGAAGTCGCGCACGGTGACGTCGCGGCCGACCTCGGCGCTGTTGCGGGCGCGGTCCGGTGAGTAGCCGTCGCCGTCGTCGCGGGGGGCGCTCGAGGCGTCCGGCTCGTAGTAGCCGTTGTCGGGCTGCCCCGCCTGCCCTGAGTCGCGGACGCCGTCGTAGACGGAGCCCGGCGTGGCCTCGCAGGCGGGGGTCGGGATGCCGGAGTTCGGGTCGAGCTTGCGGTCGCTGCCGTGATCGGAGGGCGACCGATCCTCTGGATCGGGGTTCCCCGGGCCCGTGGTGCCGTCGAGCATGTCGATGAACCAGCGCGTCTCGTTGTACTGCTGGGAGTCGGCGTTGTCGCCCGTGAGGATCGTGAGATCGAGCTTGTTGCCGGTCACCGGCGAGGTCGTGTTGCGTGCCTGGCGGACCATCGACTCCACCACCTGGGTCGACAGCGCCTCCTGCGGCCGGTAGGCGGCGGAGAACGGCTGCAGCCCCGGCGCGCGCTGGGAGCCGTCGAGGAACTCGACGCGCCCCGGCGACTCCTCGTCGACGGTCTGGAAGTCCGAGAGCTGCAGGAAGTTGATCAGCGAGGCGCGCTGCGGCAGGTGCAGCGTCTGTCCCGCGCCGGCCTCCCGAGTGCAGCCCTGCGCGGTGAAGGGCGACCCGAACGGGACGTGCTCCTCGCCGAAGGTGTACTCGAGCAGGTTGTCGCCGTCGCAGTCCTGGATCGTGCGCTGGACCGTCGTGCTGGGAGCGGCCCCCGCCGCGGGCGCGACGCAGCCCATGACGACGAGACAGACCAGCAGCCCTCCACGCGCGCGATGCATCGGCTCTCCTCCGTGACGCCTCTTGAACGACCCCGTTCAGCAGGTGCCCGCCACCGAGCGCCCGGAAACTAGCTCAGCGTGCCGACCGAGCGGAGCCGGACGTTCGCGTGGTGCTCGAGCGTCTCGAGGATCGCCCGCTCGGCCTGGGCGAGCGCGCGCGGGGTCGCGGCGGGGGTCTCGGCGAGCGGCCGCCCGAGCGCCTCGACGAGGAAGTCGTGTGCCGCCTGGTCGAGGACGAACGCACCCGCCTCGCAGGCCGTGCAGACCACGCCGCCGGCGGCGCCCGAGAAGCCGGCGAGGTGCTCGCGCTCGCCGCAGGAGGCGCACGCGGTGAGCTGCGGGGAGAAGCCCGCGGCGAGCAACAGCTTGAGGCGGAAGGCGAGCGCGTTGGCGCGCCCGGCGCGCGCCGGCGCGGCGTCGAGCAGCGCGAGCTCGTTGGCGAGCAGGTGATAGACGCCTGCGTGCGGGTCGCCGTCGTCGAACAGGCGCCCGACGGCGTCGCAGGCACGAGCGGCCGAGTCGAGCGCCCGGCCGTCCTCGCGCAGGCGCGGGTGGCCCGCCAGCGTCTCGGCGGAGGTGACCGTGAGGAGGTCGCTGCGACCCTCGTAGAGCACCAGGTCGAGCCGGAAGAACGGCTCCAGGCGGCCGCCGAAGCGCGACTTCGCGCGCCTCACCCCCTTGGCGATCGCGCTCACTCTTCCGCGCTGCGGGGTATACAGGTGCAGGACCCGGTCGGCCTCGCCGTAGCGGATCGAGCGCAGCACGATCGCCTCGGTCTTCAGCGAGCCGGCCACGTTTGCCCTACTACACTAAGTGAAGTAATGAGTCGAATGAAGGTGTACACGACCGAGCCCTGTGGCTACTGCCGGACGGCGAAGGCGCTGCTGGCCAAGCGCAGCATCGCCTACGAGGAGATCAACCTCGCCCGCGACCCCGAGGGTCGCGCCGA
>JAXDGC010000214.1:0-3103 GCA_034665245.1 Solirubrobacteraceae bacterium | reverse complement strand
CCAACGGCTCGATGCAGGCCGACGCGTTCCTGTTCCAGCTGCTCGTCGGCCCCGGCGACGCGGTCATCGTCGAGTCGCCGACCTACGACCGCACGCTGCTGAACCTGCGCAACCTCGGCGCCGACGTAAGGATGGTCGAGCTGCAGACCGACGGCATCGACGTCGACGGCGTCGAGGCGCTGCTCGGGGACCCCGACTTCCGCCCCAAGCTCGCCCACATCATCCCCAACTTCCAGAACCCCGCCGGCTACACGCTGAGCGCCGAGAAGCGCGCGCGGCTGCTCGCGCTCTCGGCCGAGCACGACTTCACGCTGTTCGAGGACGACCCCTACATCCACATCCGCTTCGAGGGCGAGACGCTGCCGACGATGCTCTCGCAGGACGAGGCGGGCAAGGTCGTCTACGCCTCCTCGTTCTCCAAGACCGTCTGCCCCGGCATCCGCGTCGGCTACCTCGTCGGGCCTCAGGCCGTGATCAAGCAGATCCAGGGCATCGCGACGAACACCTACATCTCACCGAACATGGTCGCGCAGTCGATCGTCAACGAGTTCTGCCGCTCGGGACGCATCGCCGAGGCGATCCACACGGTCAAGCGAGCGTTGCGCGAGCGCCGCGATGCGCTCGTCACGGCGCTCGAGCGCGAGCTGCCCGAGGCCCGCTTCGCGCCGCCGCAGGGCGGCTACTTCATGTGGGTCGAGATGCCCGAGGGCTTCAACGTCGCCGAGCTCCAGACGGCGGCGAAGGAGCGCGGGGTCGTGTTCGTCAAGGGCACCGACTTCCTCATGGAGGGGGGCGAGAACACGCTGCGCCTCGCCTACTCGGGGGTTACGCCGGAGCAGATCGACGAAGGCGTCACCCGCCTGGCGGACGCCGCGCGCTCGCTCGGCGTCGCCGCTTGATCTGCGAGCACCACCGCTACGGCGACAAGCGCTCGCAGCTGGGCGAGCTGTTCCTCCCGGCCGATGACGGCCCGTTCCCGGTCGCCGTCGTGATCCACGGCGGGTTCTGGCGGGCGCAGTACGGGCGCAAGCTGATGCACCCGCTGTGCCGCGACCTCGTCGTGCGCGGCTGGGCGGCGTGGAACCTCGAGTACCGGCGGCTCGGGCGGCTGAGCGGGGGCGGCTGGCCGACCACGTTCGACGACCTCGCGGCCGGGATCGACCACCTGCGCGTCCTCCAGGCGCCGCTCGACCTGTCGCGCGTCGTGACGATCGGCCACTCCGCCGGCGGCCACCTCGCCGCGCTGGCCGCCACGCGGCCCGGCCCGAGCGTCGAGGTGACGGCGGTGGTCTCGCAGGCCGGCGTGCTCGACCTCGAGCGCGCGTGGGAGTGGCGGCTGTCGAAGGGCGTCGTGCGGCGCCTGCTCGGCGGCACGCCCGAGCAGCAACCCGAGCGATATGCCGATACGTCCCCCGCGGCACGGCTCCCGCTCGGGGTGCCGGCGCTGTTGACGCACGGCGGCAAGGACGACATCGTCCCGCCCGCGATGAGCGAGGGGTTCCACGCCGCCGCGCGCGCGGCCGGCGACGAGTGCGAGCTCGTGATGCTCCCGGACGAGGATCACTTCGGACACCTCGACGTCGCGAACCCGCTGTGGAAGGCCGTGGTCGAGTGGATCTGACCCGCGGGCACGCGCTCGCGCTCGACGCCGCGGACCCGCTCGCCGGCTTCCGCGACCGCTTCGTCGACGACGACCCGCGGCGAATCTACCTCGACGGCAACTCGCTCGGGCGGCTCCCGCTCGCGACCCGCGACCGCCTCGCGGAGCTCGTCGGCGAGTGGGGCGAGCGGCTCGTGACGGGATGGGCGGAGTGGATCGACGCGCCCGCGCGCGTCGGCGACCTGCTGGCCGAGCACGTGCTCGGCGCGCGGCCCGGCGAGGTGATCGTCTCCGACTCGACGACCGTCAACCTCTTCAAGCTCTGCTCCGCCGTGCTGGACACACGCGACGGCGCGATCGTCACCCACCGCGACAACTTCCCCACCGACCGCTACGTGCTCGAGGGGCTCGCCGCGCGCCACGGCCGCGAGCTGCGCATGGTCGAGACGCCGGAGGGCGCGGTCGCCGAGCGCGGCGCCGCGCTGGTGGTGCTCTCGCACGTCGACTACCGCTCGGGCGAGATCGCGGACATGGCGGCGCTGACGGCGGACGCGGACGCCGACGTCGTATGGGACCTCTCGCACTCGGCCGGCGCGCTGCCCGTCGATCTCCGCGCGGCCGGCGCGCAGCTGGCGGTCGGCTGCACCTACAAGTACCTCAACGCCGGCCCGGGCGCTCCGGCCTTCCTGTACGTCGCCGAGGAGCGCCAGGCGGAGCTGCGCTCGCCGATCTGGGGCTGGTTCGGCCAGCGCGACCAGTTCGCGATGGAGCGCGACTACGACCCGGCCGACGGGGTCGGGCGCTTCCTGGCCGGCACGCCGCCGATCCTCGGCCTGGCGGCGGTCGAGGCGGGCGTGCGGCTCACCGCCGAGGCCGGCATCGACGCGATCCGCGCGAAGTCGGTCGCGCTCTGCGACGAGATCGTCGCGCTGCACGACGCGTGGCTCGCGCCGCTGGGCTTCTCGCTCGGGTCGCCGCGCGACGCCGGCACCCGCGGCTCGCACGTCGCGATCCGCCATCCCGAGGCGTGGCCGATCTGCCGCGCGCTGATCGAGCGCGCGGCGGTGATCCCCGACTTCCGCCGGCCCGACTCGATCCGCCTCGGCGTCGCGCCGCTCTATACGAGCCATGCCGACGTATGGGACGCGCTCGACCGCCTGCGCGGGCTCGTGGAGCGGGGAGAGCACCGACTGGTCGACGCGGCGCCCGGGCGCGTCACGTAGCGCGAGGGGGCGGCGCCCGCCGGCGCCGCCCCCTCCGCAGCGATCGCTAGCGGCGCTGCTCGGCGCCGTCGACCTCGATCTGCTCCTTGGCCACCGTCTCGGACACCTGGCGCTCCTCCTCCACGGTCTCCTTGTCGAGGCGGACGCGCTCCTTCGGCACGACCTGCTTGTCGAGCACGGGCTCCTCGGCGTGGAGCGTGACCTCGTGCTCCTCCTCGGAGATCGCGGGGCCCTCGGTCGCGCTGTCGACGTTGCCCTCGGTGATCGGCTCGCGCTCGAT
>JAXDGC010000213.1:0-3392 GCA_034665245.1 Solirubrobacteraceae bacterium | reverse complement strand
AGCAGCACGGCGAGGTGCGCCGCCTGCGCGCCCTGCTCGACCGCGCGGGGCTCGAGCGCCGGGCGCGCGACCTCGAGTCCGCGCTCGCCGCGCTGACGGTCGGGCGCCGGCGCGACCTCGACACGCTCCAGGTGGAGATGCTGCGGCGGCTCGCGCTCGCGGCCGAGTACCGCGACGACAACACGCGCGAGCACACCGAGCGGGTCGCCGCGCTCGCGGCGCGCCTCGGCCAGAAGCTCGGGCTCTCCGATCTCGCCGTCACCCACATCCGGCATGCGGCGCCGCTGCACGACGTCGGCAAGATCGCGATCCCGGACTCGATCCTGCTCAAGCCCGGCCGGCTCGCGGCGGCCGAGTTCGAGGTCGTCAAGACCCACGCCGAGGCGGGCGCGCGCGTGCTCGCCGAGGGCGATTCGGAGCTGCTCGAGGTGGCCGAGAGCATCGCCCGCTCCCACCACGAGCGCTGGGACGGCACGGGCTATCCCGACGGCCTCGCGGGCGACGCGATCCCGCTCGTGGGGCGGCTCGTGCACGTCGCTGACGTCTTCGACGTGCTCGTCCACGAGCGCCCGTACAAGGACGCGTTCAGCGTCGAGGACGCCGCCTCGGAGATCACGGGCGGCGGCGGCTCGCAGTTCGACCCGCAGGTCGTCGAGGCGTTCACCGACCTCGGCGCTCGCGTCTGGCTCGCCGCGCCGGGCGTCTACGGCGGCTGAATCGCTCAACGGATGTCTTGAGCGCTCAAGGTCTGGGCCGCTTTGCGCGATAAAGAGGCATGCGTGCAACGCGTTCTGCGCTGATTTCCGCCTTTCTGGCCGCGGCGAGCCTCGGTATCGCCGGCTGCGGCTCGGCCGCCGGTCCCGCCGGACCGACCACCCCGGGCGCGAAGGCCGGGCCCGCGGGCACTCTCAGCCTCGGCGTGACCGACGGGCATCTCGGCGACGCGGTGACCGACAACAGCGGCGGGCGCCTGCGCGAGCTGTCCCCCGGCGGGCCGATCGACCCGGCCGCCCTGCGCCGCGCGCCCAACACCCGCGAGGGGGTCGCCGCCGGCGACGCCTGCGCCAACGCCAACCTTCAGCCCACGGCCGCCAACCTCGCCACCGTCGCCGAGGCGACGCTCTGCCTGCTCAACGGCGAGCGCGCCGATCGCGGCCTCGCCCAGCTGCGTCTCAACGACCAGCTGCAGCGCGCCGCGCTCCATCACGGCGGCGACATGGTCGACCACCTCTACTTCGCCCACGTCGGCCGCGACGGCTCGCAGCCCGCCGAGCGCATCCGCGACTCCGGCTACCTCTCGAGCGGCGGCGCCTGGCGCATCGGCGAGAACCTCGCCTGGGGCACCGGAGAGCTCGCCACGCCGAAGAAGATCATGGCCGCGTGGATGGCCTCGCCCGGCCACCGCGCCAACATCCTCCAGCGCGCCTACCGCGAGATCGGCTTCGGCGTCCTCGCCGGCAACCCGGCCTCCCGCGGTGGCGCGGGCGCAACCTACGTCACGGAGTTCGGGTTCGTCGCCCGTCCCGGTCAGGTGGCCTCCGGTGGGACGCGCTCCTCCAGCGCCCGCGAGCGCCGCTCGGCTGCCCGCCGCTCTCACGCCCGCTCTCGCGCTCGTGCCCGCAAGCGCGCCCGTCGTGCTCGAGTCGCCCGGCGCGCTCGCGCCGCTCGCGCCCGCGCCCGCGTCGCGCTGGCCCCGGGCTCGCGCCGCGGCCGCGTCATCAGCGCCGCGACCGTGGGCGCCCGCCTCCGCTGAGCGGATCCCACGCCGTCTCCGGCGGCGTACACTCGGCTCGAACCGGTCGTCTCGCTCGCAAGGGAGTCCCGCATGGAGTCCTCCGCCCAGCCCGCCCGGGTGCTCGTGGTCGCCAACCGCACCGCGGCCACTCCCGCCCTGATCGCCTGCGTGCGCGAGCGCGCGCAACGGGGCGGGTGTCAGTTCACGCTGCTCGTGCCCAACACCTCCAGCGGGCTCGAGCGGATCGCCGACCCCGAGGATCACGACGACACGGATGCCAAGGCCACGCTCGAGCTCGCCCTCCCGTTGCTCGAGGAGGCCGCCGGCTCGCCGGTGACCGGGATGGTGGGCGCGCCCGCGCCGCTCGACGCGATCCAGGACGCGATCAACCTCCACGGCTTCGACGAGATCATCCTCTCGACGCTGCCCTCGCGGGTCTCGCGCTGGCTCAAGCTCGACCTCCCGAGCAAGCTCACGGGCCTCGGGCTGCCCGTGACCACCGTCACGCCCGCCGGCCGGCAGGAGGAGTCGGTTCCCTCGTAGCCTGGGGGGTCCGTGACCCCGTTCCTCTTCTGGATGCAGGTGCTGATCGTCGTGCTCGTGATCGCGAGCACGGTGATCGCGATCGTCAAGCTCTGAGCCGGAGCCGGCGCAGCAGGCCGGTGGGCTGCTTGGGCAGCGGCGGGCGCGGGGGCGCCGGGGCGCCGTCGAGCACCGCCCGCGGCACGAGCTCGGTCAGCCACTCCGCCTGCTCGCCGATGCCCGGCAGCTCGCGCTCGAGCACTCCGAAGCCTCCCTGCAGGCCAGGCGGGCGCTTCACGTGATCGTGGGCGTCGGAGGCGACGACATGCCCCAGCCCCTCGCGCAGGAGCGTCGCCGTGAAGCGCCGCACGGTCGAGCCGAAGCCGCCGCTCATCGAGCCCGCGGTGATCTGCACCAGGGCCCCGGCGTCGACGAGCCGCGCGAGCCGCGCGGGGTCGCGCTGGAAGGCCGGGCAGCGCTCCGGGTGGGCGAGCAGGACGCGGTGGCCGCGCGCGTGGAGATCGAGCACCATCGGCTCGAAGTCGCCGACCACAGGCGAGAACGGGCTCTCGACGAGCAGGTAGGGGCCGCCGCCGAGCGCCAGCGCGCGCAGCGTGTCGTCGTCGAGGTCGACCAGGCGCCAGATCGCGATCTCACCGCCGGGGAGCACCTCGAGGGGGATGCCGGCGTCGGCGAGCGCCGGGCGCAGCTCGTCGATGCCCGCCGCGATCCGCGCCGGGTCGATCGCGGCGTAGTCGTTGATGTGCGGCGTGGCGAGGATTGTCCGGGTGCCGGCGTCGACCGCCGCACGGGCCAGGTCGAGCGACCCGTCCATCGTGGCCGGCCCGTCGTCGAGGCCGGGCAGGATGTGGGAGTGCAGGTCGATCACGCCCGGTTATGATCGCGCACCGGCACGGCGGCACCGGACACACGGAGGAGGCGCGATGTTCAGCTCGATCGTGGTGGGCACGGACGGATCCGAGACGGCCCGGAAGGCCGTGCAGCAGGCGACCGAGCTGGCCAGGCAGGTCGGCGCGTCGATCAGCCTCGTATCCGCCTTCGAGCCCGTTCCCAACCAGCGCCTGCGCGAGGAGTCGCGCGAGGTGCCCAAGGACCTGGAGTGGATGGTCAACCC
>JAXDGC010000212.1:0-13525 GCA_034665245.1 Solirubrobacteraceae bacterium | reverse complement strand
ATGAAGTCGACGCCGAAGGCCGGCGCGCCGCTGAGGAGGACCTCGGAGGACGAGGGGAAGCGCGCGGCCGGGATGTAACGGTCGCGGATGCGCCTGACGAGGTCCATCGCCGCGTTCGTCCCCGCGTCGGAGTGCCCCGCGGCGCGGACCTGCAGCACGCGGCCGTCGCCGTCGACGAGGTTGGCCTGGCGCGCCTGCGTGAGCGGGACGAAGGCCGGAGCCGCGATCGTCCCGGGCTCGATCTCGCGGTCGCGCCGCAGCGCCGCCACGAGCCTCCGCTGCGCCGCGACGACAGCCGGGCCCGAGGCGCCGCCGGGCCGGTGCGTGTCGACCACGATCTGATGCGGCGCCAGCGCGCCGGGCCCGAGCGTCGTCTCGAGCACGTGCAGGCCCTGGGTGGACTCCGTCGTCAGCGGCACGCCACGGTTGTCACCGCCGGTCACGTGGAGGCCGAACGCGGGCACCGCGAGCGCGAGCATGAGGCCGCCGGCGGCGCAGAAGAACAGCACGGGGCGGCGCATGATCGACGTGGCGAGCCGGTGCCAGAAGCCGGTCGTGTCGGTCGCCGCACGGCGCTCGAGCACCCGCCGGGGCACGATCCGCCAGCGGTTCACGCGCTGCCCCATCAGCGACAGCAGGGCGGGCAGGAGCGTCGCTGAGGCGGCGATCGAGATGAGCGGCACGAGCAGGCCGCCGACGCCCATCGAGCGCATGAACGGCAGCGGCATGAACACGAGCAGCGCGAGCCCGACCGCGACGGTCAGGCCGCTGAACAGCGTCGCCCGGCCGGCGGTCATCATCGTCGTCCGCAGCGCGGTCGGCACGTCGTCCTCGTGCGCGAGCTCCTCGCGGAAGCGGAACACCACCAGCATCGAGTAGTCGACCGCGATCGCGAACCCGATCAACGCGACGATGTTCGTGACGTAGATCGCCATGTCCATCACGTGGGCGAAGATCCAGACGAGCCCGAGCGTGGTCGGGATCGTGATCGCGGCGAACACGAGCGGCACCGCGATCCCGCCGGCCGTGCCGAACATGAACGCGAGGACGATCAGCGCGATCGGGACCGCGATCGCCTCGCCGCGCCCGAGGTCCTGGCTGAAGATCTTCTGGGTGTCGAAGTTGATGGCCGGATAGCCCGACAGGTACGTCGTCACGCCGGCCGGGTGGGCGATCACGCGGCGCAGCCGCGGGGTCAGCTCCGATGCGTCCTGGTTCTCGAGCGGCGTGGCGATCTGCGCGTAGACGACGCCGCGGCCGGCCGTGAGCAGCGGGCCTGCCTTGCCCCCGCGCACCGCCCTCGCGGCGCGGCCCGCGGCGCTCTGCACGGCGGCGCGCTCGGCGCGCGTGCCGACGCCGGTCGCGACCAGCGTGAAGGCGCCGTCGGAGCGCTCGCCCATGCGCTGCTTGAGCAGGTTCAGCCCGCGCTCGGACTCCGCGCCGGGCACGCTGAAGCGATTGGAGAGCAGCCCGCCGAGGTTGGAGGCGGCGACGCCGCCGAGCAGGAACAGCGCGAGCCACGCCGCGAGGACGCGCTTGCGGTGGGCGATGACGAAGTCAACCCAGCGGGTCAATGAGAGTCAGACGGGGAGGAGACGGGAGAAGGGCGGACCCTACCCTCCTGCCGCCGCCCCCTTCAAGGCCTGGCTCGCACGAGTGCGCAGATCGTCGATGAACGGATCATGGGCGACCGGCTCGGGTCGGGGAACGATCTCGGTGACGACGGGCGTGCTCACGGCTGTCCTCCTCGTAGGCGACGGAACTCATCGTTGAGAGAGAGCCGTTCGGCGCCGCCGAGATACATGGCGGCGAGGTGACCGGCCTACGCTGACGGCATGCAAGTGCGCCTCGACCCGTGGGGCCCGGGCGACCTCGCGCTGCTGGAGAGGCTCACCGGCGACCCGGCGATGATGGAGCACCTCGGAGGCCCGGAGACTCCCGAGAAGATCGCCGAGCGACAGGACCGCTACGAGCCGGCGGGCTCCGGCATGTTCAAGATCGTCGCCGTCGCCAGCGGCGAGCCCGCCGGGTCGGTGGGCTTCTGGCCGCGGACCTGGCGCGGTGAGGAGGTCAACGAGATCGGTTGGTCCGTGCTGCCGGCGTTCCAGGGGCGCGGGATCGCGCGCGCGGCGACCGCCCAGGCGATCGGCCTGGCGAGGGCGGAGGCGACGCCGCGGCGGTTCCTGCACGCCTTCCCCTCCGTCGACAACCCGCCCTCGAACGCGATCTGCCGGGCGCTCGCGTTCACGCTCCTCGGGCCGACCGAGTTCGAGTACCCGCCGGGCAGGCTCATGCGCTGCAACGACTGGCGCCTCGACCTCTTCGCCTCCTAGACGATTGATTCCACGGCCAGGGAGCGGCCCGGCGACCACGAGTGTCGTCTCGATCGGCTCCTGGCCCATCAAGACGACATTCGTCGTCGGCCGCGACGGCTCGCTCCCGCCTCCTACCCAGCGCGCTGCTGACGTTCGACAGCTCCGCGGGGTCGTGGAATAACTCATCTAGGGCCCCGCGCAGCCCTCCGGCGCGAAGACGCGGACGGTCGAAGCAGGGTCCTTCAGCAGCATCGCCGGCGGCCGGATCGGGCGTCGCTCGAACCCGCCGCCACAGTTCGGGCACACGCCTCCCAGCCGGTCGGCGACGCACTCCGCGCAGAACGTGCACTCGTACGTGCAGATCCGGGCATCGGGCGAGTCGGGTGGCAGGTCGCGGGCGCAGCACTCACAGGACGGCCGGAGCTCGAGCATCGGTCGCTACCTCACCCGGAACGAGAACCGCGCGACGATCTGCGTGCGCGTCGGGAAGCCGGCCGGGATATGGCATCTGCCCTTCGACGGGCACGCGAACCCGGTGAAGTAGGTCACGGTCCCCTTGTAGCGGCCAGGGCACCAGCCGAGCGCGCCGCCTTTGCCGCGAGCGGGATCGAGGGCGGCGCGCACGCGTCGGCCGCGAGGGCGGTCGGGGAATCGCCGGTCGCGGTCGTTGACGCACGCGACAGCTGGGTGGGCTGCCAGTGCCGCGAGCGTGTAGTGGCTCCGGGTCCTGCCCTTGACGCCCGTGGCGTGGCGTGTGGTGATCGCGGCTCCGAAGCGATCGTGCTTGCCGCCTTCGGACCTGGAGAGGGTCAGGGACACCTGAGACACCGGAGCGCGAGCCGCGGTCGAGGCGGGCGCTGCCGCACTCCCCGACGAGCCGCCGGCACACGCGGTGACGCCGAGCGCGGACACCGCACCGACGATCCAGATCGTTGCCCGCATGGCCGATGAGCCTACGCCGTGGCTGAGCGCGCGTCGACGTGTCGCCGCAGGGATCCGGGCGCTCGATGCGAATCACGAAGCCATCTCGAGCCAGTCGCAAGCCCCACGCCGGGACCCACTCCAAGCGCTGCGGGAGCTCACGGGCGCGCTGGCCGGCGTCGCCGCGCTGGTGTACCTGACCGGCGGCCTGGCGTTGCAGCTGCGCCTCGGGACGGTCCGCCTGCCGTCCTCCGCCGCGGTACCCCAGCTGCCGCGTGAGTTCCTGATCTCCCTCGGCCTGCTGATCGTCGCCCCGGCGATCGGGCTCGCGCTCGTGGCGGGCCGGGCGACGAAGGCGCTCGGGGGCCGGCGCGTCCAGCACGTCACTGCGGCGGTCGCCGCCGGCGTCGCCTGCTACCTGGTCGTGGGCGCGCTCGTGGTCACCAAGGACCCGTTCCCCGCGAAGGTCTGCCTGCTCGACGGTGGAGACGTGGTCGGCGTCTTCATCGGCGAGACGAGCAATCGCACCTATCTCGGGGACGTCGCCAGCGCGCACCCGAGGCGAATCGTCTCGATCCCTCAGTCGCAGGTCGCGCGCGTCGTCGTCGGTGGGCGCGAGCGGCAGCTCGGCGGCGTGCGCTGCGGCGGCCGGACGTGATCACCTGCCACGTCCGCTACGCCGAGAGGTTCTTGAGGCGCTCGAGCTGACTCCAGTGGTTCGCGATCCGCTGCCTGCCGACCGCCGTGAGCGCGACGTTGGTGTTGGGCCTCTTGCGGATGAACCGCTTCTCGATCTTCACCAGGCCCGCCTCCTCCAGCTTCGTGAGATGGCTGGAGAGGTTGCCCTTGGTCAGCCCCGTCGTGCGCTGGAGGAAGACGAAGTCGGCGTCCTCCACGGAGGACAGCACGGTCAGGATCGCCAGCCGGCCCGGCTCGTGGATGAGCCGGTCGAGGACCAGCTCCTCGTCACGCTCCGGCATTGCTGAGCTTCAGGCCCTTGGGCGGTCCGAACCTGCGGACGAGCAGCCGGTGGTCGAAGATGCCGGTCGCGATGATCGCCACGCCGACGAGGACGAGACCGGTGTTGCTCGGGTCCGCGCCGTCCCAGACCGGCAGGAGGCCGGCCACCGCCAGGGAGCCGAAGATGATCACGTGGTGCGTTCGCAGCACCGCGCCGGCGGCATAGGTCGCCAGCATCAGCAGGGCGAAGGTGGCGGGGATGGCGTTCACCGGCAGGTCGAGCGACCAGCCCGCCCGGCTGCGGAGCAGCAGCGCCGCGACGAACATCAGCGGCGCGCCGACGATGACCGCCGCCGCTGCCCGCCGCCGCTGCGCCCTGGACAGCGTGACGCGCCCGTAGTGCTCGGCGTAGTAGCGGCTGATGAGCAGGGCTGCGGCTCCGAGCGCCAGCGCGGCGCCCAGGAAGACCCAGGTGTGGCGCAGCGGGCCCCACTCCCAGTTGCCCAGCGCCGCGAGGATCGCCAGGAGACCGCCCGGGATCCCCAGCAGGCCCTTCAGATAGGCGTACGTGGCCGCCGCCGACTCCAGCTCTCTGCGTTCCATGTTCAGTCCATTTCAAACTAGTTGGCGCCGCAGACCATAGCGTCTCACGGTCTCGGCGTCAACTAGTTTGCGCCACAAACTTCAGTCGTAGCGCTTGATCATCCGGACGTTGAGGGCGAGCATCACGGCGCCGGTCACGGCGACGACGGCGAACGCGGGCAGGATCTTGCTCCACTCCAGGTCCTCGAGGATCAGCGAGCGCAGGCCTTCCATCACGTACGTGACCGGGTTGAACGACGCCGCCACCTCCATCGGCCGGGTGAGCATGTCGCGGGGGACGAAGTTCGGCGTCAGGAACAGCAGCGGGAAGAAGATCAGGCCGCCGGAGTTGGTCGCCGCCGCGCTGCGCGTCTTGAGCGCGATCAGCTGCATGAAGCCGACGAACACCACTGACCACAGCGCGGTCATCCCGACGAGCAGCACGAAGCCGAGCACCCCGCTCGCGATCGTGATGCCGAACACCATCCCGAGCAGCACGATCAGGACCGAGATCAGCAGCCCCTTCGCCAGCTCGGCGATCAGCCGGCCGAGCACGATCGACGTGCGCGCGATCGGCGCCGAGCGCAGCTTGTCGAAGTAGCCGCCCTCGATGTCCTCGACGAGGAACAGCGCCGCCGTCCCGAACGACGCCGCCAGCAGCAGTGACGCCGGCAGCTGGAACGCGCCATAGCCCTGGCCCTTCAGGAAGCCCGTCGACTGCGCCGGGAAGATCTTCCCGGCCTGGCCCACGTTGACGACGAGGAAGAACAGCGGGATGAACAGCGTCGGCACCAGCGCCTCCGGCGTCCGCCACGCCTCGCGCAGCGCGCGCTGTCCGAGCACCCAGGCTGCCGAGATCATGCCGTCACCTCCTGCACGTCGCCGGCCGCGCGGCTGCGCGTGCGCCCGGTCGCGTCGAGGAAGACGTCGTCGAGCGAGGGGTCGCTCGTCAGGCCCAGGCGCTCGCGCAGCTCGGCCTTGAGCTGATCCGGCGTGCCCTCGCGCACGATCAGGCCGTCGTCGATGATGGCCAGCCGCTCGCACAGCGCGTCGGCCTCCTCCAGGTACTGCGTGGTCAGGAACACGGTCGTCCCGAGCTGGTTGATCCGCCGCACCTCGTCCCACACCGTCAGCCGGCTCGCGGGATCGAGGCCGGTCGTCGGCTCGTCCAGGAACAGGACCTCCGGCTGGTGGACGAGCGCGGAGGCGAGATCGAGCCGGCGCTTCATGCCGCCGGAGTAGCCCTTGACCCGGCGGTCGGCCGCCTCGACGAGCTCGACCAGCTCGAGCAGCTCCACGGCGCGCGCGGCCGCCTCGTGCGCGGACAGGCCGAACAGGCGCCCCTGCAGCACGAGCGTCTCGCGGCCCGTCTGGCGCGGGTCGAGCCCCGCCTCCTGCAGCGCCACGCCCATCCGGCGGCGCGCCCCGTCGGGGTCGCGGGCCACGTCCACGCCCGCCACCCGCGCGGTCCCCGATGTGATCGACAGCAGCGTGGTGAGCATCTTGATCATCGTCGACTTGCCGGCGCCGTTCGGACCCAGGAAGCCGAAGATCTCGCCCGCCTGCACCCGGAGATCGACGCCTCGAACCGCCTCGACCACCCCCGTGCGGCTGCGGTAGTGCTTGACCATTGCCTCGGCCCGGACGGCATCGTCCACGTGTGTGCTCCTCAGGTTCGTCATATTCGCTTGGGAGTAGACCGCCGGCGGCGGCAGAACTCATCGCTCACGCGAGACCGGCGTCGTGCGCGAGCAATGCGATCTGCACGCGGTTGTTGAGCTCGAGCTTGCTCAGAAGCCGCGAGACGTGCGCCTTCACGGTCGCGACGCTCATGAAGAGCTCACCGGCGATCTCGGCGTTCGACTTGCCCTGCGCGACGGCGACGGCGACCTCGCGCTCGCGGTCGGTGAGGCGGTCGAGCACCCCTTGAGACGCGGCGCGGCGAGCGTCCGCGCCACCCTCGGCAAAGTGCGCGAGCAGGCGGCGGGTGACCGTCGGCGACAGCATCGCGTCGCCGCCCGCCACCAGGCGCACCGCCCTCAGGATCTCGGGAGGCGGCGTGTCCTTGAGCAGGAAGCCGCTCGCCCCGGCGCGCAGCGCGCGCAGTACGAGGTCGTCGGCGTCGAAGGTGGTGAGGACGATCACCTGCGGGCCGTCCGCGCGGGCGCGCACCAGCTCGGTGGCGGCGAGCCCGTCCATCCGCGGCATGCGGATGTCCATCAGCACGACGTCGGGGTGGAAGGCGTCGACGGCCGAGGCGACCTCGGAGCCGTCGGCGACCTCCGCCACGACGCGGATGTCCTCCGTGCCGGCCAGCATCATCGCCAGCGCGGAACGGACGAGCGCGTCGTCGTCCGCGATCAGCACGCGGATCGGCGAGCTCATGCGGGCCAGGGCAGCCACGCCCGCAGCCGGAAGTCCCCGTCCGGCGTGCGCCCGTGGTCGAGCCGGCCGCCCGCCAGGCTCGTCCGCTCGGCGAGGCCGATGAGGCCGGTGCCCGTCCCCGGGATCTGCGCCGGCCCGGGGTCGGCCAACGGCAGCCGGTTGCGGACCTCGACGGTGAGCCCGTCGCCCGCGGCGCCGCCGAGGGTGACATCGACCGCCGCGCCGTGCGCGTGCTTGCGGGCGTTGGTCAGCCCCTCCTGCACGATCCGGTAGGCGTTGCGCCCGGCACCTTCCGGGACGGTGGTGACGTCCTCGATCCGGTACTCCGAGCTCACGTGCATGCCCGCCTCACGGGACTCGTCGAGGAGGCCGGGCAGGTTCACGAGCGCGGGCTGCGGGCGCTCGGGGCCGCCGTCCGCTTCGTCCTCGCGCAGCACCCCGATCACCTCGCGCAGGTCCTCCAGCGCCTGGTGCGCGCTGGCGCGCACAACGCCGGCGGCCCGCTCGATCTCGGCCGGCGGTGCGTCGGGGCGGAACTCGAGCGCGCCCGCGTGCATGCTGAGCAGCGAGATGCGGTGCGCCAGCACGTCGTGCATCTCGCGCGCGATCTGGGCACGCTCCTGATGGCGCGCCTGGTCGATGTGCAGCTGCTGCTCGGACTCGGCGCGGTGGGTGCGGTCGCGCAACGACAGCACGAGCTGCCGGCGCGCGCGCACGAACATGCCCCAGGCGATCACCGCCAGGGTGATGACGATGCCGAGCGACGCCTCGAACCAGGGGTCGCCGATCTGGGGATGCACGGCGCGGTAGACCGCCACGGTGGCGAGGCCGAGCGCCGCGACGCCGGCCACCGCGCCGAGGCGCCGGTGCACCGCGACGGTGAAGAGCGCGAGGATCGCGGCCGGCTGCGCGAAGGTGGACACCGCGCCGAGCGATACGACCGCGACCGCGACGGCCACCGGCCAGTGGCGCCGGCCCCACAGCAACCCGACGGCGAGCAGCCCACAGGCGATGTCGGCGATCTTCAGGCCGTTCGAGAGCTGGACCCGTGAGAGCTCGGTTGTGAGCCCCGCCGAGCCGGCGACCAGCGCGATCGCGAAGAATGCGAAGTCGACGATCCAGTCGCGCGTGGAGCGCCGTATGCCGCCGCCGGCGGGACAGGGGCCCTCCACCGGCGGGACCAGCACCGAGGGCAGCAGCCGCGGATGTTCGAGTCGCCCGTTGTTCACGCTCACGAGCGTAAGGACCTGACGGCGCGGCGAACAGCGACTGAAGTCGATCGCGGCATAGACCGAGGTTGGTGCGCGAGCGACCTCCGGGCAATGGTGCTACCTCCCGCGTGAGTCCACGCTTGCCGCATGATCGAACTCAACGACCTCAGCAAGCGCTACGGCTCCGAGCTCGCGGTGGACGGCGTGTCGTTCCGCTGCGAGCCCGGCACCGTCACCGGGTTCCTCGGGCCCAACGGCGCCGGCAAGTCCACCACCCTGCGGATGCTCACGGGGCTCACGCCCCCGACCGCCGGCACGGCGACGGTGCTCGGCACCGAGTACGCCCGGCTCCCCAATCCCGGTCGCCAGGTCGGCGTCCTCCTCGACGCCTCGGCCCAGCACGCCGGCCGCAGCGGCCGCGAGGTGCTCCGGCTCACGGCCGACATCCTCGGCGTCGACCGCCGCCGCGTGCCCGGGCTGCTCGACCGCGTGGGGCTGCCGGCGGCGGCCGCGCGCAAGCGCGTCGGGCAGTACTCGCTCGGCATGCGCCAGCGCCTCGGCATCGCCCAGGCGATGGTCGGCGAGCCAAGCGTGCTGATCCTCGATGAGCCCGCCAACGGGCTCGACCCCGAGGGGATCGTGTGGATGCGCGGGTTGTTGCGCGACTTCGCCGACCGCGCCGGCACGGTGCTCCTCTCGTCGCACCTGCTGCACGAGATCGAGGCGGTTGCCGACAACCTCGTGGTGATCCACCACGGCCGGATCGTCGCGCAGGGCGGCAAGGCCGACCTGCTCGCGAGCTCCGGTGGCAGCCTCGAGCAGTTGTTCCTGGGCCTGACGTCCGCGCCGGTTGCGGCATGACCGCGCTCGCCCACCCCGCGCCCATGGCGCGCCCGTCGCTGCCGCGGCTGACCGCCGTGGAGCTGCGCAAGATGACCGACACGCGCGCCGGCTTCTGGCTGCTGTGTCTGGTCGTCCTGGGCGCCGTCGCCGCCGTCGTCATCACGCTCGCGGCCGGCCACGACAGCGAGCACACACTGCGCAGGTTCTTCATCCTCTCCGGCGTCACGGCGTCGATCCTCCTACCGGTCGTCGGCATCCTCGCCGTCACAGGCGAGTGGACACAGCGCACCGCGCTCACCACCTTCACGCTCGTGCCCGAGCGCGGCCGCGTGGCCGCGGCCAAGCTGCTCGCCGGGTGCGGGCTGGCGCTGGCCGCCGTGGTCGCCTGCCTGCTGGTGGCCGTCGTCGGCAACGCGGTCGCGGGCGGGCAATGGAACCTCGACGCCGCGCGTCTCGCCGGCGGGACGGCCTACATGTTGATCAGCATGCTCGGCGGCCTCGCGCTCGGGCTCCTGCTGATGAGCTCGGCGCCGGCCATCGTCACCTACTTCGTGGTGCCGACGGCCGTCGGGATCCTCATCCAGGCGGTCCCCTCGCTGCACGGGCCGTCGCAGTGGTTCGACCTCGGCCAGGCCACGGCGCCGCTGGGCGACGGCTCCCTGGCGGGGGGCGACTGGCCGCGGCTCGCCGTGGCTGTTGCGATCTGGATCGGCCTGCCGCTCATCCTTGGCCTCGTGCGGCTGCGCCGCCGCGAGTTGAGCTAGCCGGGGTATCCGCCTGGCCGCGCCGGAGAACCTGAGCCTTATGTCTGGCCATCCCGGTCACGGGTGGCGGAGCAGCGGCGGCCGCAGCCGCCGGATGGACGGTGATCGCCACCGCCACCCTCGCCCATCTCGTCGGTCGGGACTGACCGGGCCCAGCCGGCCTGTAGCGTCCGGCCCGCGATGGCGAGCTTCCTGAGCCTGCTCACCGGCTCCTTCTCGACGCCGGCGGGAGAGAACCCGACGGTCGCGATGGTCGAGGCCGCCTACCGGCACCACGGCCTCGACGCCCGCTACATCAACTGCGAGGTCGCGCCCGAGGCGCTCGGCGACGCCGTCCGCGGGGCCCGCGCGATGGGCTGGGCCGGCTTCAACTGCTCGATCCCTCACAAGGTCGCCGTGATCGAGCATCTCGACGGCCTCGCCGACTCCGCCGCGGTCATCGGCGCCGTCAACTGCGTCGTGCACCGCGACGGCCGCTACGTCGGCGAGAACACCGACGGGCAGGGCTTCCTCAGCGCGCTGCGGACGGTCGTCGATCCGGCCGCGAAGTCGCTCGTCGTCCTCGGCGCGGGCGGCGCCGCGCGGGCGATCGCCGTCGAGGCGGCGCTGGCCGGAGCGGCGTCGATCACGATCGTCAACCGCGACGCCGGGCGCGGGTCCGAGCTCGTCGCCCTGCTCCGCGAGCGCACGCCCGCGCAGGCCGAGCTGGTCGAGTGGAGCGGGCCCTACGGCGTGCCCGAGGCGGCCGACATCGTCGTCAACGCGACCTCCGTCGGGCTCTTCCCGGACGTCGACGCGCGCCTCGACCTCGACGTCGCCACGCTGCGGCCGGGGACGGTCGTCGCCGACGTCATCCCCAACCCTCCGCGCACGCGCCTCATCCGCGACGCGGAGGCCCGCGGCTGCACGGTCCTCGACGGGCTCGGCATGCTGGTCAACCAGGGCGTCATCGGCATCCGGCACTGGACCGGCGTCGACCCCGACCCCGCCGTGATGCGCCGGGCACTCGAGGACCTCTAGACGACGGCCGAGAGCCCGCCGTCGACGTAGACGATCTGGCCGTTGACGAAGTCCGAGGCCGGCGAGGCGAGGAACAGCAGCGCGCCGACGAGCTCCTCCGGGCGGCCCCAGCGGCCCGCGGGCGTCCGCCGGCGCAGCCAGGCGTCGAACTCCTCGTCCTCGACGAGCGCGGCGGTCAGCTCGGTCTGGAAGTACCCCGGCCCGATCGCGTTGACCTGGACCCCTGACGCTCCCCAGTCGGCGCACATCCCCCGCGTCAGCATCTTCAGGCCGCCCTTGCTGGCGGCGTACGGAGCGACGTCGGCCCGCCCGAGCTCCGCCATCAGCGAGCAGATGTTGATGATCTTGCCGCGGCCCCGCTCCACCATCCCGCGCGCGACGGCGCGACTCACGAGGAACGCGCTGGTGAGGTTCGTCTCGATCACGCGGTGCCACGCCTCGTCGGGGAACTCGAGCAGCGGCGCGCGGTACTGCACGCCCGCGTTGTTGACCAGGATGTCGAGCGGCCCGTGCTCGGCCTCGAGCGCCGCGACGCCGGCGTCGACCGCGGCGGAGTCGGTGACGTCGAACGCGGCCTGGTGGACGCGCGCGCCCGTGCCCTCGGCGGTCGCGGCGAGCTCGGCCGCGGCCTGCTCCAGCGCGCCGCCGTCGCGGCCGTGCAGCACGACCGAGCAGCCCGCCTCCACGAATCCCTGCGCGAGCGCCCGCCCGATCCCGCGGCTCGAGCCGGTGACGAGGGCCCTGCGGCCCTGGATGTCGAAGCCGGGGTGGGTCATCGCGCGGAGGTGATCAGGACCTTCGCCGAGCGGTCGGCGTCGAGCGCCGTCTCCATGGCCTCGGGCGCGTCCTCGACCGCGAAGCGGTGCGAGACCATGTCGGCGAGCGGGATGCTCGTGTGGTGGCGGGCGAGCAGCGCCAGCGTGCTCTCGTACACGAGCAGGTCCTCGCCGCCGATGCCGAGCAGCGTGAGGTTGCGCCCGCACAGCACGGCGGGGTTGAACGGCTCGTCGCCCATGTCCACGAACGCGCCCACCTCGATCACGAGGCCGCCGTCGCGCACCATCTCCACCGCCTGCGCGAACGAGCCGGGGAAGCCGGTGGCGTTGACGACCACGTCGACGCCCTCGCCCGCGCACATCGCCCGCACCTCGTCGGCGACCGCCGCCTCGGCGCCGGCCAGGCGCGTCGCGAGCTCCAGGCGGCGGCGGGAGGGATCGACGGCGATCACGCGCCCGGCGCCCATCAGCGCCGCCTTGACGGCGTGCGCGAGCCCGAGCGCGCCGACGCCGATGACGGCGACCGACGCGCCCGGCCGGAAGCCCGCCGGGCTCGGCAGCTGCGCCGCGCGCTCGAGGCTGTGCGTGACCGCGAAGATCTCCGTCAGTACCGCGACGTCGTCGGGCAGCGTCTCGGGGACGCGGAACACGGCCGTGCCCGGCTTCAGGTAGAGGTACTCCGACCAGCCGCCGAAGAGGTGGGGGGCAGCGCTGCTGGTCAGCGAGTTGCCGTAGTTCTCGAGCCGGCGGCAGAGGTAGTACGGGAAGCCGCGCGCGCACATGTGGCACACGCCGCAGGCACGGTTGGGCGCCGGGACGACGCGGTCGCCCTCCGCCAGCGGCGACCCGTCGCGCGCGAGTGCTCCGCCGTCGCCGACGGCGGCCACCACGCCGACGTTCTCGTGCCCTTGGATGATCGGGAACGGCGTCGAGCGCTCCTTGTCGGTCCCCAGGTACTGCTCGGTCTCGCCGCGGAACGTGTGCTTGTCGGTCCCGCAGATGCCCGACGCGAGCATCCGCAACAGCACCGCCCCCGGCTCGAGCGCATCCGGATAGGGATAGGACCGGACCTCGAGCCGGTGTGGGGCGACCAGGGTCGCGGCGCGGACGGTGGACATGACCGCAACCTAACGGCAAGCGCGGGTTGCGGTCCGGCCCGTCGCCGTGGGAAGCTCGCGCCGTCGACGTCGAGGGGCGAATGCGCAAACTTCAGAGCCAGGGTGTCCATCACATCACGATCGTGGGAGCCGACCGGCAGACCTCGATCGACTTCTGGGAGGGCCTGCTGGGCATGCCGTTCGTGTTCGACCAGCCCAACCTCGACAACGCGTCGGAGAGCCATCTCTACTTCGACCCGGGCGACGGGCGGCTGATCACGGTCTTCACCAACGAGGAGCGGACGCCCGATCCGAGCCGCACCCCGACCGACCCCGGCTGCGTGCACCACCTCGCGTTCGCGGTCTCGCAGGCGACCTTCAACCAGGCGGTCGAGCGACTCGACGAGCGCGAGATCCGCCACAGCGGCGTCAAGGACCGCGGCTTCATGGACTCGATCTACTTCAAGGATCCGCTCGGCCTCCTGATCGAGCTCGCGGCCTACCGCTTCGAGCCGCCACACGGTCACACCCATGCCGAGGTGCTGCTCGAGGCCCACAAGCTGAGGGTGGAACGCGGCGACTACAACATCGCCCAGGTTCACCTCGCCGACGCCATCGAGGCGCTCACGACGCGATCGCGCGCGTCGCTGT
>JAXDGC010000211.1:0-11225 GCA_034665245.1 Solirubrobacteraceae bacterium | reverse complement strand
CTCGAGCACGGTCATGCGCGGGAAGACGTGGCGGCCCTCCGGCGACTGGGCGATGCCCAGCTCGGCCACCTGGTAGCCGAGGAGCCCGTGGATCTCGCGCCCGCGGAACTTGATCGACCCGGTCTTGGGCGGGTTGAGCCCGGAGATCGAGCGCAGCGTCGTCGACTTGCCGGCGCCGTTGGAGCCGATCAGCGTGACGATCTCGCCCTCGTTGACCGTGAGCGAGATGCCCTTCAGCGCCTCGATCGAGCCGTAGTACGTATGGATGTCCTCAACCTCGAGGACCGGCGTCGCGCCGTTGCCGTCGCTCATGCCTGGCTCCCGAGGTAGGCCTCGATGACGCGCGGGTTCGCGCGCACCTCCTGCGGTGACCCGGCGGCGATCTTCTCGCCGCCGTCGAGCACCGTGATGTGGTCCGAGACGTTCATCACGACCTTCATGTCGTGCTCGATCAGCAGGATCGAGATGCCGCGCTCGGTGCGCAGCTTCTCCATCAGCTCGCGCAGCTGGTCGGACTCCTGAGGGTTCATGCCGGCCGTCGGCTCGTCGAGCAGCAGCAGCTTCGGGTCGGAGGCGAGCGCGCGCGCGATCTCGAGCCGGCGCTGGTCGCCGTAGGGAAGGCTGGCGGCGAGATCGTGGTGGCGGCGCGGGATCCCGACGAGCCGGAGCAGATCGGCCGCGTGCTCCTCGGTCTCGCGCTCCTCGCGGCGCACGAACGGCGTCCGGATGATCGAGCCGGTGATCCGCGCCTTCATGCGCGAGTGGCGCCCGACCTGCACGTTCTCGAGCACCGTCATGGTCTTGAACAGCTTGATGTTCTGGAACGTCCGCGCCACGCCGGCCTGGGTGACGATGTGCGGCGCCTTGGCCGTGATGTCGCGCCCGTTGAACATGACCGTGCCGGTCGTCGGCTTGTAGAGGCCGGTCATGCAGTTGAAGAACGTCGTCTTGCCCGCCCCGTTGGGGCCGATGATCGCGACGATCGCGCGCTCGGGCACGTTGAAGTCGACGTCGTTGACCGCCACGAGGCCGCCGAAGCGCTTCGTGACCCCGGTCGCCTCGAGGACGTTGGCGCCGTTGGAGCTCATGGGCTCTTGACCGAGATCAGGGTGTCGTCGAACTCGTCCTCGTGCAGCTCGATCTTGCGCCGGCGGTTGGGGATGAAGCCCTCCGGGCGCAGCACCATCATCACGAGCAGCAGGAAGCCGAAGATCCCGAACGAGATCGCTGTCACGTCGAAGTTGAGGCCGAACTTCTCGGGGACGCCGTTGAGCTCGGGCAGCAGGAAGCGGTTGATCATCGACAGCGCGACCGCGCCGAGGATGACGCCGGCGAGGTTGCCCATGCCGCCGAGGATGATCATGCAGAGGATGAAGACCGAGAACCCGAACTCGAACTGGTCCACGTTGATGGTGTTCTGGAACACCCCCAGGAACACGCCGGCGAACCCGCCGATCGAGGCGCCGATCGCGTAGGCCCACAGCTTCACGCGCACGAGGTGCACGCCCATGGCCGCGGCGGCGACCTCGTCCTCGCGCACGGCGATCCACGCGCGGCCGAGGCGCGAGTCGCGCAGGCGCACGTTGACGAACAGGACGACGAGCATCATCCCGAGCGCGATGAAGTAGAAGGGGGTGATGTCGATCCGGGTGATGTTGTCGAGGCCCGGCACCGGGAAGTAGGGCTTGTCGACCGGCGTGATGCCCTGGCGGCCGTTGGAGATGTCGAGGTTGCCGATGCCGAACGGGCCGCTGGTCGAGAGCTCGAACACGCGCGGCACGATCTCGCCGAACGCGAGCGTCACGATCGCGAGGTAGTCCCCGCGCAGACGCAGCGTCGGCGCGCCGAGGATCGCCCCCCACATCGCGGTGAACGCCGCGGCGATGCAGATCACGAAGAAGAAGTTGATGTGGATCCCGGGCAACTGCTTGGTCTGGTCCGAGACGAGGATGTGGATGTTCGAATTGGCGTAGAAGCCCGACATGAACCAGCCGGACACGAACGCGCCGATCGCGAAGAACGCGACGTAGCCGAGGTCGAGCAGGCCGGCGAAGCCGACGACGATGTTGAGCCCGAGGGCCATCATCACGTAGGCGAGCGTCTGGATGGTGGACTCGTAGAGGCTGTCGTTGAACGTGTCGCCGTAGAGCCCGTACAGAATCGCGACGAGCATCCAGAAGACGCCCCAGGCCCACGTCGGCAGGAGCCTCGTGACGCTCTCGAACGCATGCGTGACCGGGGCGAGGCGGCCGCCGCGCTTCGCGGCCGGCGCGGTGCCGCTGGGAGGCTCGGTCGCGGTGCTCATCCTTCGCGAGTCTCCTCACCGAACAGGCCCTGTGGCCGGAACACCATCACGAGCACGAGGATCCCGAACACCACGGCCGGCGCCCACGCCGAACCGTTGTCCAGCCGCGACTCCACGATCTGCTGGATGATCCCGATGATCAGGCCGCCGACGACCGCGCCCTTGAGGTTGCCGATGCCGCCCATGACCGCGGCGGTGAAGGCGATCAGGCCGGCGGTGAAGCCCTGGTTGAACTGGATCGTGCCGTTGTAGAGCGCGTAGATGAGGCCCGCCGCGCCGGCCAGCAGGCCGCCGAGCAGGAATGTCAGGCCGATCGTGCGGTCGACGTTGATGCCCATGAGGCGGGCGGCGTCGGGATCCTGCGCGGTGGCGCGCATGGCCTTGCCGTACTTGGTCTGCCCGACGAAGTACAGCAGCGCGATCAGCAGCGGGATGGTCACCGCCCAGGCGAAGAAGTCCGAGCGCACGAAGGTGACGCCGCCGAGGTCGAGCACCTGCTGCTGCGAGCGGATCAGGTCGGGCGGCGAGTCAGGCGTCGGGCGCCACAGCAGGCCGACGTTCTGCAGGATGAAGGACATCCCGATCGCCGTGATCAGCGGCGCCAGCTTGGGCGCGTTGCGCAGCGGCCGGTAGGCGACGCGCTCGATCATCACGTTCAACGCGCCGGAGCCGAACATCGAGACGGCGAGCACGCCGATCAGCGCGAGGATGAGCACGAACACGCTGGTGCTCTCGGTGATCCCGAGCGTCGCGTAGAGCGACACGGAGATGAACGAGCCGATCATGAAGACCTCGCCGTGGGCGAAGTTGATCAGCTCGATGATGCCGTAGACGAGCGTGTAGCCGAGCGCGATCAGCGCCCAGATGGTCCCGATCGAGAGCCCGTCGACGACGTTGTTGAGCGTGCGAACAGGATCCTGGATCAGCAGCAACAGGAGGACGCCGCCGAGCAGGATCCAGAGAATCTGGGCCCCGATGAAGTCTGTGGCGCGCTTGCCCGCGGGGGCCTGCGGCTGAGGGACGGATGCAGCTTCCATCGACTTGTCGGGCGCAGCCTCTCAGGTTCACGCCCCGCCCGCAAATCCGGGCGGGGCGCTTGCAGAACCTGGGGTGCTGTTTACGACGTGGCGGCCTTGATGACCTTGTCGAACGTGAGCTTGCCGCCCTGGATCCGGTTTCCACCGTAATCCGACAGCGTGGTGTCGCCGTTCTCGTCGATGTCGTAGGTGCCGAGCACGGACTGCCGGCCCTTGGTCTTGAAGAACGCGTCGACGACTGCCTGACGGTCCTTGCCCTTGCTGCCCGCGGACTTGATCGCCTCGAGCGTGACGCTCATGGCCTCGTAGCCGTAGATCGCGTAGGGCTCCGGGTCCTTGCCGTACTTGGCCTTGAACTCCTTGAAGAAGTCCTGCGCCGAGGGCGGGTACTCCTTCGGGTCCAGCGTCGGGTTGGTGATGAAGACGTTCTTCTCCACCTTCGCGCCGAGCTTCTCGCTGAAGGCCGACTCCGCGACGCCGTCAGGGCCGAACATCTTGATGTTCGGGTTGGCGGCCGCGACGTCCTTGAACACCTGGACGCCCTTGTTCTGGGTGATGCCGCCGAAGAAGAAGCCATCGGCGCCGGCGGTCTTGATCTTCGACGCCAGGGCGCGGAAGTTGGCCGCCTTGGTGTCGATGCCGTCGTTGCCGAGCACGTTGATGCCCTGCGCCTTGCCGATCTTCTCGACCTGGTCGGCGATGCCCTTGCCGTAGACCTCCTTGTCGTTCAGGACGTAGAGCTTGGTGACCCCGTTGTCCTTCATGTAGGAGACCTGCGCCGCCGCCTGGATGTGATCGGCGGGCACGACACGGCCGAACGTCTTGGTGCCGGACGGCTGGTACTTCTGCGGCTCGCCCTTCTCCGCACCCTCGGAGCGGGTCAGGCCGACATAGGTGTTCGACGGTGAGACCTGCAGGATGCCGGCCTCGTTGAGGAGCGGGAGCGAGATCGCGGATGCCCCCGAGTTGAACTCGCCCAGGTAGGCGATCGTGTTGTCGTCGCCGACCGCCTTGCGGGCGTTCTCCGACACCTTGCCAGGCTCCCACTTGCCGGTCGCCGCGGTGGCGTCGTCAAGGGAGACATACTTGATCTTGTAGCTACCGGCCTTGCCGCCGGACTTCTCCAGCGCGAGCTGCTCGCCACGGACGACGTCCTCCGACTGCGGGCGGGAATCGCCCTGCAGCGGAAGCGATGAATAGATGGTGAGCGTGCTGCCACTGGCCTTCGAACCGCCGCCGCCGCCGCTGCTGTCGCTGCCACACGCGGCAACGCCAAACGCCATAGCGACGATCAGGCAGCTCCAAGCTGCCAACCAACGTACTCTCAAGAGACCCTCCTCATAAGGGATGCTCGGATTTGCGCCGAGATTCTAGGGTGCGTGCCGGAGCGCAGGCAAACCCGGCCTACCCGGGGGTGCGGAGAGCGAGCCGTCAGGCGGGTTCGTCGGGATCCGGGCGACTGCCCGGAAGCGACGGCAGGATCAGCCGCGCCGTCGCCGCCAGGATGATCATCCCGAGCGTCAACATGAACGCGTCGAACGACTTGACGCCGATCGCCCACAGGACGATCCAGACGATCAGGCCGGCGGTGGTGGTGAGAACGAGACCCATACCGCGTCTGATCCTAGACGGGATCCGCCGCGAGCGCCGCGGCGAGCTCGGCCACGAGCGCCCGCACGTCCTCCCCCTCCGCCGCAGCCCGCACCAGGCGGGAGCCCACGATCACGCCGTCGGCGCCGGCGGCGGCCGCGGCCGCGGCCTGCTCCGGGGTGGCGATGCCGAAGCCGAGCGCGACGGGGACCGCCGCATGCGCGTGCACGCGGGCGAGCAGGGCGCCAGGGTCCAGCTCGGCCCGCTCACCGGTCGTGCCGGTCACGGAGACCGTGTAGATGAAGCCGCGGGCCTGGGCGCCGATGCGAGCCAGTCGCTCCTCGGGCGTGGTCGGCGCAACCAGCGGCACGAGGGCGATCCCGGCCGCGTCGCAGGCCGCGAGGACCACCGGCGACTCCTCGAGCGGCAGGTCCGGAATGATCAGACCACTGACATCCGCGCTCGCCAGCTCGTCGACGAACCGCTCGACGCCGCGGGCGAGGACGAGGTTGGCGTAGCACATGAGCACGACCGGGAAGCGGTCCGCGAGCGCGCCCGCCAGCTCGATCACGGCGGGCACGGTGGCGCCCGACGCGAGCGCCCGCGTCCCCGCCGCGTGGATCACCGGGCCGTCGGCGAGCGGGTCGGAGAACGGCACGCCGAGCTCGACGAGGTCCGCCCCGCCGTCCGCGTAGGCCTCGCCGATCGCGTGCGACGCCTCGAGGTCGGGGAAGCCGCCCATCAGGTAGGGCATCAGCGCCGCGTGCCCGTCCGCGGCCTCGAAGGCGGCCGCGATCCGTTCGATGCCGGTGCTCACGCCTCGATCGCGTCCAGCGCCGCGAGCGCCTCGGCGAGGTCCTTGTCGCCGCGCCCCGAGAGGCAGATCAGGTCGAGCTCGGACGGCGATGCGGCGAGCACCCAGGCGACGGCGTGGGAGGACTCGAGCGCCGGGATGATCCCCTCGAGCGCGGCCACGCGCTGGAACGCGGCGAGCGCCTGGCGATCGGTGACGGCCTCGTAGCGCGCGCGGCCGATGTCGCGCAGGTGGGCGTGCTGCGGCCCCGTGCCGGGATAGTCGAGCCCGGCCGAGATCGAGTGCGCCTCGAGGATCTGGCCGTCCTCGTCCTGCATGATCGCCGAGAACGCGCCGTGCAGCACGCCGCCGCGGCCGCCGAGCGTCAGCGGCGCCCCGTGCCGGCCGGTCTCGATGCCGTCGCCGGCGGCCTCGACGCCGATCAGCGCGACCTCGGCGTCCTCGACGAAGGGGACGAAGATGCCGATCGCGTTGGAGCCGCCGCCCACGCACGCGACCACCCGCTCGGGCAGCCGCCCCGCCTGGGCGAGGATCTGGGCGCGCGCCTCGTCGCCGATCACCCGCTGGAGGTCGCGCACGAGCGCCGGGAACGGCGCCGGACCGACGCTCGAGCCGATGATGTAGTGCGTGTCGGCGACGTTGGCGACCCAGTCGCGGATCGCCGCCGAGACGGCCTCCTTGAGCGTCCGCGCTCCCGCGTCCACCGGCTCGACGCGGGCGCCCAGCAGCCCCATGCGCTGCACGTTGGGCTGCTGGCGGCGCATGTCCTCGGTGCCCATGTAGACGATGCACTCGAGCCCCAGCAGCGCGCACGCCGTGGCGGTCGCGACGCCGTGCTGGCCGGCGCCCGTCTCGGCGATGATGCGGGTCTTGCCCATGCGGCGGGCGAGCAGCGCCTGGCCGAGCGCGTTGTTGATCTTGTGGGCGCCGGTGTGGAGCAGGTCCTCGCGCTTGAGCCATACCGCGTGGCCGACCGCTTCGGAGAGCCGCCGCGCCTCGTACAGCGGCGTCGGCCGGCCGGCGAAGTCGCGCAGCAGGCGGTCGAGGTCGGCGTGGAACGCCGCGTCCGCGCGGGCCTCCACCCACGCGGCCTCGAGCTCGGCGAGCGCCGGCATCAGCGTCTCGGGGACGAACTGGCCCCCGTAGGGGCCGAAGCGGTGCTCGACGGCGGGCGCGCTCATACGACAGCTGCTTCGGCGGCGACCTCGAGGAAGCGGCGCACCTTCTCGGGATCCTTGATGCCGGGCTCGGACTCGGTGCCGGAGGCGGTGTCGACCGCCCACGGATCGACCGCGGCGATCGCCGCGCCGACGTTCTCGGGGCTCAGTCCGCCCGAGAGGATCAGCGGTGTCTTCGAGCGCCGTCCGTCGAGCAGGCCCCACTCCCACGTCTGGCCGCTGCCGCCGCGGAAGCCCGTCGCCGCGGCGTCGAGCAGGTGGAAGTCGGTGTGGAAGCGCTCGAGGTCGCGGATGTCGCCCGGGCCGGCGACGCGCGCCGCCTTGATGATCTTGCAGCCGGTGCGCCGCGCCGCCTCGCTGCAGAACGCCGGGCCCTCGTCGCCGTGGAGCTGGAGGTGGCTGTAGGGGATCTGCTCGACCTCGCGCGCGAGCTCCTCGAGCGTGGCGTTGACGAAGACCCCGACGCAGGCCACCCGGCGGCGCAGGTCGCCGACGATCGCCCCGGCCGTCGCCGGGTCGCAGGCGCGCGGCGAGCCGTCCCAGCGGATCAGGCCGATGGCCCACGCGCCGAGCTCGACCGCCAGCTCGGCGTCCTCGTGGCGGGTGATGCCGCAGATCTTCGCGCGAGTCACCGGCACAATGGTAGGCGCGGGCTACTGGGCGGCCGTGGTGCCCGGGCGCTCGCCGAGATCGGCGCTGACCGTGACCGTCTTGCCGTCGCGCTTGAGCTGGACGGACACCTTCTGGCCCGGGTGGCGCGTGCCGAGCAGGCTGTGGAGGTCGTCCATGCTCGCCACGCGGTGGCCGTCGATCGCCATCAGCACGTCGCCGCCGAGCACGACGACGCTCCCGTCGCGCTGGTCGAGCGCCTCGTGGTCGCCGCCGTGGATGCCGGCACGCGCGGCCGGCGTGCCGGGCGGGACGACCTCGACGAGCACGCCGCCGTTCGCCGGGCGGCCGCGGACGCCGAGGAACGGGCGCCGCACGCGGCCCGCCGTCTCGAGCTCGGGCAGCACGCTCCTGACCGTCGAGGCGGGGACCGCGAAACCGATCCCGATGCTGCCCGAGGAGCCCTCGCCGGTGGCGATCTGCGAGTTGACGCCGATCACGCGACCGGTCGCGTCGAGCAGCGGGCCGCCGGAGTTGCCCGGGTTGAGCGCCGCGTCGGTCTGGATGACGTCCTCGATCGAGAAGCCGCTCGGCGCCGTGATCCGCCGCTGCAGAGCCGACACGACCCCCGTGGTCAGCGTGCGCTCGAGCCCGAAGGGGTTGCCGATCGCCACGGTCGGGTCGCCGACGCGCACGGCGGAGGAGTCGCCGAGCTCGAGCGGGCGCAGGACAGGGCCCTTCGTGCTCACCGCGAGCACCGCGAGGTCGGTGTCGGGATCCTTGCCGATCACGCGCGCCGTGACCGTGCGGTGGTCCGAGAACGACACCCGTACGTCGGTCGAGTTGGCGACGACGTGCGCGTTGGTGAGGATGTGGCCCTTCTCGTCGACGACGAAGCCGGAGCCGGTGGAGATGTTCTCCTGCTGGCGCGGGAAGATCTCGAAGGGCGACTGGCTCGCCTGCACGGAGCGGGCGCGCACGAACACCACGCCGGGGGCGGCGCGACGGTAGATGTCGCGCGCGGTCAGGCCGCTCGCCTGGGACACCGTGTCCGGCGAGGAGGTCGTCAGCGGCGACTGCTGCACGACCGTCGTCGTGGCGCCGTCGTCGACGGCGCCCGTGCCGAGCAGGATGCCCGCGGTGACGCCACCGCCGAGGACGGCGGCGGCCAGCGGAATCGCAAGCGCACGCGCGGTCATGCCGCTGCGCAGCGTGGTCGATCCCGCTGAATGCAGGCTAAACCGGCGCAACCTCGACCCGGTCGCACCCGTTCGCCTTCGCCTCGTGCAGCGCGTCGGTGGCGGCGACGGCCAGGAGCAGGCGGATGCGGAGGCGGCTTGACATACCACCCGAGCATCGGCCTGGCGCGCGATTCCTTTGAGCGCGCCCGCGCTTAGGACTCGAAGTGGCGCTCGTGGCCGGCGGCCAGCCCGCGGCAGGCGGCCTCGACGTCGCGGGCGCGCATCAGCGTCTCGCCGATCAGCACCGCGTCGACGCCGACGCGGTCGAGGTCCTCGAGCTGCTCGCGGGTCGTGTAGCCCGACTCCGAGACGACGGTCTTGCCCGCCGGTACGTCGGAGAGCAGCTCGTAGGTCCGCTCGATGTCGACCGAGAAGTCGGAGAGGTCGCGGTTGTTGATGCCGAGGATGTCGGCGTCGACGTCGAGCGCGCGGTTGAGCTCGTGCTCGTCATGGACCTCGACGAGCACGTCGAGGTCGAGCCCGCGGGCCTCGCGGTGCAGCTCGTAAAGGTCGTCGTGGTCGAGGATGGCGACGATCAGGAGGATCGCGTCCGCGCCGGCTGCCGCCGACTCGTAGAGCTGGTACGGGTCGAGGATGAAGTCCTTGCGCAGCACGGGCAGCTCCGTCGCCGCGATCGCGTCCTGCAGATCCTGGAGCGAGCCGCCGAAGTGGGCGCCCTCCGTCAGGATCGACAGCGCCGCCGCGCCGCCGCGCTCGTAGGCCTGGGCGATCTCGGTCACGGTCGCGCCCTCGCGCAGGACCCCGGCCGACGGCGAGCGCCGCTTGTGCTCGGCGATGACGGAGATGCCGGGGCGCGCGAGCGCCTCCCCGAACGGCCGGCTCTCCGGGCGTTGGTCCAGCGCGGCCTCCAGGCGTTTCAGCGGGGTGGCCCTGCGACGCCGGTCGAGCTCCTCCCGCGTCGAATGGACGATCCGCTCGAGAACGTTCAAGACGGGGCCAATTGTTGCGTCAGCGCGACCAGCGTGTCGAGCGCCTCGGCGGCGGCGCCCGAGTCGAGCGCCTGCTCGGCGGCGCGCACGCCGCCCTCGAGGCTGTCGACGCGTCCCGAGACGTAGATCGCGGCCCCGGCGTTCAGCGCCGCCAGGTGGCGGGCGGGGCCGTCCTCGCCGGCGAAGATCCGGCGCGTCACCTCGGCGTTGTGCTGCGGCGTGCCGCCGGCGACGGCCTCGTACGTACTTCGGGGCAGGCCGACGTCCTCCGGAGCGAGCTCGTAGGAGTTGATCTCGGGGCCGTCGACCTCGACGACCGTGGTGGTGCCCGCCGTGCTCATCTCGTCAAGTCCGTCCGCGCTCGACACTACCAGCGCCTTGTCCGCGCCCAGACGGGCCAGCGCCCCGGCGATCGTGTGCAGGAACGCCGGGTCCGAGACGCCGATGACCTGGCGCGAGGCTCCCGCCGGGTTCGTCAGCGGGCCGAGGAAGTTGAAGATCGTCCGCACCGCGAGCTCCCTGCGCACCGGGATGACGTGCCGGGTCGCACCGTGGTGGGCGGGCGCGAACATGAAGCCGAAGCCCGCCTCCTCGATGCAGCGGGCGACCGCCTCCGGTGAGAGGTCGATCCGCACGCCGAGCGCCTCGAGCAGGTCGGCCGAGCCCGACAGACCGGTCGCCGATCGGTTGCCGTGCTTGGCCACCACGCAGCCGGCGCCGGCCGCGATCAGGGCCGCGGTGGTCGAGACGTTGAAGGTCGGGCGCCCGCCGCCCGTGCCGGCGGTGTCGATGAGGTCGTCGCGGCCGGTGGTGACCGGAGTCGCGAGCAGCCGCATCGTGGTCGCGAGGCCGACGAGCTCGTCGATCGTCTCGCCCTTCGTGCGCAGTGCGATCAGCACGGCGGCGGTCTGCGTGTCCGACGCGTTGCCGCCCATGATCTCGGCCAGCACGCCCGCGGACTGCTCGACGGAGAGGTCCTGGCGGGCGGCGAGCAGGTCGATCGCCTCGGTCAGCACCGGGTTAGGCAAGGAACGTCTCCAGCAGCGCCTTGCCCTGCGGGGTGAGGACCGACTCGGGGTGGAACTGGACGCCCAGCGCCGGCAGCTCGCGGTGGCGCATCGCCATGAGGACGCCGCCGCCCCACGCCGTGGGCTCCAGCACGTCTGGCAGCTCGGGGTCGACCACGAGCGAGTGATAGCGCCCGACGGTCAGCGGGCTCGGCAGGCCCGCGAACAGCCCGCTGCCGTCGTGCTCGATCTCGGTCGTCTTGCCGTGCACCGGTAGGTGGCGCACGACGTTGCCGCCGAACGCCCGGGCGAGCGACTGGTGGCCGAGGCACACACCGAGCGTCGGCACCCCGGCCTCGGGGAAGCGCCGCATGGCCTCGACGGAGATGCCCGCCTCGTTGGGCGTGCACGGCCCGGGCGAGACGACCACGCGGTCCCAGCGGCGCGCCAGCAGGTCGTCGACCGAGGCGGCGTCGTTGCGCACGACCTCGAGC
>JAXDGC010000210.1:0-8463 GCA_034665245.1 Solirubrobacteraceae bacterium | reverse complement strand
TGCCGCCCCGCATCGACGAGCTCGCGCGCCAGGCCGACCGCCCGCTGCACTCGTGGACGCAGGCGGTCGTCGAGCGGCTGCGCGGCCTGATGGCGAGCGACGGCGAGGTCGACGCGCACTTCGCGCGCGCGCTCGAGCTGCACGCGCAGACGCGCCAGCCGTTCGAGACCGCGCGCACGCAGCTGCTGCACGGCGAGCGCCTGCGCCGCGCCAAGCGCCGCGCCGACGCGCGCGCCCCGCTCAGCGCCGCACTGACCGTGTTCGAGCGCCTCGGCGCCGACCCGTGGACCGAGCGCACACGCGCGGAGCTCCGGGCCACCGGCGGCCCGACCGGCTCCGCCGCGCCCGCCATCGCCACCGACGAGCTGACCGCCCAGGAGCTCCAGATCGCACTCCAGGTCGCGCAGGGCCGCACCAACCGCGAGGTCGCCGCCGCGCTCTTCCTCAGCGCCAAGACGATCGAGTACCACCTCGGCTCGATCTACCGCAAGCTCGGGATCCGCCGGCGTGGGGAGCTGGCGGCGGTGCTGGCGGCGTGAACTTCAACGTCAACTGCGCTGGGTAGGGAAGCGAGGGAGCGGGACCGCTCAAGAAGACCTGCGTTACATTTGCCACCGTATGCGGGGCAAATGTCGTACGCGTGCCTCGCGGCACTTCAAACCCACTCCCACTCAGCCGCCGTTGACGTTCGCCCCGCTGACCGCGAACGCCCTACCCCGCCGCCTCCGCCTTGCGCATCCCCCGCACCGCCCACACGCCGAACGCCATCACGAGCGCGGCCGCGATCGCATAGGCGAGCACGCCGTCGAAGGCCTGGCCCGAGATCAGGTCGCGCCCGCCCTCGATCAGCGCGGTGAAGGGATTGACCTTCGCGACCGCGTGGACCCAGCCGGACAGCAGGTCGAGCGGGACGTACACCGGAGCGAGGAAGAGGATCAGGAAGACGGGCATCTGCATCAGCGGGCCGGCCTGGATCGTCCGCATCCGGAACGCCACGCCGAACGCGAACAGCGCGGCGACGATGTTCACCAGGATCGCCAGCACGATCAGGCCGAACAGGTCCACGGCGCTGCCGTCGACCTGCATCCCGACGATCAGCGCGACCACGAACAGCAGCGCGGCCACGATCGCCGACCGGGCGAGGCCCGCGAGCAGGTAGCCGAGGAGGATCCCCAGCCGGTTGGGCGCCGCGAGCATGAGGCGCTGGGCGAAGCCCTTCTCGAAGTCGGCGGCGACGCTGAAGCCCGTGAAGACGCCACCGAAGGCCGCCGACTGCAGGAGCACGAACACGAACTGGAAGGCCGTATAGCCGGACGGGAAGTCGAAGCCCGGGACGTTGGCGACGTTCGACAGGCCGCCCGCGAACGCCGTGAAGAAGAACAGCGGGAAGATGATCGACGGCAGCAGGAAGGCCGGGTTGTGCGTGAAGTTGTGGATCATCCGCCACGCGACTGCGCCGGCCACGTTCCAGAAGCGGCTCATGTCCGCACCAGCCGGGTGCGCAGCGCCCGCGACGCGCCGAGGATGCCGATCACGCACAGCACCAGCGCGACCGCGAATCCGCGCCACAGCGCCTGGCCATCCCAGCCCGTGATGACGACGGAGCGGATGCCCTCGAGCATGTAGGAGACCGGGTTCCAGGTCGCGATGGTGCGGAACCAGTCCTGCTGGATCAGCGGCCGCGGGAGCGACTGCGAGGACAGGAAGAGGAAGACGAAGAAGACGGGGAAGAAGCCCTGGACCGCCTCGCCCGACCCGGCCCGCAGCCCGACCAGCGCGCCGAGCGAGGCGAAGCCGAGCGCGATCAGGAACGCGAGGCCGATCAGCACGAACGCGCCGCCGACGCCCGCCTCGAGGTGCAGGCCGGCGGCGAAGCCGACTGCGAGATAGATCAGCGACGACAGCGCCGCGACGGTCATCACCCCGGCGAGGTTGCCGAGCAGCAGCGCCGAGCGCACCATCGGCGTCAGCGCGAGCCGCTTGAGGAAGCCCGTCTCGACGTCGCGCGCCAGGCTGGAGCCCGCGTTGATGGAGGCGAACAGCGCGCCCTGCATGAACGGGATCGCGATCGCGAAGTTGACGTAGGAATCGGTCGGGAAGCCGGGCAGCTTCGTCGCAGCGGCGAGCCCGCCGACGTTGACCGCCAGCAGGCACAGCGGGAACAGGATCGGCGGGATGATCAGCGCGGGCTGGCGCAGGGTCTGCGTGATCGACCGGCGCGCCATCTCGCCGATCTGGGCCGGCAGCGACGACGTCACGCGACGACGGCCTCGCGCTCCGCCGTGTCCCCGCCCGCGGCCTCGCCACCGGCGTCGGCCTCGAGCTTGTGGCCCGTCTTGGCCAGGAAGACGTCGTCGAGCGACGGCGAGTGCAGCTGGAAGTGCTCGATGCCCACACCCTCGGCATCGAGGGCGCGCACGACGGCGGCGAGCTCGTCGGCGCCGCGCTCGAGCCGCACGGCGACCGCGCCGGCCGGCGCGTCGACCGGCTCGCCGAAGCGTGAGAGCACCGTTGCGAGGCGGTCGCAGCCGCTCTTGTCGGCCGGGATCACCTCGAGGCTCGGGCGGCCGACCTCGGCCTTCAGCGCCTCCGGGGTGTCCTCGGCCACGATCCGGCCCTGGTCGATGATGCCCACGCGGTCGGCGAGCACGTCGGCCTCCTCGAGGTACTGCGTGGTCAGCATCACCGTGACGCCGTCCTCGCGCGCCAGGCGGGACACCTCGTCCCAGAGATCGGCGCGGCTCTGCGGATCGAGGCCGGTCGTGGGCTCGTCGAGGAAGAGGATGCGGGGCGAGTGCACGAGGGCGAGCGCGAGGTCCAGGCGGCGCTTCATGCCGCCCGAGTAGCCGCCCACCTTGCGATCGGCGGCGTCGGCCAGGCCCACACGCTCGAGCAGCTCGGCGCCGCGGGCGACGCGCTCGCGCTTGGGCAGCCCGTGCAGCGTGGTCTGCAGGCGCAGGTGCTCGCGGCCCGTCAGGAGCGGGTCGAGCGCAGCCTCCTGGAGGGCGGCGCCGATCGACTCGCGCACGTGGGCGCCCTGGCTGACGATGTCGTAGCCGGCCACCCGCGCGGTGCCCGACGTCGGCGGGAGCAGCGTGGTGAGCATGAGCACGGTGGTCGACTTGCCGGCGCCGTTCGGGCCCAGGAAGCCGTAGATCTCGCCGGGCTCGACGCGGAAGTGGATCCCGTCCACGGCGCGGATGCCGCCCTTGAACTCGCGAACGAGGCCCTCGACCTCGATGCCGTTGTCGGAAGTCATGCGATGAGCCTAGCGGAAAATATTTGACCCTGTCGATTGTTTGTGTGTGTTACATTTACGGCATGTCAACGTCGACGGTGTCCAGCACCGCGGCGCGGGAGGCTTGGGCGCTGTTCTGGCGCCTCTTCACCGCCGACAAGCCACGCCGCATGGCGACGTTGAACCATCTCGGCCTCGCGCCGATGCAGTCGATGGCGCTGATGCAGCTGCAGCCGGGTGAGCCGATGCCGATGAGCGCACTCGCGACCGCGCTGATGTGCGACAACTCGAACGTCACGGGGATCGTCGACCGGCTCGAGGCCCAGGGCCTCGTCGAGCGCCGCCCCGCCGAGCACGACCGCCGTGTCAAGACGCTGGTGGTGACGCCCAAGGGCGTCGCGCTGCGCGGCGAGGTCGAGCGGCAACTGAGCGTCCCGCCGCCGCCGCTGGCCGACCTCTCCGAGGAGGACGCCGCGACCCTGCGCGACATCCTCCGGCGCGCCCTAGAGGTCTGACACCGGGCGCGGCTCCGGCCCGACGTACTTCGCAGTCGGCCGGATCAGGCGCTGCTCGCGCTTCTGCTCGAGGATGTGCGCCGACCAGCCCGCGGTCCGCGCGCAGGTGAACAGGCTCGTGAAGAGGTTGCTCGGCACATCGGCATGGTCGAGCACGACGGCCGACCAGAACTCGACGTTGGTGGCGAGCACGCGATCGGGCCGGCGCGCCTTGAGCTCGGCGAGCGCCGCCTGCTCGAGTGCCTCGGCGACCTCGAAGCGCTTGGAGCCGATCTCCTCGGAGGTGCGGCGCAGGACGCGCGCTCGCGGATCCTCGGCCCGGTACACGCGGTGGCCGAAGCCCATGAGGCGCTCGCCGCGGTCAAGCGCCTCCTTGACCCACCGGTCCGCGTCGCCCGCCGCCTCGACCTCGTCGAGCATCTTCAGCACCCGCGCGGGCGCGCCGCCGTGCAGCGGGCCCGAGAGCGCGCCGACGGCGCCGCTCAGCGCCGCCGCGACGTCGGCTCCCGTCGACGCGATCACGCGGGCCGTGAACGTCGAGGCGTTCATGCCGTGCTCCGCGGCCGAGATCCAGTAGGCGTCGATCGCCTTGACATGGTCGGGATCGGCCTCGCCGCGCCAGCGGATCAGGAAGCGCTCGGGGATCGAAGTCGCCTTGTCGACCTCCCTCTGCGGCACGGGCGGCCGGCCGGTGCCGCGAGCCGACTGCGCCACGAACGAGAGCGCCATCACGGACGCGCGGGCGAGGTCGTCGCGCGCCTGCTCGTCGGAGATGTCGATCAGCGACTGAAAGCCCCACTCCGGGCCGAGCATGGCGAGCGCCGCCTGCGTGTCGACGCGCGGGTCACCCGAGCGGACCGCGAGCGGGTGCGGCTCCGCGGGCGGCAGGCCCGGCTCGAAGCCGCCGTCGACCAGCAGGCCCCAGACCTGCTCGAAGGGCACGTGACCCACGATCTCCTCGATGTCGACTCCGCGGTAGCGGAGCGCCCCGCCGTCCTTGTCGGGCTCGGCGATCTCCGTGGCGAAGGCGACGACGCCTTCGAGGCCGGATTGGACTTCCCCACTCATGCGGACGGAAAGGTTCGCAGGTCAGCGGTGGGAAGCATTCGGCGGGCCTTGAACGCACCGGAAAGCGGCTTTGACGCCGCGTCGGCAAGCCCTCTAGGCTGGCGCCGGCGGATGACGGACCTGATGACCATGTCGGTCGGCGATCTGGCCGCGCACGTGCGCGGGGGCGAGCTGAGCGCGCGTGAGGTGGTGAATTCGGCGCTGGAGCGCATCGAGGCGCTCGAGCCGACTCTCAACGCCTTCGTCGAGGTCGACGGCGAGCGCGCGCTCGCCGCCGCCGACGCGATCGAGCCCGGTGACGAGCGGCCGTTCGCCGGCGTCCCGATCGCGATCAAGGCCAACGTCCCGGTCACGGGTCTCACCATGAACTTCGGCTCGAAGTTCCTCGGCGACCATCGCCCCGGGCACAACGCCTATCTCGTACGGCGGCTGCAGGAGGCGGGCTTCGTGATCGTCGGGATCACGAACATGCCGGAGTTCGGGATCCTCCCGACCACAGAACCGCGCCACACCGGCGCGACGCGCAACCCGTGGGACACCGATCGCACCCCGGGCGGCTCCTCCGGCGGCGCCGCGGCCGCCGTCGCGAGCGGGATGCTCCCGGTCGCGCACGGCAACGACGGCGGGGGCTCGCTGCGCATCCCCGCCGCCTGCTGTGGTCTCGTCGGCCTCAAGCCCAGCCGCGGTCGCGTCTCGCGCGGGCCCGACCTCGGCGACTCCTACCTCGCCAGCGACGGCGTGCTCACCCATACGGTCGCCGAGACGGCGATGCTGCTCGACGTCCTCTCGGGCTACGAGGTCGGCGATGCCACGTGGGCGCCGCGGCCCGTCGAGCCGTACACGAAGTCGATCCGCCGCGACCCCGGGCGCCTGCGGGTCGCGATGAGCGCCGACAACGCGCTCGGCGTGGATGCCGACCCGGAGTGCCTGCGCGGCATGCGCGAGACGGGTGAGCTGCTCGCCTCGCTCGGCCACGACGTCGTCGAGGCCTCGCCGTCGCTCCCCGGCAAGGAGACGCTGCGGATCTTCACCGGCGTGTTCGGCCCGGCGATCGCGCTGGGGATCGCCTACGGCGAACAACTCGCCGGCCGGCCCCCCGAGGAAGACGAGATCGAGCCGCTGTCGCGCGCGTTGTCGGACATCAGCCGCCAGATGAGCTCGGTCGAGTACCTCGCGGGCCTGGCGCAGCTGCAGGCGATGGCGCGCGGCGTGATCGCGTTCTTCGCGGAGTACGACGTGCTCCTCACCCCGGCCCTGGCCGAGCGCCCGCTGGCGATCGGCGAATGCAACGGGCTCGGCGAGAATCCGATGGAGGACTTCACCCGCTCCGGGGACTTCACGCCCTATACCGCCCTCTTCAACGTCACGGGTCAGCCCGCGATCTCGCTGCCCGCGGGCTTCGGCGAGGACGGGCTGCCGACCAACGCCCACCTCGTCGCCAAGCCGCTGGGCGAGGACACGCTGCTGCAGCTGGCCTCCCAGCTCGAAGCCGCGCGGCCCCGGGACGCGCGGCGCCCCGCGATTGCGACGGGCTAGGCGCCGAGCACCTCGCGCAGCGCCCGCGGGCGCACGCCGAGCGACTCGGCGTCCGCGGTGCCGCGCGGCGTGCGCATGGTCACCGCCAGCAGCTCGGCCTCGTCCCAGGTCGCCAGCGCCGCCGGCCCGGTGAGCGTCTCGTAGCCGCGCAGCAGCGGACGCAGCAGCGGCGCGGGCACCGGAAGCAGCCGCCGGCGCCGGTTCGCCGCGCGCAGCGCGATCTCGACGACCTCCCGATGGGTCAGGACGTCCGGGCCGGCGAGCTCGAAGCGGGTGTGCTCGCGGCCGTCCCCCGGCCGCTCCAGCGCCGCCAGGACGCAGTCGGCGACGTCGTCGGCCCAGATCGGCTGCGTGCGGGCACGGCCGCGGCCGGCGAGCGGCACCGCCGGGAGCCAGGCCAGCTTCTCGATCCGGGCGAGCCGCCGGTCACCGGGCGCGTAGACGAGCGAGGGGGCGAAGGTGGTGGTCCGCAGCGCCGCTTCCGCCACCGCCTGCTCGGCCAGCGCCTTGGCGCGATGCAGGCGGCCCGGGTGGTGCGGCGTCGCGCCCAGCGCCGAGAAGAAGACGAAATGCTCGACCCCGGCGAGCTCGGCCGCCCGCAGCAGGCGCCAGGTCGCCATGCCCGCCAGCTCCTCGATCGTCGCGTGGGGCTGGTCGCGGTGCGAGGCCGCCAGATGGACGACCACGCGGGCGCCGCGCAGGGCCTGGCGGAACGCGCGAGGATCGGCAAGGTCGCCGATCGTGATCTGCACCCGTACGCGCTCAGGGCCGAGGCGGCGGGGATCGCGGACGAGGCAGCGAACCGGCTCGCCGCGCGCCGTGAGGCGGCGCAGCAGTGAGGAGCCGATGAGCCCGGTGGCGCCGGTGAGGAGCAGCACGCTTCCCTATGATGCCGCGCCATGGCCTACGTCATCGCCGAGCCCTGCATCGGGACCAAGGACAACTCCTGCGTGGAGGTCTGCCCGGTCGACTGCATCCATCCGACGCCTGACGAGCCCGACTACGACAAGGTCGAGATGCTCTACATCGACCCGGAGGAATGCATCGACTGCGACGCCTGCGTCGAGGCATGCCCGGTCGACGCCTGCTTCGCGGAGGACCAGTTGCCCGAGGAGTGGTCCAACTTCGCGGGCGTCAACGCGCAGTACTACGCCGGCAAGTAGCCGACCCGGGTCAGGTCCCTGACGGGTTTTGGCCCGGGCAGCCGGGTGGGTAGCCTGCGGTCGTGGCCCCGGCGCTGGCCTCCTTCGATCTCCTTTTGCTGTGCGCTGTCGCGCTCAGCCTCGCGCTGCTGGAGACGCCGGTGCCGCGCGCCTGGGCGTTCGCCTCCATCGCGCTGCTCAGCGTCCAGGTCGGCGCCGTGCACGAGATGGAGCTTCAGCCCTTCCAGCCGGGCGGGCCGCAGTCGCACGCGCTCGTCCACAGCCTCGCCGAAGCCGTCGCCGTGCTCGCGGTGCCCGTGCTGACGGCGGCGCTGCTGACCGTGATCTTCTTCCACTGCGCCCGCGGCTACGCGGAGGCCCGGCGGCGCCTCCAGGAAGCGCTGCGGGCTCAGGCCATCGGCAAGGACATGCCGACCGGCTGAGGCGCCGCCGCCGGGGCCGTGTCCTGCATCACGGGCAGCTCGATCGGCGACAGCGCGACGAGGCCGCGGGCGGCCTGGCGGATGGCCTGGGCCGCGGGATCGTCGGGGTCGGAGAAGACCAGCGGCGTGCCCTCGTCGGACTGCTCGCGCAGCGCCATCGTGAGCGGGACGTTGCCCAGCAGCGGGACCTCGAGCTCGTCGGCCAGGCGGCCACCGCCGCCCTCGCCGAAGATCGCGAAGCGCTCGCCCGAGGGCGTCGTGAAGCCGGACATGTTCTCGATCACGCCGGCGATCTCGAGCTTGACCTTGTCGGCCATCTCGGCCGAGCGGCGCGCGACCTTCTGCGCTGCCGCCTGCGGCGTCGTGACGATCACGAACTTGGCCTGCGGCAGCAGCTGCGCGAGCGTCATCGAGACGTCGCCCGTGCCGGGCGGCAGGTCGATCAGGAGGTAGTCGAGCTCGCCCCAGGCCACGTCCTCGAGGAACTGCGTGAGCGCCTTGTGGAGCATCGGCCCGCGCCA
>JAXDGC010000209.1:0-27646 GCA_034665245.1 Solirubrobacteraceae bacterium | reverse complement strand
GCCCAGGTCAAGGGCGGTGACTTCACCGCCCGGATGCCGCTGGAGTGGACGGGGGTCGCCGGCAAGGTCGCCGATGCGCTCAACGAGGTGATCATCTCCAACCAGGCTCTGGAGGCGGAGCTGGCACGGGTCAGCCGCGTCGTGGGCAAGCAGGGCGAGCTCTCCCAACGCGTCGTGTTTGGTGGACCGACCCACAGCTGGTCCGGGAGCGTGGAATCGGTCAACAGCCTCATCGAGGCGCTGGTGCGCCCGACCAGCGAGATGCAGCGTGTCATCGGCGCCGTCGCCGGCGGCGACCTCAGCAAGAAGGTGTCCGCCGACGTCCGCGGCGAGATGCTGGAGCTGAAGAACACCATCAACGGCATGGTCGACCAGCTCAACGGGTTTGCCTCCGAGGTGACGCGCGTCGCCCGCGAGGTCGGAACGGAGGGCAAGCTCGGGCAGGCGGCCGCGGTGACGATCGAGGTCGGCGGTGTCTGGAAGGACCTGACCGACAACGTCAACCTGATGGCCGGCAACCTGACCGGGCAGGTGCGAAACATCGCCGAGGTCACGACGGCGGTCGCCAACGGCGACCTCTCCAAGAAGATCACCGCGGACGTCAAGGGCGAGTTCCTGCAGCTCAAGAACACCGTCAACGCGATGGTCGATCAGCTCAACCGCTTCGCATCCGAGGTGACGCGCGTCGCGCGCGAGGTCGGCGTCGAGGGCAAGCTCGGTGGCCAGGCCCAGTCGAAGGAGGTCGGCGGAGTCTGGAAGGACCTGACCGACAACGTCAACCAGCTTGCGGCCAACCTCACCAACCAGGTGCGCGCGATCGCCGACGTGGCAACCGCGGTGACGGAAGGCGATCTGACGCGTCAGGTCGGGGTCGAGGCGAGCGGCGAGGTCGCCGTCCTCAAGGACAAGCTCAACGAGATGATCCGGAACCTGCGCGAGACGACGCGCCAGAACACGGAGCAGGACTGGCTCAAGACCAACCTGGAGCGCTTCACCCGCCTGCTCCAGGGCCAGCGCGACCTGGCCACCGTGTCGAGCATGATCCTCTCGGAGCTGGCGCCGCTCGTGTCGGCGCAGCACGGCGTCTTCTACACGCTCGCCAGCCTCGAGGAGGGCGGCGAGCCGGTGCTGCGCTACCAGGCCGGCTACGGCTACAAGGAGCGCAAGCAGCTCGCGAGCCACTTCCGTCTCGGCGAGGGACTCGTCGGCCAGTGCGCGCAGGAGAAGGCGCGCATCCTCCTCACCGACGTCCCGGGCGACTACGTGCGGATCAACTCGGGCCTGGGCGAGTCCCCGCCGCTGAACATCATCGTGCTGCCGATCCTGTTCGAGGGCTCGGTCCGAGCGGTGGTGGAGCTGGCCTCCTTCAGCCGCTTCAGCCCCACCCACCAGGCCTTCCTCGACCAGCTCACCGAGAGCATCGGGCTGGTGCTCAACACGATCGAGGCGAACACGCTCACGGAGAACCTGCTCAAGCAGGCCCAGTCCCAGGCCCAGGAGCTGCAGTCCCGCCAGGAGGAGCTGCGCAGCTCCAACGAGGACCTCGGCAAGCAGGCGAGCCGCCTGGCGGAGCAGAACGCCGAGGTGGAGCGCAAGAACCAGGAGGTCGAGCTCGCCAAGCACCTGGTCGAGGAGAAGGTCGAGCAGCTCGCCGTCTCGTCGAAGTACAAGTCGGAGTTCTTCTCGAACATGTCGCACGAGCTGCGCACGCCGCTCAACAGCCTGCTCATCCTCGCCCGCGAGCTCCAGGAGAACCACGAGGAGAACCTGACCGAGGCGCAGGTGCAGTACGCCGGCGTGATCCACTCCTCGGGCTCGGACCTGCTGCGGCTGCTCAATGACATCCTCGACCTCGCGAAGGTGGAGTCGGGCACGGTCACCCTCGAGTTCTCACGGTTGCCGCTGGCCGAGCTGCGCGACGCCCTCGAGCTCGACTTCCGACGCGTCGCCGACAAGAAGGGCGTGGGCTTCTCCGTCGAGCTCGCGCACGACCTCCCGCGGACCATCTCCACCGATCCCGGCCGGCTGCGCCAGGTGCTGAAGAACCTCCTCTCCAACGCCTTCAAGTTCACCGAGAAGGGCGAGGTGAGCGTGCGCGTGACGCGGGCGCACGGCGGCTGGAGCGCGGCGAACGAGACGCTCGATCGAGCCGGCGCGGTGACGGCGTTCACGATCTCCGACACCGGCATCGGCATCACCGAGGAGATGCAGCGGCGCATCTTCGAGGCCTTCGCCCAGGCCGATGGCACGACGGCGCGCCAGTACGGCGGCACCGGGCTCGGCCTGTCGATCAGTCGCGAGCTGGTCCGGCTGCTCGGAGGCGAGATCGCTCTCGCGAGCACACCGGATGAGGGGAGCACCTTCACCGTGTACCTGCCGTCGGCGCTCGACGAGCGGGGCGGCGCGGCGGCAGCGGCGCCGCTCGCCCTCGAGGCTCCGGCGCCGCAACCGGAGCCGGCGCCCACGAGTCTCGTGGGCACCGGCCTGGCGGGCATGAAGGCCCTCATCGTCGATGACGACATCCGCAACATCTTCGCCCTCACCACGCTCCTCGAGCGGGCCCAGCTCGAGGTGATCTCGGCCGAGAGCGGGGATGAGGGCGTCGCGATGCTCGAGCGGACCGCGGACATCGACGTCGCGATCGTGGACATCATGATGCCGGTGACCGACGGCTACGCGACGATCCGGGCCATGCGCCAGCTGGCGGCGGGCCGGGACCTCCCGATCGTCGCGCTCACCGCGAACGTGGCGGCCGGGACGCGCCAGCGCTGCATCGACGCGGGCGCTTCCGCCTATGTCTCCAAGCCGGTCGAGGCCACCGACCTCCTCCTGATCCTCGGCGAATGGCTGCCGGGCGCCGAGCCCGTGGGCCGGGCGCCCGGGGAGGCCGGCTGATGGAGGCGCACCTGTCCGCCGTGGCGACGACCGCTGAGCGGCCGGCTGCCGCCGTGCTCCTCGTCGACGACAACGAGGCCGACCGTCTCGCGGTCAAGGCGATGCTGGCCCCGCTGGGCTACCTCGTGGTCGAGGCCCACTCGGGACGCGCCGCGCTCCGCGCGGTCCTGGACCGGAGCTTCGCCGTGATCCTCATGGACGTGAGGATGCCGACGCTCGACGGGTTCGAGACGGGGAAGCTGATCCGGCAGCGGGAGGAGTCGGCGCAGACGCCGATCATCTTCATCACCGCCTACGGGCGTGACGCGACCGAGACGGCGAGCGCGTATTCCAGCGGCGCGGTCGACTTCGTGTTCGCGCCGATCAACCCGGAGGCGCTCCGGGCCAAGGTGTCCACCTTCGTCGAGTTCTTCGAGCAGTCCGAGGCGCTGCAGGGCTCGCTGGAGTCGATCACGGCTCTCAATGCGGCGCTCCGCGACAGCGAGGTGCGCGCTCGCGCGGTGCTGCAGAACGTGGCGGACGGGATCGTGACGGCCGGGGAGGGGGGCCTGATCGAATCGTTCAACGAGTCGGCGCGCCGGCTCTTCGGCTACCGCGAGGACGAGGTGATCGGCCATCCGCTCCGCCTTCTCATCGCCCCGAGCCACCATGCAGACTTCTCCGAGCCGGCTCGCGCGCGCTGGAGCCTGGTGACCGCGGACGACGTCCCGGCCGCGCCGACCGAGACGGTGGGCTGCCGCAAGGACGGCTCGTGCTTCCCGATGGAGATGGACATGAGCCGGATGCAGATCGGCGACCGGACGTTCACGATCGGCTGCGTCCGCGACATCTCCGGCCGCAAGGCCTATACAGCGGCGCTCGAGCAGCAGACGCTCCACGACGAGCTGACCGGGCTCCCGAACCGGGCGCTGTTCGGGGACCGCGTGGACCGGGCGATCGCGGACGCCGATCGCGCCGACGAGCCGCGCGGCGTGCTGCTCGTCGACCTCGACGAATTCCGCGCGATCAACGACGAGCTCGGGCGCGCGAACGGCGACGCGGTCCTCCAGACGGTCGCGGCACGGCTCCGCAACGCGGCCCGCAACTCGGACACGGTGGCGCGGCTGGGCGGCGACGAGTTCGGCATCCTCCCCGCCGACGAGACCGACGTCGAGGCCGCGGAGGCGATCGCGTGGAAGGTCCGCTCCGCCTTCGTGGAGCCGTTCCTCGTCGACGGCCACGCCATCGACGTGCGGGCGAGCGTCGGGATCGCCTTCTTCCCGGAGCACGGCCGCTCGACCTCCGAGCTGCTGCACCGCGCCTCGCTGGCGATGCGTCAGGCCAAGCAGGCCGGCCTCGGCCTCGGCGTCTTCGTCGCCGAGCCGGAGGATCCGATCGCGCGCCGATTGGCGCTGCTGAGCGAGCTGCGCGAGGGCATCCCGCGTGGCGAGCTCGTCCTGCACTACCAGCCCAAGGTCGACCTGAAGACGCGCCGCACCACCGGTGTCGAGGCACTGGTGCGCTGGAACCACCCCACGGACGGTCTCCTGCAGCCTCTGCAGTTCATGCCCGAGGCGGCGCGCAGCGAGCTGATCGAGCCGCTGACGAACTGGGTGCTCGCCGAGGCCTTGCACCAGCAGCGTCAGTGGAGCGACGCCGGGCTCGACCTGACGATGGCGGTGAACGTCTCGGCCCGGAGCCTCACGCGCGGCAGCACCCTCCCGGACACCGTGGCGCAGCTGACGGAGACCTGGGGAGTGGCCCCCGGCACGCTCATCCTCGAGCTGACGGAGAACGCGCTCATCGATGCGGAGGGCCCCGTCGTCCTCGCGCTCCTGCACGCGATGGGCGAGCGCGTGGCGATCGACGACTTCGGCACGGGCCACTCCTCGCTCGTCTACCTCCAGCGGCTGCCGATCGACGAGATCAAGATCGACCGGTCCTTCGTCATGAGCCTCGCCACCGTCTCGAGCGACGCGGTGATCGTGCGCTCGACGATCGACCTCGCCCACAACCTCGGCCTCACGGTCGTCGCCGAGGGCGTGGAGGACGAGGTCGCGCTCGGCATGCTGATCGAGTACGGCTGTGACAGCGCCCAGGGCTACCTGTTCAGCCGCCCCTGCCCGGCCGCGGAGCTCACCGAATGGCTGTTGGAGTCGCACGTCGGCGCGGCGCCGGGCAGCCGCCGCAGGGTCAGCAGCCGATCCGCTTCCGCCACACGCCCCGCGGGCGCCTGAGCCGTCGCGACCGTTTGCCACCCTTGGTGGCATGAGGATCCTCGTCACCGGCAGCGCGGGCCATCTCGGCGAGGCGCTCGTGCGCGTCCTGGGCGCGGAGGGGCACGACGTCGTGGGGCTCGACATCCTCGCCTCGGACCACACGAGCGTCGTCGGCTCGATCGTCGATCGCGCCTGCGTGCGCCGGTGCGTCGAGGGCGCGGACGCGATCCTGCACGCCGCGACCCTCCACAAGCCCCACGTCGGCTCGCATGGCCGGCAGGACTTCGTGGACACGAACGTGACCGGCACGCTCATCCTGCTCGAGGAGGCGGTCGCGGCGGGCGTCGGGCGCTTCGTGTTCACGAGCACGACGAGCGCGTTCGGGCGCGCGCTGACCCCGCCGCCCGGCGCCCCCGCGGCCTGGATCACCGAGGACGTCGCGCCCGTCCCGCGCAACATCTACGGCGCGACGAAGACGGCGGCGGAGGACCTCTGCGAGCTCGTCCACCGCGATCACGCGCTGCCGTGCCTGATCCTCCGCACCTCGCGCTTCTTCCCCGAGGCCGACGACCGCGACGAGGTCCGCGCGCGCTTCGACGACGCGAACCTCAAGGTCAACGAGCTGCTGTATCGCCGCGTCGACCTCGAGGACGTCGTGAGCGCCCACCGGCTCGCCCTCGAGCGCGCGCCCCAGCTCGGCTTCGGCCGCTACATCATCAGCGCCACCACCCCGTTCACGCGCGGCGACCTGAGCGCCCTGCGGGCGGACGCCCCGGCGGTCGTGCGCCGGCTGTTCCCCGACTACGAGGCGGCGTTCGAGCGCCGCGGCTGGTCCATGTTCCCGAGCATCGAGCGCGTCTACGTCAACGCGCGGGCGCGGAGCGAGCTGGGGTGGGCGCCCCGCTACGACTTCCGCGCCGCGCTCGATCGCCTGGAAGCCGGCGAGGACCACCGCAGCCCGCTCGCGGCCGCCGTCGGCGCGAAGGGCTACCACGCCGAGGCGACCGGGCCCTACACGGTGCGTTAGGCGTTGGCCGGCTCCGGGTCCGGTCGCACCAACACGGTGTCGACCACGGGGATGACCTCGTCGATCGGGAGGTCGGCGAGCGAGGCGTGCTTGCGCAGCGCCTCCGGGCTCGTGGCCTCGTAGATGCAGACGGTGCCGACCGAGCCGCCGCCCTCCTCGAGCACGTAGCTGCGGATCCAGCGCACCTCGTCGGGCATGTCCTCGTTGCCGACGCGCGTGGAGCGTCCGGCAGCCTCCTCGAGCTCGCCGGGCGACTTCCAGCCGGCGCGGCGAAGGATGGCGTAGAGCTGCATGGCTACTCCTCTTGGTCGTTGAGCGTCGTGCGGACGCTATTCGACCCCGCTAGGCGAAGATAGGGCCGATCTGGCGGTAGCGCGAGAGCAGCTCGGCGCGCAGCGTGGCGAGACGCGGCGGCGGGCCGTCGGAGGCGAGCACGCTGAAGCTCAGGTCCAGCGCCATCGGCTTGCCCCAGGCGGTGACCGGCTCGGCGTCGGTCGGCCCGGCCAGCGCCTCGACCCACGCGCGGCGGCCGTAGGCGATGTCGCCCCCGATCGTGACGAGCTCGACCGACCGGCGGTCGGCGAGCAGCACGCTCTCCCACGGGTCCGCGTGGTGCCGTTCGAGGACGAGCAGGTCCGCGGCGCGCCCCGGCGCGAGCGTCCCGAGCCGGTCCTCGAGCGCCGCGACGCTCGCCGCGTCCTTGGTCAGCATCGCGACCAGGCGCCTGGCCTCCGCGGGCGCGTCCTGCTGCGCGAGCTGGAGGCGGGCGATCTTGAGCTCGTCGAGCAGGCTCGGGCTGCCGCTGGGCAGCCAGTCGGCTCCGAGCGCCGTCGGGATCCCGAGCGCGAGGGCGCGCGCCGCCGCCGTGGTCTGGCCGTAGAGGCGGAGGTTGCTCTGCGGCGACCACACGAGCTTGGCGCCGCGCTCCGCGACGACGCCGAGCTGCGCGTCGGTGAGCGCGGTGCCGTGGATGATCACCGTCGCCGGCGTGACCAGCTCGAGCTCGAGCAGGCGGTCGAACTCCGCGCGCGAGTCGTCGTCGACGCCCTCGGCGAGGTGGACGTAGACCGCCCGCACGTCGCCGCCGTCGATCTCCGCCCGCAGCGCCGCGGCCGCCTTCGCGGTCTGGCGCAGCGGGTCGATCAGCGAGCGCCCGTGGTGGCCGCCGAAGACGAAGAGGTCGACGTTGCGCACCAGCGACTCGTGCGGGTCGGGGTACTTCGCGCTCGCGCCCTGGATCGCGGTCACGCCGCCGATCAGCGCGCGCGCCTCGGCGTAGCGGGTGAGCGTCGCCAGGAGCGACGGCTGCCCGTCGGAGGCCGTGGTCAGGAGCCGCCACGGCTGCTTGATCACCTCGTCGTACTCCGCGCTGTCACGCCACGCGTAGCGATTCGCGAACGAGCCGGGCGGCTCCCAGGCGGGGAAGACGTTGTACTCGGGATGGCCGTGAAGGTCGATCAGCCCGGGCATCACGATGCCCTCGGTGTCGATCACACGCATGTCGCGCGGCGCCGTGTCGCGCAGCTCGGCGATCGAGGCGCCCGACACCACGAGCCAGCCCGGGTCGATCGCCTCGTCCGGCGTGAGCAGGCAGCCGCGCAGCGCGAACGGCTCGTCGGGCGCCGCGCGCGCCTGGCCCTCGCGGCGCTCGCGCGTCCGCTCGCGGGGATCGACCTGCTCGGCGAGCACCGGCGCCGCGTAGCGACGCTCGAACTCGTCCTGGGTGCGCGCGGTCGTCACTGCAGGCGACGTTAAACGAACCGGACCCCCGCCGTTTGAAGGCGGAGGTCCGTGACCCTACGGTCTGCTCGTGTCAGCTCAGTGCGGGACCGCGACAGCCGCGACCGGCTTGGCGCGGGACCGCTTGACCGCACCGGGCTCGCGGAGCACCCGCAGCGTGAGGACCAGGAACCCGAGCCCGGTCAGCAGGAGCGCGAAGCCCATGGCGATAACGAAGGTCGCCATGCTCTCGGCGAAGTAGGCCGTGTTGAGCGCGGTCGTCAGCGCGGTCTCGGTGACCCAGATCGTGCGGGCCGGGTTGGAGACCGGGGCGCCGGTCTTGGGGTCCTTGGCGGCGGCGGCCTTGTCGCCGGTGCCCTTGCCGGAGGCGGTGAGGTACTGCGGCATCTGGGCGTAGGTCTTGCCGCCGGTCGCCTCGAGGGTGTGCTTGCGCATGACCTTGGCGAACGCCTGCGCCTCGTTGCCGGTGTTGACGAGCTGGTTGGGGATGGTGGAGTCGGGCGTGCCGACGATCTGCTCACGAGCAAGCTCGGTGCCGACTCGGTCACGCCCGCTGAAGCCGATGACGACGGCGCCGATGCCAAAGGCGATCAGCACGACGCTGGCGGCGGTTCCTGCGTACTGGAAGAGCTTGCTCATGGGGTTCCTTTGTTCATCTGCGGGAAGGGTCGACGCCCATCCTGTCCGCCGAGACGCCACCGCTCATCCGCGCAACCCCGCCGATGCAGTGCGGGAAACCCGCAACCTGTGCGAGATTGCCGCGGTGGATCCATCGGCGCCCGAGGCGGTTCTCGACCACGTCCCGCCGCGGGCCGACATCGTCGTGCCGATGGCCAACGGCGAGCCGGTGGCCCTCGTCGACCTGCTCGAGGCGGAGCACCGAAGGCTCGACCGCGTGCGCATCCACCAGATGCACGCGCTCCGCGAGCGGGCGTACATGCACGGGGAGTGCGGCGACCATCTGCGCCACGTCAGCTACTTCCTCTCGGCGGCGACGCGCCCCGCGTACTGGGCCGGGCACGTCGATCTCGTGCCGAACCACTTCTCGGAGGTGCCGCGACTGCTGCGGGACAGCACCCGCTGCTCGCTCGTGATCGCCGCCGCGAGCATGCCCGACGCACACGGCTACTTCAGCCTGGGGACGAACGCCGAGTACGTCGCCGCGCTGATCGGGCGGGTCCCGTTCTTCCTCGAGGCCAACCCGCAGATGCCGCGCACGTTCGGCCTCAACCAGATCCACGTGTCACAGGTCATCGGATGGTGCGAGTCGGCGCGGCCGCTCGTCGAGGTGCCGCCGGCGCCTCCGGACGAGCGCGACCACCGGATCGCCGCGGCGGTGGTGGAGCACATCCCCGATCGCGCGACGCTGCAGGTCGGCATCGGCGGCATCAACGACGCCATCCTCAGCTCCCTGACGGGGCACCGCGACCTCGGCATCCACACGGAGCTGCTCTCCGACGGGATCATCGACCTCGTCGACCGCGGCGTCATCACCGGCACCGACAAGCAGCTGCGCCGGCACAAGGTCGTCGCGACGTTCGCCCTCGGCACCCAGCGGCTCTACGACTGGATGCACGACAACGGCGTCGTCGAGATGCTGCCGGTCGACTACGTCAACGACCCGCGCACGATTGCCCGCGAGCACGACTTCGTCTCGATCAACGCGACGACGGAGGTCGACCTGATGGGCCAGTGCGCCTCCGAGACGATGGCCGGGCGCTACTGGTCCTCGAGCGGAGGCCAGGCCGACTTCGCCCGCGGGGCGATGTACTCGGAGGGCGGCAAGGCGTTCATCGTCCTGCGGTCGACCACCTCGCAGGGCCGCAGCCGGATCCGCGCGCGCCTGACCGAGGGCTCGGTCGTCACGACCCTGAAGAACACCGTCGACCACGTCGCCACCGAGTGGGGGGTGGCGCACCTGCGCGGCCGGTCGCTGGCCGACCGGGCCCGGGCGCTGATCGCGATCGCCCACCCCGACCACCGCGAGGAGCTCGAACGGGAGGCGCGGTGAGCGGCTAGGTGACGGACGCCGGCGCCATCACGGGCGCGCGGAGAGCGGCGAAGCCGTCGCGGGCTCCGCGGGGGATCACGAGGATCGGGCAGCACGCCTTGCGCAGGACGCCGGTCGAGACGCAGCCGAGCATCACGCTGCCGGCCGGGCCGTGGCCGCGGGAGCCGCAGACCAGGAGGTCGACGTCGCGGGAGAGCCGGGCGAGCTCGTCGTCGGCGTAGCCGTCGGCCACCTCCGCGGAGATCTCCACGGGGGCGGCGACGTCGTCGACCGCGCGCCGCAGGTTGCGGGCGATGTCGGCACGCATGTTCGGTTCGACCGCCCCGAAGCCGGATCCCAGATACAGCGATGCGCTCACCGTGGTCGGCTCGATGACGCTGAGCACCCGCACGGCGGCATCCGTCCGGGCCGCCAGGCCGACCGCCGCGGCGAGCGCCTCGCCCGCCTCCGGGGCTCCCATGTAGCCGACGCCGATCCGCTTGATGCCTGCGAACGCCTGCCCCCAGTAGCCGCGTGGCGCCACCGCCACCGGGCAGGGGGTCCCGCGCAGCAGGCGCTCGCCGACGCTGCCGGGCACGATCCGCCCGAGCGGGCCTCGATGCGACGCGCCGACGACGATCGCGAGCGCCCCCTCGGCCTCCGCGACCTCCTGGAGGCCGCGGGGGACGGAGCTGCAGGGCACGGCTCGCGACTCGGCAGACACCCCGGCGAGCGGCCGTGCCACCCACTCGAGCGCGGATACCGCCTCGATCGCCAGGGAGCGGGCGTAGGCGCCGCGCTCCATCACGGCCGACCGCGCATCGGCGGCATAGACCGCGACGAGGACCAGCCGGGTCCCCGCGGCGCGGGCGAGCGCCCGGGCGAGCGCGAGCGCGTCACGCGAGCGCTCGGAGCGCTCCACGCCGACGACGATCGGCCCGGGAGCAGTCATGAGGCGTCCGCCGGCACGCCCGAGGGGCCGAGGGGGGTCTCCACCGCGAGGTGCTCGCCGCGGATGCGCTCGACGGCCGCGAGCTCATCACGGCCGAACAGGAACGGGGCGAGGTAGCGGCCCGCGATCTTGCTCGGCGGCCACCAGAGCGCGTGGTTCGCGACCTTCGCCTCACCCTCGCCGCCGGCGATGGCGTTGCGCATGAAGCGGTCGTCGCCGCCGGTGAGGAGCATCCCGCGCAGGACGGGCCGGAACGGCTCGGCCACGATCGGAGCTCCGACCGCCTCGGCGATCGTCTCGGCGACCGCGTCCGCCTGCTGGGTGGCGAGACCGCCCTGCTTGATCGGGAACGCGGTTCCGTCGCCCGCCGCGTACACCTGCGAGAGGCCGGCCACGCGGCCGTGGGTGTCGACGGGGACGAAGCCCGCGGCATCGACCGGGACGCCCGGGATCTGCAGGCCCTCGAGACGGGGCAGGCTGACGACGCGGTTGACGTCGATCCGGCGCCCTCCCGGGTCGACGACCAGGTGACCGTGCTCGACGGTGGTGTACGCCGAGCCCACGAACTCGATCCCCGCGCCGTCGAGCAGTTCGGTGACGGTGTCGCCGGCGGTGGCTCCGAAGATGGCGAGCGGCCGGCTCTCGGGTGTGAGGAACAGGAACTCGAGCCAGTCGGCGCCCATGCTCCAGGCCTCGCGGGCCGTCATCAGCGCGAGCTCGTACAGCGGCAGCGTCCACGTCGGCTCGTTGGGGACGACGAAGGCGATGCGCTTGGCGTAGCCCTCCTCGGCGTCGCGGAGCAGCCCGTGCAGCGCCTCCTCCTCGCGGTCCTCGCCGAAGGTGATGGCGTGCGCGTAGGCGGGCGTCGCCCGGGCGCCGGTGGCGAGGACGAGGTGGTCGTACTTGATCACCGTGCCCTCGCCGGTGCGGACGGCCTGCTCGGCCGGGGCGACCTCGGCGACGGTGTCCTGGACGAGCCGGGCACCGAACCGCTTGGCGATCCCGGCGAGCTCGTAGCTCGTGGCGTGGCCCTTGGCGAACGGCTCCGCCACCGTCATCGGGCGATAGGTGAACGACGCCTGCGGTGCGACGAGGGTGATGTCGACGCGGCCCCGCGCGAGATCGCGCAGGGCGAGGAGGGTCTCGAGCGCTGCCACGCCGCCGCCGGCGATCACGACGTGCGCTGGGGTCGCCTGGCTCATGGGGCCACCAGTGCTCTGGCACGCACCACGGACCGCTCGACCGCGCGCTCGGGGATCACGGTGACCGGGCACTCGGCCAGGTGGATCAGCTCGTGCGCGACGCTGCCGAGCAGCGCTCGGCCGCGCCCGAAGCCTCGGGTGCCGAGGATGATCTCGTCGGCCTCCCGGGTCGCGGCGACGCCGGCGAGCGCGCGGGCGGGTCGGTCGGCGATCACCTCGACCTCCCAGTCGACGCCCTGGAGGTCCGCCTCAAGCGGCTTGACGCAGGCGTGCGCTCGATCGAGCACGACGTCGAGGAGGCGCTGGTAATCCGGCGTTCCGACCCAGTCGTGCGGCAGGCTGTACGCATGGACGACATAGACCTTGCCGTCAGCACCGGCGCGCTCGGCGGCTCGTGCAAGGGCAGCGCGCGACGCGGGAGAGCCGTCGTAGCCGACGACGATGCGTCGGGATTGGTGGTCGAGGGTCATCTCGGTCTCCTTCTCGTGGTCGCAACGAGCCTAGGTGCGGGGCGGGCCCGGTCCATCCGCAGCGGGCCGCACGCCGGTTGCGGGAAACTGCGGACGGTAGATTGCGCCCGATGACGAAGATCGTGATCGCCGACGATCACCGCGTGGTGCGCAGCGGCCTCCGGATGGTTCTCGATCGCGAGGAGGACTTCGAGGTCGTGGCGGAGGCGGGCGACGTGACCGACGCCCGCCGCTACGTGCGTGCGCACCGCCCCGACGTGCTGATCCTCGATCTCAACATGCCGGGGGAGCCGAGCCTCACGGCGATCCCGGCCATCCGCGAGGAGTCACCCGCGACCCGCGTGGTCGTCCTCACCATGCAGGACGACCCGGCGTTCGCCCGCGAGGCCCTGCAGGCCGGCGCGAGCGGGTACGTGCTCAAGGAGGCCGCCGACGAGGAGCTCGTGCAGGCGGTTCGCGTCGTCGCGTCGGGCGGCACCTTCCTCACGCCGCAGCTCGGCGCCCTGATCGCCGCGGCGCCACCCGAGGCGGCCGGCCCGCCGGACGACCTGACCGAGCGCGAGGTGGAGATCCTGCGCCTGATCGCCCTCGGTCACACGAACGCCGAGATCGCCGCGCTGCTGTTCCTGAGCGTCCGCACCGTCGAATCGCACCGCGCCCACATCCAGCAGAAGATCCGGCTCACCAGCCGCGCCGAGCTCGTGCACTACGCGCTCCAGCATGGGCTCATGACCGTGTAGGGGCGGACTCGAGGTACGGGCCGAGGCGGTTGCCGGCGATCTTCTGCGCCGGCCGGCCGAAGCGCTCCGACGATGCCGTCGAGCGGACGGGCGCGCGCGGGTCGCGCTCCAGGTACAGCGGCTCGGAGCCGGTCAGCAGCATGCCCCGGAGCGTGGGCTGGTACGGCGGTACCTCGACGTCGCTGCCGGCGACCTGCGCCGCGATGTCCGCCGCGGCGACCTCGGCCTGCTGGGTGGCGAGACCGCCCTGCCTGAGTGGCCGGGTCGTCATGTCGCCCACCGCCCAGACACGGTCGACGCCCCGCACCCGCCCGTAGGCGGCCACGGGCACGAAGCCGCCGGACTCGTGGGGGAGCCCGGGGAGCTGGGGGCCTCTCAGCCGTGGGAGCGCCACGACGAGATCCACGTCCAGCGGGCCTTCCAGCTCGAGCCAGAGCCTGCCCTCCGCGAACTCGGTCGGGAACGTGCCGACGCGGATGCGGATGCCGGCGTCGCTGAGGCGCCGGCGCACCGCCGCGCTGGCCGCCGCGCCGAAGATGCCGAGCGGCGCGGACTCGCGGCTGATCAGCTCGATCGCCAGGTCCAGACCGTGCCGCCGCCCGTGCTCCGCCGTCATCAGCGCCAGCTCGTAGAGGGGGAGGGTCCACGCCGTGCCGGCCATGGCGACGAACGCGATCCTGTGCCGCCGCCCGGGCGCCAGCGCCTCGAGCGCCTCCTTGAGCGCGAGGACGTCGCCGGGGCCGGCGAAGGTGACGGCGCCGGCCAGCGCCGGCTCCGGCCGGGCGCCGACGGCCAGGAGCAACGCGTCGTAGGGAACCGGCGGGCCGTCGCGGGTGTCGACCTCGCGCGCGTCCGGACGGACGACCTCGACGACATCCGGAATCCATCGCACGCCGCGATCGCGGGTGATGTCCTCCCAGTCGTATCGCTGCGGGGGGCCGGTTCCGAACGGCTCCGCGACCGACAGCGCGCGGTAGGTCAGGTGACGCGTGGCGGTGAGGACGCTGATGTGGACGCGATCGCCCGCGAGGGCCTGGAGCGCCAGGAGCCCTTCGAGGGCGCCGACGCCACCACCGGCGATGACGACGTGTGGGGTCATGCGGATCACCCTCGCGCCCTGCGCGCCGGGGCGCATCGGCGATCCTCCGCAGCTCAGGCGGGGAAACCCGCAGAGCGCGCAGTACGGTCGGTCGGCGTGCGCGCTCCACGGTCCCGTCCCGAGGTCCATCTCAGCCACCGGTCCAACTGGCTGCGCGCCGCCGTGCTGGGTGCCAACGACGGCATCCTCTCGACTGCGAGCCTCGTGCTCGGCGTGGCCGCGTCGGGCGCGGCGGGTGCCGCAATCGTGGTCGCCGGGGTCGCCGGGCTGGTGGCCGGCGCGCTGTCGATGGCGGCCGGCGAGTACGTGTCGGTCAGCTCGCAGCGCGACGCCGAGCAGGCCGACATGCGCCTCGAGGAGCGTGAGCTTCGCCGCGACCCGCCCGGCGAGCTGCGCGAGCTCGCCGCCATCTACGAGCAACGGGGCCTCCCGCCGGCACTGGCGAGCGAGGTGGCGACATCGCTGTCGCGCCGCGGCGCGCTGGAGGCTCACGCGCGCGACGAGCTGGGTCTCGACGAGGCGCGGCTGGCGCGGCCGTTCCAGGCGGCGTGGACGTCCGCGCTCTCGTTCTCGGCGGGCGCGACGCTGCCGCTCGTCGCCGTCGCGGCGACGCCGGCCGGCGCGCGGGTCGCCGCGACCGTGGCCGTGACGATCGTCGCGCTCGCGCTGCTCGGCGACCTCGGCGCCCGACTCGGCGGTGCGCCACGACGGGCCGCGACCGTCCGGGTCGTGGCGTGGGGTGCGGTCGCGATGGCCGTCACCGCGGGCATCGGCGCGCTCGTCGGACAGGTGGCGTAGCCGGGCGGTCCCCTGCGCGGATTGTGTTCTCGCCGACGTTCCGGTTGGATCTGGCGACCAGCCGTTCGGAGAGGGGATCGAGATGGCGTCGTCCGGAGCGCGAGCCGATGAGCTCGTCGAGCACACCACCCAGGCAGCCCTGGAGGAGAAGGCGAAGCTCCAGAAGCACTTCGGGCGCTTCGACATCTTCTTCTTCCTGATCTGCACGCTGGTCGGGCTCGACACCCTCGGCGCGGTCTCCAACGACGGCGCCCAGGCGTTCACCTGGCTGGCGTTCCTCGGCATCTTCTTCTTCGTCCCCTATGCGCTGCTGGCCGCGGAGCTCGGCTCGTCGTTCACCGAGGAGGGCGGCGCCTACATCTGGGTCAAGCTCGCGTTCGGGCGCTTCACGGCGTCGATCAACTCGGTCCTGTACTGGCTGTCGAACCCGATCTGGCTCGGCGGCACCCTGACGATCCTCGCCGTCACCACGTTCGGTGACTTCTTCACGCCGCTCACCGGCGTCTGGAAGTACGTCTTCTCGATCGCCTTCATCTGGTTCGCCGTGTGGGCGGCGATCCTCTCCTTCGGGGTCGGCAAGTGGATCCCGACGATCGGCGCCTGGGTTCGGATCGGGGTCCTCGGCCTGTTCACGCTGACCGTGATCCTGTATGCGGCCGACCATGGCGTGCACGGTGTCGGCGGCAGCGAGTTCAAGCCGACGTGGGGCATCTTCATCGCGGCGGTCCCGGTGCTGTTCTTCAACTACGTCGGCTTCGAGCTGCCGAATGCCGCCGGCGACGAGATGAAGGATCCGCAGAAGGACGTGCCGTTCACCGTGATCCGCGCCGCGATCGGGACGTTCGTGCTCTACGGCGCGCCGATCCTCGCGATCCTGCTGGTGCTGCCCGCCGCGCAGATCACCAGCCTCGGCGGCTTCATCGACGCCATCAAGACGGTCTTCACCGTCTACGGCGGGCACGTCGTGACCGCCTCGGACGGCACCGTGACGGCGACTCTGACCGGCGCGGGCAAGGTGCTCGGCGACATCGCCGCGCTCGGCTTCATCTGGGCGCTGCTGTCCAGCGGCACCACCTGGATCATGGGCGCCGACCGGGCGCAGGCCGTCGCCGGCTTCGACGGCGCCGCGCCGCGCTGGTTCGGCGTCTTCTCCAAGCGCTGGGGCACCCCGATCGTGGTCAACCTCCTCTCGGGCGTCTTCTCGACGATCGTGATGGTCCTGGCCTTCGCGCTCACCAGCGGCAACGCGGGCAAGTACTTCAGCGTCGTGCTCGGGCTCGCGATCTCCACCACCACGATCGCCTACCTCCTCGTCTTCCCGGCGCTCGTCAAGCTGCGCTACTCGCATCCGCACGTTCCACGGCCCTACCGCGTGCCGGGAGGGATGGCGGGGGCCTGGATCGTGAGCGTGCTCACCACCGGCTGGGCGGCGCTCGCGACGGTTGCGCTGCTGTATCCGGGGTTCGGCACCTCCAAGCCGGACGACGCGCTGCCCGAGGGCTTCGCGAACCAGCGCGGCGCCTTCGAGGTCTCGCAGTTCGTGCCACTCGCGGCGCTCCTGCTGCTCGGCGTCGTGTTCTACTGGAGCGGCCGCTCGACGCGAGCCCAGCGAGCCGACGTCCCGCTCGTGCCCGGCGAGACGCCGATCGCCCCCGCCGCCTAGCCGAGAGCCACCAGGCTCGCGGCGACGCGGCCGTTCGCGCCGTGCGCGAGCTCGCTGCCCTCGAGCACGACCTTCAGCGCGCCGGTGTTCGCGGCGTCGGCGAACGTGTCGTAGGCGGCCATCGTGTCGCCGAGCGCGTACCGGTGCGTGGCGAAGACCGTCGGGTCGAGGCGACCGCTCGAGATCAGCTTCATGAGCGTGGGGATCGTGTAGGTGTCGACCAGGCCGGTCGTGATCGTGACGTCGCGGATCCAGAGCGTCTCGAGGTGCAGCGTCACCGGGGCGCCGTGCACGCCGATGTTCGCCACGCGGCCGCCGGGCCGGATCAGCTCGGCCGCCAGCTCGAACGTCTGCGGCACGCCGACCGCCTCGAACGACACGTCGGCGCCGAGGCCGTCGGTGAGCTCCATGACCTGCGCCAGCGCGTCCTCGCGGCCGTTGTTGATCGTCGTGTCGGCGCCGAATCGCACGGCGCTCTCGAGCCGGCTGTCGTCGAGGTCGATCGCGACGATCCGCCCCGGCGTGTAGAGCTTCGCGGTGAGGATCGCGGCCAGGCCGATCGGCCCGGCGCCGACGATCGCCACGGTGTCGCCCGGGGTGACCATGCCGTTGAGCACGCCGACCTCGTAGGCGGTGGGGAGGATGTCGGCCAGGAACAGGACCTGCTCGTCGCTCAGCTCCTCGGGCACCTTGTAGACGGAGTTGTCCGCGAACGGCACGCGCGCGTACTCGGCCTGCAGCCCGTCGATCGTGTGACCGAAGATCCACCCGCCGCCGCCGAGGCACTGGCCGTAGCGGCCCTCCTTGCAGAAGCGGCAGCGCCCGCACGCGCTCACGCAGGACAGCAGCACGCGGTCGCCGACGGCCACGGTCGTGACGCTCGGCCCGACCTCCTGGACGGTGCCGACGGCCTCGTGACCGAGCACGGTGCCGGGCGTCGTCTCGGGCACGTCGCCCTTGAGGATGTGCAGGTCGGTGCCACAGATCGTGGAGCAGTCGATCCGGACGACGATGTCGGTCGGGTCGATGATGGACGGATCGGGGACGGAATCCCAGCCGCGCAGGCCGGGACCGTGGTAGACGAGAGCCTTCATGAGATTGCCTCCGCGACGGGAACCAGCACTTGTTGGGCGAGCTCGACGAGGCGGCTGGAATAGCCCCATTCGTTGTCGTACCAGGCGACCGCCTTCAGCTGGGTGCCTCCGGTCACGAGCGTGAGGCCCGAGTCGAAGACGGAGCTGTAGGAGGACTTGACGATGTCCGTGGAGACGAGCGGCTCCTCGCTGTAGGCGAGGATGCCCGTGAGAGCGCCCTGGTCGGCGCGCTCGCGGATGGCGTGGTTGACGGCCTGCGCCGAGGTCTCGTGCTCGAGCTCGACGGTGAGGTCGACGAGCGACGCGGTCGGCACCGGGACTCGGACCGCGAAGCCCTGCAGGCGGCCGAGGAGGTCGGGGATGACGAGGCCGATCGCCTTGGCGGCGCCGGTGGAGGTCGGCACGAGGTTGACGGCGGCGCTGCGGGCGCGGCGGTAGTCCTTGTGCGGCGCGTCGAGCAGGCGCTGGTCGCCCGTGTAGGCGTGGATCGTGGTCATCACGCCGTGGCGGATGCCGAACGCCTCGTGCAGCACCTTGGCCACCGGGGCGAGGCAGTTGGTCGTGCACGACGCGTTGGAGATGATGTGGTGGCGCTCGGGGTCGTAGTCGCTCTCGAAGTTGATCCCCAGCGCGACGGTGACGTCGGGCTCCTTGGCCGGCGCGGAGATGATCACCTTGCGCGCTCCGGCCTCGAGGTGCCGCATGGCGCCCGCGCGATCGCGGAAGTGGCCGCTCGACTCGATGACGACGTCGGCGCCGAGGGCGCCCCACGGCAGCAGGCCGGGATCCGGCTCGGCGAAGACGGGGATCTCGTGGCCATCGACCCGGAGGGCGCCGTCGAGCACCTCGACCTCGCCCGGGAACGGCCCGTAGACCGAGTCGTGACGGAGGAGGTGCGCGAGCATCTCGATGTCCATCAGGTCGTTGATGCCGACCCACTCGAGGTCGGCGCCCTGCTCGTGGGCGGCGCGGAACGCCGCGCGTCCGGTGCGGCCGAAGCCGTTGATGCCGAGGTTGGTGTGCATGCCTGCACTCTCAGCCCCGCGGGCCGCCCCGGCATCCCGTCGGACCACGGGTGCGCGTCCGTAGTTCCCACCCGACCTGCCCGGCTGCGACGATCGCGGGCGATGGCGCCCGTCGAGACCGAGATCGTCCTGCGCGACGGCTCGACCGTGCACGTGCGGCCGGCGACGACCGACGACATACCGCGGCTGCGCGCCTTCCTCGCCGCGCTCTCGGACGAGTCGCGCTGGTTCCGCTTCTTCAGCGCCGGTGTCGACCTCGACGCGGCCGCCCGCCGCGCCGCGGACTCCGACGAGGGGCTGTCCCTGCTCGCGCTGCGCGGCGAGGAAGGCAGCGTCGTCGGGCACGGCACCTATGTCCGGGCGTCGCCGGGGCGGGCCGAGGTCGCGTTCGCGGTGGCCGACGACTGGCACGGCCACGGCATCGCCACCGTGCTGATCGCCCACCTCGCGCACGCCGCGTCGGTCGCCGGCGTCGACACCTTCACCGCGACCGTCCTGTCGGAGAACCGCCGCATGCTGCGGGTCTTCCACGACTCCGGCTTCCCGGTCGTCTCCCGCCGCGAGGAGGGCGAGATCGCGCTCGAGTTCCCGACCGCCCTGTCGCACGATGCCCGAGGGCGCTTCGAGGAACGCCAGCGCGCCGCCGACGTCGCGGCCGTCGCGCATGTCCTGCGACCCTCGTCGGTCGCGGTGATCGGCGCCTCCGGCGAGCCGGGGACCGTCGGCGGCGAGGTCGCGCGCAACCTGCGCGCCGCCGGGTTCCCGGGGCCGCTGCATCTCGTCGACGCGGATCGTGCGCTCGCCGACGTGGCGGGCGAGGTCGAGCTCGCGGTGATCGCGGTGGCCGCTGACGCGGTCGTCGACGCGGCGCGCGCATGCGCCGCCAAGGGCGTCCGCGTACTGGTGGTGCTGACGGCGGGGCCCGCGGAGGTCGACGAGCTGCTCGCCGTCTGCCGGGACGCGGGCATGCGCATGGTCGGCCCCGACAGCCTCGGCGTCGCCTGTGCCGAGACCGCCCTCAACGCGACGTTCGCGCCCGTCGCGCCCCCGCCCGGGAACCTCGGCTTCGCCGCGCAGAGCGGCGGGTTCGCGATCGCCGCGATCGACGCGGCGGCAGCGCGCGGCATCGGGTTCTCGTCGTTCGTCTCGATGGGCGACAAGGCGGATCTCTCCGGCAACGACTTCCTCGAGTACGGGGAGCAGGACGCGGACACCTCGGTGTTGCTGCTCTACGTGGAGTCGTTCGGAAATCCGCGGAGGTTCGGGCGGATCGCGCGGCGCATCACGGGGGCGAAGCCGATCGTGGCGGTGAGGGGCCGCCGGACGCCGGCCGTCGACGCGCTGTTCGCGCACGCGGGCGTGCTGCGCGCCGACACCCTGGGGGAGATGTTCGACGTCGCGGCGCTGCTCGCGCGCCAGCCGCTGCCGCCGGGCGAGCGCGTGGCGGTGCTGACGAACGCGGGCGGGCCAGGGGTCGCGTGCAGAGATGCGTGCGAGGCGGCCGGGCTGCGTGTCGAGCCGCTCTCGGAGGCGACGCGGGCGGCGCTCGCCGGAGCGCTGCCGGGCGGGGCCGTCACCGCGAACCCCGTGGACATGACCGCCGCCGCGACCGCGGCTCACTACGAGCGCTCGCTGCGCATCCTGCTCGCCGACGACGCGGTGGAGGCCGTCGTGACCATCTTCGTGCGGCCGTTGGCGGGTCGCGCGGGCGAGGTCGCCCGCGGCATCGCCGCAGCGGCCGACGGCGCCCTGCGGCCGGTGCTCGGGGTGTGGCTGGGGGCCGACGCGCCCGCGACCGCCGACGCGGGCGCCGTTCCGCGCTTCACCACGCCGGAGGAGGCCGTGCGGGCGCTGGCCCACGCCGTCCGGCACGCGCGTCGCCGGGCGGCGCCGCCCGACCCACCGTTCGAGCCGCCGGACGCCGACACCGCCTCGGCGCTGACCATCATCGCGGCGGGGCTGGGACGGGGAGGAGGCCGGCTGGCGCCCGCGGAGGTCGAGCGCCTGCTGCGCTGCTGGGGCATCCCCGTGGTCGGGAGCCGGCTCGTCGCCACGGCGCAGGCGGCGGGGCGCGCCGCCGCCGATCTCGGCGGCCCGGTCGCGCTGAAGGCGGTGGCGCCGGGCCTCGTCCGCAAGAGTGACGCCGGAGGGGTGCGGCTCGGGCTCGCCGGGGCGGCCGCCGTGATCCGCGCCGCGGGCGAGATGGCCGCTCGCCTGGAGGCCGCGGGGACGCCCGTCGCGGGCTTCCATGTCCAGCGCATGGTGCCGGCCGGGACGGAGCTGATCGTCGGCGCCGTCGGCGATCCGGCCTTCGGCCCGCTCGTCACCTGCGCTGCCAGCGGCGTCGCGGTCGAGTTGCTCGGGGACGTCCAGGTCAGGCTCGCGCCGCTCGGCCCGGACGAAGCCGACGGCATGCTCCGCGACCTCCGGACGTTCCCGTTGCTCGACGGTCACCGCGGCCGCCTGCGGGCCGACCTCGACTCGCTGCGCGACCTCGTCCTTCGGGTCGGCGCCCTCGCGGCCACGCATCCGGCCGTCGCGGAGCTCGATCTCGACCCGGTCATCGCAACGCCCGAGGGCGCGCTCGTCGTCGACGCGCGCGTCCGGCTCGAGGCGCCCGGGCCCGCCGCGCCGTTCCCGTCGCTCAACGTCTGAGCCTCAGCGCCTCGGTCGTCCTGTGGTACGACGGGGTCGACCGATGGCGACGAGCGGGCAGCCAAGCGACACAGACCCGCCCCAGCAGGAGGTTCCGGCCTCCGCCGCGCTCGTCCGGCGCGCGCTCGGCCTGGTGGGCCTCGTCGCCGTGCTGGTGCTCGTGGTCAGCGTTCTGCCCGGGCTGGAGGAGGTGCGCGAGCGCTTCAACCGGGCCGACCCGGCCTGGCTCGCGGTCACGTTCCTCTGCGTGCTCGCGTCGAACCTGAGCTACGTCGCGGCCCTGCGCGGGACGCTGTCACGGCGGATCGGCTGGCGCGCGAGCTGGAACCTCGGGATGGCCGAACAGGGCAGCAACGTCCTGCTGCCGACCGGCGGCATCGGCGGGCCGGCGCTCGGCGCGCTGCTGATGCGGCGCGCCGGCGTCCCGAGCGCGTTCGCCACACCTCGCTCGGTCGCGCTGTTCCTGCTCACGAGCGGGGCGAGCTTCGCCGCGATCGTGCTCGCCGGCATCATGACGGGGCTCGGGCTGCTGCCGAGCGGGGTCGCCTGGGTCGGCACGCTGCTGCCGGCGGGGCTCGCGGTCGCCGTCGTGGCGGCGGTGACGGCGCTCGGGCGCCTGCCGGTAGGGGAGCGGGCGCACTCGCCCGGCTTCTTCTCCCGCTGGGCAACCCGCCTCGCGGCGCTGCTGCGCGACGGCGTGCAGGAGAGCTTCGCGCTGCTCCGTGGCCACGACCCCCTCGTCGTGGGCGGCTGCGTCGGATACCTGGCCTTCGCCGTCGCGGCCGTCGCGGCCTCGTTCCAGGCCTTTGGCGGCGACGGACCGCCGATCGGGGCGTTCGTCCTGGCGTACACGCTCGGCCAGGTCGGCGCGCTCATTCCGACTCCCGGCGGCGTCGGGGGGACCGAGGGCGGCCTGATCGGGATGTTCGTGGTCTACGGCGCCCCGGCAGCCCAGGCGGCGGCGGCCGTCCTCGCCTACCGCGTGTTCCAGCTCGGCCTGCCCTCGGTGTTCGGTCTGATCGCGTTGAACCGGATCCGCCGGCGCCTGCGCGACGAGGAGCTGACGGCCGCGGTCGCGGCGCGGTTCGAAGCCGAGTCGGTGCCGTAGAACGACAAGAGGCCGGCATGCGCCGGCCTCCGTGTCGCGTGAGCGGATGGACTTCGGGTCAGATCGTGACGGCGGCCCTGCAGACCTCGCCGGAGCGGCTCGTGGCCTTGGCCGTGATGCGGTCGCTGCCGGCCGGGTCGCCGATGCGACGGTTGACGGAGAAGGAGCCGCTGGGGGCCTTCGTCGTCGCGCTCGTCTTGACGACCGACTTGCCGTTGCGGCGCACGCGGACGCTCCACTTCGCGCCGCTGCGGTTCTGGTCGACCTCGAACTCGGTCTCCAGGCGTCCGCTGCTGCGCTTCACCTTGAGCTTGGCGTGCGAGCCCGCGGTGCAGCTGCCGGCGATCCGCTGGGCCGTGCGCGTGGCGCCGCCCTTGTCGTCACCGGGCTGGACCGCGCCGCCCTTGTCGTCGCCGGGCTCGACCGCGCCGCCCTTGTCGTCGCCGGGCTCGACGGCGCCGCCGTTGTCGTCGCCGGGCTCGACCGTCATGCCGTGGTCGTCGGCGGCGTGGAGCGGACCGTCGTCGGCGCCGTTCTTGGCGAGCGCAGCGGCAGGAGTGAGGGCGACAGCCGCGACGGCGAGGCCCAGAGCGAGGGTGCGGGTGGAGAGCATCGTGTTCTTCCAATCGTTGTGGAGCGGGGACGAGGACCATCCTGTGCCGCAGGCGGTCCAGGTCGCAATGGGACCTACGTCGCATGGGCCCTCCGACCGACCGTGCAAGATCATTCGCGACATGGGCAGTCCCCCGACCCTCGCCGCGCCGGTCGCGCGGTTCATGTTCGCCAGCCTCGTCGCGGTCGCGGTCGTCGTCGTCGGAGGCTTCTTCGCGCTGCGCCAGGTCGCGATCGACGAGGCTGAGCGCGGCACGCGCGACCGCGTGCGCGCGGAGGCGCGCCTGGTGGAGGCCGCCGGGCTGCGAGACGGGATCCTGCGCGGGGACGCCGCGGCCGTCCAGCGCCTCGACGACCTCGTCCTCGGCCAGATCGTCAGGGGCTCGGTCGTGCGCGTGAAGCTGTGGTCGAAGGACGGGACGATCCTCTACTCCGACGAGCCCGCCCTCATCGGCAAGCGCTTCGCGCTGGGCGAGGATGAGCTGCGCCTGTTCGACAGCGGAGGCGCGGAGGCGGCGATCAGCGACCTCGGCAAGCCGGAGAATCGCTACGAGCGACCGCAGGGCAAGTTGCTCGAGGCGCACACGGCGATCCGCACGCCGAACGGCACGCAGGTGCTGTTCGAGATCTATCAGCGGTTCGGGTCGGTGAGCTCGAGCGCCGCGCGGCTGCTGCGCGCGCTGGCGCCACCGCTGCTCGGCGGCCTGCTCGTGCTGATCCTCCTCCAGCTCCCGCTCGCGTGGTCGATGGCGCGGAGGTTGCAGCGGGGGCATCGCGACCGCGAATACCTGCTGGCGAGCGCGGTCGAAGCCTCTTCCCAGGAGCGCCGCCGCATCGCCGCCGACCTCCACGACGGTGTCGTCCAGGATCTCGCAGGAGTCGCGTTCGGGCTTGCGCCACTGGCGGAGGCCGCCGAACGCCGCGGCGAGCAGGAGGGCGCGGACGTGCTCCGGGATGCCACCGCGACGCTGCGCCAGGGCGTGCGTGACCTGCGGACCCTGCTGGTGGAGATCTATCCGCCCAACCTGCAGGCCGCCGGCCTGGAGGTCGCGCTGAGCGACCTGCTCAGCCCGCTCTCGGCCGCGGGCATCGCGACCGCGCTTCACGTCGACGACGCGGCCGCGCCCGGCGGGGACAACGACGCGCTCGTCTACCGTGTCGCGCGTGAGGCCGTCCGCAACGCGCACGCTCACGGCGCCCCGACCTCGGTGCGGGTAGAGGTCACGCGCCCCGCGCGGGCGACCACGCGACTGGTCGTCGTCGACGACGGGCGCGGGTTCGCGGCCTCCGACCGGGAGCGCAGCGCTGAGGAGGGCCACCTCGGGCTCACCCTGCTGGAGAGTCTGGCCGCCCAGATCGGCGGCACGCTCTCGGTCCGCTCCGAGCCCGGGGCGGGCACGACGGTCGAGCTCGAGGTGCCGGCGGGATGATCCGCGTCGTGCTCGCCGACGACCACGGCATCATCCGCGACGGCCTCGGGCGGCTCATCTCCGCCCTCGACGACGTGGAGCTCGTCGGCACGGCCGCCGATGGCGCCCAGGCGGTCGAGCAATGCCGTTTCAAGAGCCCGGATGTCGTGCTCATGGATCTCGACATGCCGGTCCTCGACGGGATCGAGGCGACGCGCCGGATCCTCGCCGAGCACCCGCAGACGGCGGTGATCGTGCTGACGGCCTTCTCCGACCGCACCCGGATCACGGGTGCGCTGGAGGCCGGGGCGTGCGGCTACCTGCTCAAGGACGTCGACGCCGACGGCGTCGCCGACGGCATTCGCGCGGCGGCGCGGGGTGAATCGCCGCTCGATCCGCGCGCCGCGCGCACGATCCTCAACGCGCGCTCCGCGCCCGATCCGCTCGCCGGGCTCTCACAGCGCGAACGCGAGGTGCTCGGCCTCCTCGCCGAAGGGCTGCCGAACAAGCTCATCGCGCGACGTCTGGAGATCAGCGAGAAGACCGTCAAGTCGCACCTCACGCGGGTCTTCCGCGAGCTCGGCGTCACCGACCGCACGCAGGCGGCGCTCTGGGCAGAGCGCAACGGCCTCTAGCGCGACCAAAGTCCCATTGCGATCCGGACCGGGCACCCGGCACGATGCTCGCTCCCGTGCGCAGACGACTCGTCCTCACCGCCGTCGCCGCCATCTGGCTTGCGCTCGCGCTCGGCGCTCCGTCGCCCGCGCTCGCGCGGGGGGGCGACGGTCAGGACGTACGGGTCAGCGGCAGCTGCGGCAGGGGCGCAACGTCGAAGCTCCGGCTGAGAGCGAAGGACGGCGCGATCCGCGTCGAGTTCGAGGTTGAGGGCCGCCGTGGCGGTGAGCGCTGGCGCGTCGTCCTGGTGCACGAGCGCCGCGTCGCCTGGCGGGGGCGGGCACGCACGCGCTCGGGCAGCGGCACGTTCCGCATCCGGCGTTCCCTCCCCGACTTCGCGGGCGCCGACCAGGTCACCGCTCGCGCCTCCGGCCCGCGCGGCAACACGTGCGAGGCCAGCGGGCTGCTGACGGGCGGTTAGCCGCCGGTCTCAGCCGGCGGCCAGGATCCGGATCACATCGAGCGTCGAGACGATGCCCGACGGCATCCCCGAGCGCCCGACCGCGACGACGTGCGCCACGTCGTGCTCGGCCATCAGAGTCGCGGCGCGCTCGAGCGTCGCGTCCTCCGGGAGAGCGAGGGGCGACGTCGCCGCCAGGTCGCCGGCGGGGATCGAGAGCGCGTCGCGGCGCGCGGCATGCACGACGTCCATGTCGCTCACAAGACCCCAGAGCAGATGCTCGTCCCCGTCAGGGTGCCTGCCGACGCCCGACACCGCGATGCAGTGGACGCGCAGGTCGGCCATGCGCCCCGCCAGCTCGCGCAGCGGCGTGTGGGGCAGACAGGCGATCACGCCGGGGTGCATCACGTGCCCGACGGTCGTGGCGGACAGCCGGGTCGCGCTCACCAGCGGCCGCGCGGGCCCGGGGCGGATCGTCCTGGTCACCCGTGGATCGCGACCGCTGACCACGGCGGCGATGTCGAAGCTCGAGAGCACGCCCGCCGGTTGGTCCGAGTCGGCGTGTCCGACGAGCAGGTGGCCGACATCGAGCGTCGCCATCGCGGCGGTCGCGTGTTCCAGCGTGACCGAGGCGTCGACGGTGGCGATCGGCTCGCGGGCGATGTCGCCCGCGTTCTGGTCCGGCGTGCCGCCGAGCTCGGCGCGGAGGAGGTCGAGATCCGTGATGGCGAGAGCGTTGCCGCCATGCGGCGACGGCATGACGACGGCATGGATCGCGTGCGCGGCCATCATCGCGGCCACCACCGGCAGCCGCGTCTCCGCGCCGCACATCACCACGCCGGGGCTCATCGCGTCGGCGACGGTCGTGAGGGCGAGCGAGGAGCGGAGGTCGGTCTTGAGGATGGCCATGACCCGACCTTAGGCGCGCCGGCCGCGGGCATCATCCGGGCGGAGCACCGCCCGCCCTGCGGAGGACTACGGACCAGCGAGGGCGTCGCGCACGGATGAAGCCCGGCCGCTCACAGGCGAACGTGTGAGCCATGAGCACACCAGCCATCGGCACCAAGTGGGTCTACGACTTCCATGAGGGCTCGCGCGAGATGCGCGACCTGCTCGGCGGCAAGGGCTCCGGCGTCGCGGAGATGACCCGGATCCTCGGCCCCGGACTGGTCCCGGAGGGCTTCACGGTCACGACCGATGCCTGCGTGGAGTACATGCTCCACGACCGCACACCGCCCGCAGGCCTCGCGGAAGCGATCGACGACGCCCTGGCTCGGCTCGAAGGCCTGACGGGGCGGCGGCTCGGCGACGTCGAGGACCCGCTGCTCGTGTCCGTCCGCAGCGGCGCGCGCGACTCGATGCCGGGGATGATGGACAGCGTCCTCAACCTCGGGCTCAACGACGAGTCGGTCCGCGGCCTTGCCGCGCGCACCGGCGACGAGCGATTCGCGTGGGACTCGTACCGGCGCCTGGTCCAGATGTTCGGCAACGTGGTCTGCGGCGTCCCGGGCGAGCGCTTCGAGGAGGCGATCGCGGAGGCCAAGCGCGAACGCGGCGTGACGCTCGACACGGAGCTCGACGTCGACGCGCTGCGCGTGCTGACCCGGCACTTCAAGGCGCTCTACGACTTCCCCGTCGATCCCGCGGAGCAGCTCGAGCGCGCGATCCGCGCGGTGTTCGACTCCTGGAGCGGTGAGCGGGCCGTCGCCTATCGCCGCATCAACGGCATCCCGGACGACTGGGGCACCGCGGTGAACGTGCAGCAGATGGTCTTCGGCAATCGCGGCGAGCGGTCGTGCTCCGGCGTGGCGTTCTCCCGCGACGAGATCACGGGCGCGCCCGAGCCGAGCGGCGACTTCCTGCGCAACGCGCAGGGAGAGGACGTCGTCTCCGG
>JAXDGC010000208.1:0-16800 GCA_034665245.1 Solirubrobacteraceae bacterium | reverse complement strand
CGAGCACGGTCACCAGCGCGGCGTTCGTGATGGTCGGCGTGTTCGGCGTCTTCGCGACGCTCTCGTCGATCGTCTTCAAGCAGCTCGGCATCGGCCTCGCCGTGGCGATCCTGCTCGACGCGACGCTGGTGCGGGCGATCCTGCTGCCCGCCGCGATGAAGCTGCTCGGTGACAAGAACTGGTACCTGCCGCGCAAGCTCGGCTGGCTGCCGCACATCGAGCACGAAGCGGCTCCCGTTCCGGCCTAGCCGCTCCGCTCAGCCGGACGTGGTTTGGAGGACGTCGACCGCACGGTCGGCGTCCTCCTTCGTGTTGTAGACATGCCACCCGGTCCGCAACCGCCCCAGCACCTCGGCGGCGCGAATCCCCTCTGCCTCCAGCCGCGCTGCCCCACCCGGGTGGTCCGTCGAGACGATGGCGGAGTTCGAAGGCTCCAGCCCGAGCCCGGCGCGGAAGCGGTTGGCGAGGCCGACGTCGTGCTCGTGGATCGCGTCGATGCCGATCTCGTTGATGAGCTCGATTGCCGGCGCGGTTCCGACCCACGAGAACCAGGCCGGCGAGGTGTCGAGCCGCCGGGCGTCGGAGGCGAGCCGCAGCGGCGGGCCGGAGTAGGCGTCGTGGACGTCCTCGCCCGCGTACCAACCCGCCTGGCTCGGCAGGATCCCGTCGAGGCGCTCGGGCGCGACGACCATGAACGCCGTCCCGCGCGGCGACATCAGCCACTTGTAGGCGGCCGCGACGAGGAAGTCGAAGCGCGTCGCGTCGAGCGGGAGCCAGCCTGCGGCCTGCGTCGCGTCGACGAGCGTGCGCACCCCGTGCGTGGCGGCGGCGCGGGTGATCGCATCGAGGTCGGCGACCTCGCCGGTCGCCATCTGGACCGCGCTGAAGGCGGCGAAATCGGTGTGCTCGTCGATCGCCTCGGCGAGCTGTGCGGGCTCGACGGTGCGGACCTCGAGGCCCGGCTGGACGAGGAAGGGGAACAGCGTCGACGTGAACTCGATGTCCGGCACGACGACGCGCGCGCCCTCTGGCAGCGAGCTCGCCACGAGCCCGACCAGCCCCGACACCGTGGCCCCGATCGCGACCTGCGAGCGCTCGGCGCGGACGAGCGCGGCGAACGCCTCACGCGCCGTCTCGACCGGATCGCCCCAGTGCTGCCAGCCGGTGCGGCCCCCGTGCCAGTCGGCGAGCGCGGCCTGCAGGTCGTCCCAGCCGGGCTGCGGGGGCAGGCCGTAGCTCGGGGTGTTCAGGTAGATCCCGCTCGGGGACCAGAGCGACTGCGCGTCGGCGAGGTTCAGAGCCCGGGAGGATGGCGCACGGTGTAACCCGATGACGCGCGCATGTCCCACTGCCAGCGTGAGCCGCCGTCCTGGCCCGAGGTGTCGAAGCGGCGGCCGTGGACCACCATGTAGGCGTGCCCGGGCTGGGCGTAGATCGTGATGTAGCGCCCAGGGCCGGCACGGCCGTAGGACATGAGCTGGCTCGAGTCCTCCGGCGTACTCAGCAGCCCGCCGCCGTGCAGCGCGTAGGAGACCGAGCCCGAGCAGTCGTAGCCGGTGTCGTTGAAGCTGCCGTGGCCGCCGCCGTAGCGATAGGGCTTGTGCGCGATCCGGCTGGCCGCTGCGATCACGCGGCGCACGACGATCGGGAGGCCGCCGCCGGTGCTGCGCGTCGCGCCGCGGCGCCGCTTGAGCACCTTCGTGACGCCCGGGTGCCCGAGCGCGGCCCACGTCGCGGGGCCGACGACGCCGTCGGCGGTCAGCCCGTGGGCGCGCTGGAAGTGCTTGACGGCGCGCAGCGTGCCGGGCCCGAAGACGCCGTCGGCGGCGATCCCGAGCGCGCGCTGGAGGCCCTGAACGCTGGCGCGACCGCTGCGGCCGGCCCGGCTCGACCGGCCGCGGGCGCGCTTGAGCGCGGACCACGTCGCGGGGCCGACGATGCCGTCGGCGGTGAGGCCGTGGCGGCGCTGGAAGCGCTTGACGGCGCGCTTGGTCTGCTTGCCGTAGATGCGGTCGACATGCAGGCCGAGGACCTTCTGCACGAACGCGACGCGCGGGCCCTTGGCCCCCCGCTTGAGGTCGCGGGCATGGGCAGCGGGCGCGGCGCAGAGCGCCAGCGCGAGCATCGCCGCTATGACTATGAGGCCCCGGCTGCGCCGGGTTTCCTTGCCCACTGATCTCCGTCTGTCGCCTACCTTCCGAGCCTGCGAGGTGAGCTGTCGGGCTCGCGCCGGCAAGCGCTACTCCGTCACTGTGGACGGCGATTCGCCCCCGCGGCCAACCTCTCTGGCCGCTTCGGTTCCCCCGCTCACCGTCCCCTGGGGGTCGATGATTCGGCGGGCGTCGTTTTACCACCGGAAACTCCTGCACTTGCACGATTTCTTGCAGGCCGGAAACGCGGCGCGTCCTGTCCGCCGGCGCCGGAACTGCCGATACGAACGAATGCCCTCTCCCGCGGCGCCCCTCACGCTCCCCGCCGCGCTGCCGCAGCTGCTCCGCCGCGGCGGCGTGCGCTCGCTCTACCAGCCGATCGTCGACCTCGACACGGGGACCCCGGTCGCCTACGAGGCACTGGCGCGCGGGCCGCAGGGCTCGCCGCTCGAATCCCCGGGTGCGCTCTTCGGCGCGGCGCACGCGCTCGGCATCGTGGACGAGCTCGATCGTGCCTGCCGCGATGCCGCCATCAAGGGCGCGCTCGCCGCGGGGCTGGCGCCTCCTTTGGCGCTCTTCGTCAACGTCGAGCCCGCCGCCGTGCTCGGCGACGACGCGCCGCTGAGTCACGAGGGTGAACTGCTCGCCGGGAACCTGCGGGTCATCGTGGAGCTCACCGAGCGGGCCCTCACCGACCGCCCGGCCGAGGTGCTCGCCGCTGTCGCCTGGCTGCGGGAGCGCGGCTGCGGGATCGCGCTCGACGATGTCGGCGTCGACGAGCGCTCGCTCGCGTTGATGCCGTTCCTCGCGCCCGACGTGATCAAGCTCGACATGTCGCTGATCCAGGCGCGCGGCGCCTCGCCGGCCGCGGCTCGCGTGCTCAACGCGGTCGCCGCCGAGGCCGAGCGCTCCGGCGCGGTCCTGCTCGCCGAGGGGATCGAGACGGAGGAGCACCTCGCACGGGCGCGCGCGGTCGGCGCGACCCTCGGCCAGGGCTGGCTGTTCGGGCGCCCTTGCCCGCTGCCCACCGGCACGCCGGCTCCCGGTCCCGACGGCCTGCCGCTGCGCTCGCACGAGCCGCTGCCGGCCGGCACGCCGTTCGAGCTGATCGCCGACCAGCGCCGTGTCCGCCGCGGCGACAAGCGCCTGCTGCTCGCGCTCTCGCGCCAGCTCGAGGCGGAGGCGATCGCGCTCGGCGGCGAGGCGGTGGTGCTCGCCGCGTTCCAGCACGCCGACTTCTTCACCCCGCGCAGCCGCGAGCGCTACGAAACGCTCGCGCGCGGCGCCGCGCTGGTGGGCGCGCTCGGCTTCGGGCTCGGCGAGGAGCCCGCGCCGGGTGTGCGCGGTGCCGGCCTGCGCCGGGACGAGGCGCTGCTGCGGGAGTGGGACGTGGCGGTCGTCGGGCCGCACTTCGCGGGCGCGTTCGTGGCCCGCGACCTCGGCGACACCGGCGCGGACTCCGACCGCCGCTTCGACTTCTTCGTCACCTACGAGCGCGAGCTCGTGGTCCGCGCGGCGCGCGCGCTGATGGCGCGGATCGTGCCGGCCGCCGGCCGCTAGCCCCAGCGGACGGGCAGCGCGTCGAGCCCGTAGATCCCGTCGATCGTCCCGTACTCGGGCTCGCCGTCGAGCGCGAGCCCCCGTGTGCGCGGCGCGAGGAACGTCAGCGCTTCCTGCAGCTCGGCGCGCGCGAGGTTCGCTCCGAGGCAGTAGTGCACCCCGGCGCCGAAGGTGAGTGGCTTGCCCTTGCGCTCGGCCGTGATGTCGAACGCGTCGGGCTCGCCGTCGCGGTTGCCGGTGAAGGCGCACACGAGCACCACGGTCCCCTCGGGGAAGGTGATCTCGCGGTACTCGACGTCCTGCATCGCGATGCGCGCGGTGAACGGCGTGATCGGCTCGAAGCGCAAGACCTCGTCGACCGCCCTGGGGGCGAGCTCGGGCTCGGCGGCGAGTCGCTCCCACTGGTCCGGGTTGTCGGCGAACAGCCGCAGCGCGTGGGCGAGCTGGCTCTGCGTCGTGTCGACGCCGCCGACGAGCACGTTGAGGACGAGGTTGACGAGCTCGACGTCGGAGAGCCGGTCGCCCTCCTCCTCGGCGGCGATCAGCGTCGAGATCAGGTCCTCGCCCGGGTCCTCGCGGCGGCGCTGCAACAGCTCGCCCGCGTACTCGTAGAACTCGGTCACCGCCTGCTCGATCTGCGCGCGCTCGTCGAGCACGCTCATGCCGAACTGGCGCTGGATCAGGTTCGACCAGTCCCATAGACGGCCGGCGTCGTCGAGTGACGCGCCCATCACGGTCGCGATCACCTGCGACGGATACGGCTTGCACAGCGCGGCGACGGCGTCGCAGCGCTGGTCGTCGACGCGGTCGAACAGCCCGGCGAGGAAGCCGCGCATCGCGGGCCGCCACTTCTCGACCGCCCGCGGCGTGAAGGCCGGGTTGACGAGGCCGCGCAGGCGCGAGTGGTCCGCGCCGTTGATGTGGAGGATGTTGCGGCGGATCTCCTCGTAGAGCGGGCCGTCGTCGATGCCGAAGATCTCGGCGATCTTCATCCCGGGGAACGTGAACGCGCGGCTGCGAAGGAAGAACTCGCCGGCCTCGCGCTCGAGCGCGGCGAACCCGAGCGGCATCGATGCGATCCAGCTCTGCTCGCGCAGCTCCCGCATCGCGTGGTGGAAGCGCTCGCCTCGCAGCGTCGGATCGGCGTAGTCGAACGACGGGAGCTCGAGCTCTGTGATGACCTGCATCGAAGTAGCCTATGGCGGATCGAGACCGCGGTCGGTCGGTCTCCAATCTCCGGCGTCGCCACGCGTTGCCGGGGTAATGGACTCCGCGAGTGAAGCCGATGTGCACCCGATGAACCCAGCCGGCGACTGGACAAGCGGCCGCGTCCGGGGGTTCATCCTGGGGGCCGTCGCCGCGGGCGGTGTCCTCTTCCTCGCCGGCACGCTCGTCTCGGCCCAACGTGAGGGCGGTCATTCGACCGCCTCCTCGGCGCTGGCGCAGCTGAACCTCCTGCGCGAGAACAACCTCGCGACCTGGTGGTCCTCGATGGTGCTGCTTCTGATCGCGCTGCTGTGCGCCGCCGCCTGGCGCGCCGACCGGCGCCCGGCGCAGGAGGGCGGGCCGGTGCTGCGACTGGGATGGCTGTTCCTCGGCGGCGTCTTCGCGCTGCTGTCGCTGGACGAGGTGGGCTCGTTGCACGAGCGACTCGCCGACGATCCGGCTCTCGCGTTCGGCACCCCGAGCGCCGACTGGGTGGCCCTGCTGGCCCTGCCGATCGCGGGAGTCGCGCTGCTGATGGTCGCCTTCTCGCTGGCGAACCTGCGGCGCCGGCCGCTGCCGTTCGCGCTGCTGATCCTCTCGGTCGCCCTGTTCGCAACCGTGCCGCTGCAGGAGAAGCTCGAGCTCTCCGAGAAGTTCGCCGGTCAGGGCCGCCCCGTGGTGGAGGCGCTGCTCGAGGAAGGCTCTGAGCTCACAGCCGGTTGGCTCGCGCTGTGCGGGCTGCTGCTGTACCTCGCGAGGGCGCCCGGCTCGGCCGGCGCGCGCCTCCCGCGAGCCGCGATCGCCGGTGGCGCCCTCGGCCTGCTCGTCGGGATGGGCATCTGCCTGCTGGTCGTCCCGGCGCCGACGGACGAGAGCTTCGGCTACGCCTCGGCCTGGTTCCCGGCCGCCATCGGGGCGCTCGTGGCGCCGGCGGCCGCGCACGCGGCGCGCGGCGTGCAGTGGCGCTACGCCGCGCTCGCAGTCGGAGCGCTGCTGGCGAGCGCGTTCTTCGCCTCCGAGGCCCGGCTGTGGGTCGACGAGCAGGGGGCGACCCACCCGGTGGTCCGCTGGGCCGTCCCGGCCGTCGTGCTGCTCGCCGTGGCGGTCGGCAGCGCTCTCACGGTGCGACGCCTGGGAGCCTGGTGGTCCGTCCTGGCGCTGGCGGCGGGCAACGTGCTGCTCGCCGTGGCGCTCGCCCGCGGCGGGACCGGCTCACATCTGGTCGACGGGATCGCGATGGCGGCGCTCGTCCTCGCCGCGGCGTCGCCGGCCGAGGTGCGCTCGGCTCGACCCCTGGGAGCAGACCTGCGCCTATCCTCCGCGCGATGGAGCGACTGGAGATCAGGCGGTTCGAGTCGGCGGACGAGGTACGGACGTTCGCGCACGGGACGTTCGAGCTCGTGCAGCTCGGCGGCATGACGGTGGGGCGGGCGTCCTACGAACCGGGCTGGAAGTGGTCCACGCACGTGGGGACGGGCCCCGACGATCGCTGCCAGGTCGAGCACGTCGGGATGGTCGTCTCCGGCCGCGCGGCGGCGCTGATGGACGACGGCACCGAGGTCGTGATGCAGCCCGGCGACCTGTTCGCGATCCCGCCCGGCCACGACTCCTGGGTCGTGGGCGACGAGCCGTACGTGTCGCTGCACTTCCTCGGCGCCGAGGAGTACGCGGGCGAGTGACGATCTCGCTGCGGCCGCGCGGGCCGTTCTCGCTGCCGGAGCCGCTGCACGTCGCGTTGACCGACGACGGCGGCGACGCGGTCGCGTTCCGCGCGATCTGGGCGGCGGAGGCCGGCGACGTCGAGGTCGACTTCGTCTCCGACCTGGCGGCGGCGCGCGTCGAGCGTCACGCCGCGCGCGTGCTGTCCCTGGATGTCGACGCCTCCGGCCTCGCGGAAGTGGGCTCGCGCGACCCGGTGATCGGGCGACTCCTCGAGCGCGCCGGCGGGCGCCGCCCGGTCTGCTTCGGCACGCCGTTCGAGGCCGCCGTCTGGGCGGTGCTCTCACAGCGCGTGTCGATGGCGCAGGCCGGCCGCGTCAAGGACGCGCTCGCGGCATCGCTCGGCACGCGGCTGGAGATCGGCGGGGTGGAGGTGACCGCGTTCCCGGGCCCGGACGCGCTCGCCTCGCTCGAGTCGTTCGAGGGCGTCTGGGACTCCAAGCTCGACCGCATCCGCGCGCTCGCGGCGGTCGCGCTGGCGGGCGACCTCGACCCGGCGTTCCTGCGCGGGCTGGAGCTCGACGAGGCGCTCACCCACCTCCAATCGCTCCCGGGCATCGGCCCCTTCGGAGCGATGCTGGTCTTGGCCCGAGGCGCCGGCCACCCCGACGTCCCACCCCCGACCCTCCGCCGCTTCCGTCTCGCGGTCGCCGCCGCCTACGGGCTCGACGGGGAGCCCGACGAGGCCAAGCTCGCGGAGCTCAGCGAGGCGTGGCGGCCCTACCGGGCCTGGGTGACGTGGCTGCTGCGGAGCACCGGCGGGGAGTGATCTCGACCGCTACAGTCCGAGACCCGCGGCTGTGGCGGAATTGGTAGACGCGCGGCGTTCAGGTCGCCGTGAGCTTTACGCTCGTGGAGGTTCGAGTCCTCTCAGCCGCACTGGGCCCGGTTGCTACCCTGGCGACCGGTCCGCGCCGCTATCGTCTAGGGGACTAGGACGCCGCCCTCTCACGGCGGAAACCGGGGTTCGAATCCCCGTAGCGGTACCTCGTGAAACCCGCCTGCACGGCGGGTTTCTTGCTGTCTGAGGGTCGGTGCGCGCCAGTCAGCCAGCGGTCTAGGTGCGGCGCCCATCCCCGGGCGTCGCTGAGGCGACCCGGGCGCCGTCGGACACTTCGCCGGCGTCGGTGGCGACGAAGTCCGCCATCCGCTCGCCGATCATGATCGCGGTCGCCGCGGGTCCGCGCGAGACCACCGTCGGCAGGATCGAGGTGTCCGCGACGCGGAGCCCCTCCACGCCGTAGACGCGCCCGTGCTGATCGACCACGTTCTCGGGATCGGTCGCCGGCCCCATCCTGGCGCTGCTGCACGCGTGGATCGCGGTCGCGAGGTGTGTGCGCATCCACTCGTCGAGCGAGCGGTCGTTCGCGAGGATCTCGGGCGACAGCTCAGTGATGCGTTTGACGTACCGGCTGTAGGCCCGCGTCTGCAGGATCTTCACCGCGGTCCGCACCGCCTCGCGCATGCGGCGCAGGTCGTCCTCGAGTTCGAGGTAGCGGTAGTCCACGCGAGGTTGCACGTTGGGATCTGAGGATTCGATCGTGATCGTGCCGCGGCCGACCGGCTGCTGGACCGCGACGAGCAGCGCGAAGTCCCCCTGATGCCAGATCTGTTGGGCGAGGCGCTTGAGCGACATTCCCTTCGCTGCCCTCAGGGTGGCGACGGGACGCCGGAGGAGCTCGATGACGTTGCGCGGATCCGTGACGGTCGAGCCCATGACGAACACGCCAAACGGCTTGATGCAGTGGATGATCTCCAGGTCGCCACCTTTGAACGGGGAGTCGGTCGCCTCGAAGTTCAGCATCCCCTGGAGCGCGTCGCCGGAGGCGGTCCACTGCACGTCGCGTGTGGTCTTGTAGCCGATCCCGAGGTCGGGATGGTCGGTGAAGTTCTTGCCTACGCCCGGGCTGTCGACGAGCACGTCGATGCCGGCCGCCACGAGCTCGGCCTTCGGCCCGATCCCGGACAGCATCAGGATGTGTGGCGACTTCACCGCGCCACCGGACAGGACGATCTCTCGGCCGGAGATGACCGAGATCCGGCCGTTGCGCTCGACCTCGACACCAGTTGCGCGGTGGCCGTGAAATGTCACTCGGCGGACGAAGGTGTCTCCCTGGACAGTGAAGTTCGGCCGGTCTCGCGCGGGGTTGACGTAGGCGAACGCGGTGTTGATCCGCAGCCCCTCCTCGACGTTCATGGGGATCGGTCCGTGGCCCGGCGTCGTCTGGCCGTTCTTGTCGGGCTCGGTGACGAATCCGAGCTCCGCGGCCGCCTCGTAGAACGCCTTCGTCAGCGGATGCGGGTTGCGCCGCGCCCGGTACACGGGAACGGGGCCGCTCGTGCCGTGGAGCTCGTCGTCGCCGTAGGCGAGGTCCTTCTCGGCCTTCTTGTAGTAGGGGAGGACCTTGTCGAACGACCATTCGTCGTTGCCCATCGCGACGTAGCGGTCGAAGTCCTCGCGGCGGCCGCGCACGAAGTAGGTCCCGTTCAGCGCGGTCGAGCCGCCGACGATCTTGCCGCGCGCCATCGTGTAGGGGAGGTCCGGGGTCAGATGCGCCAGGAAGGACCAGTTGTTCGGGTGGCCCGGGGCTGACCCCTGCATGTTGCCCGGGTCCTTCAAGCCGCGCGGGTAGTCCTCGACCGTGTCGTAGTCGGGGCCGGCCTCGAGCAACAGCACGCGCCGACCCGGGTCCTCGCTGAGCCGCGCAGCCAGCGGCGCGCCGCTGGCGCCGGCGCCGATGACGATGACATCGTATGGGTGAGCACCTTCGGTCATATATTCAATTATCACCGGGCCACCCGGCCCTTGTCGAGCGGAGGGCACATGAGCGACCCAATCATCGAGGCCGGCATGCGGGTGCGCCGGGAGGTGCTCGGCGACGCGTACGTCGACGGCGCGGTCGAGCGCACGACCGCGTTCACGGCGTCGTTCCAGGAGTTCGTCACTCGCTGCGGTTGGGGCGCCGTGTGGACGCGCGACGGGCTGGACCGGCGCACCCGCAGCTGCATCACGCTGGCGGCGCTCACGGTGCTCGGGAACGAGCACGAGCTCGGCTCACATGTCCGAGCGGCGCTCCGCAGCGGCGTAACGCCGGCGGAGGTGGGGGAGGTGCTGTTGCACACGGCCGTCTACGCCGGGATCCCCGCCGCGAACTCGGCGTTCGCCGTGGCGCAGCGGGTGTTGGACGAAGAGGGCAGCGCCTGACAATATTATATATTCTCAGGCCCAACTTCTCGCACCGGAGGACCGCCATGCCGCAGGCCACAGCCGCTGGGACCGCCACCGTGAACGGCGTCACCCTGCATTACGAGACCTTCGGCGACGGGGAGCCGATCATCCTCGTCGGCGGCTCGGGCCTGGGGCGACCGAACCTCGCTCCGGTGGAGCCCTATCTCGAGCCGCACTTCACCGTCCTGGCCTTCGACCAGCGCGGCTACGGCGAGTCCGGCTCCGAGGGCCTGGCCGACGCGACGATCGAAACCTGGGTCGACGACCTCGTCGGCCTGATGGATGTGCTCGGCTGGGAGCGGGCTCACATCCACGGCGCGTCGTTCGGCGGGATGATCGCGCTCGCAACGGCCGTGCGCCATCCGGACCGCTGCCTGAGCGTCATCCCCAACGGTTGCTTCGCCAAGCCTGACGCGGCGCGCAAACTGATGATGCAGGCGTGGGCGGACCACTCGGCGGCCGCCGGGATCAGCCGCGGGTTCGCGGCCCACATCGCCGCGCAGACGCTCCACCCGGACTACCTCGACGCGCACCCGAATGCCCTCGACGACATCCACGAGATGCTGACCATCGTCCCGCTCGAAACCTGGCTGGCCGCGGTGCGGGCGATGCTCGCGCTCGATCTCGAGGCTGCGCTCCCGTCGTGCCCGGTGCCGACGCTCATGCTGGCCGGCGAGATCGACACGATCACGCCGATCGACATGTCGCCGTCGGGCGTGGGGCAGCGGCGCGCCGCCGAGCTGCTGCCCAACGGCGAGCTTCAGATCTTCGAGGGCATCGGCCACGGCACGCCGTTTGAGGTGCCTGAGCAGCAGGGCGCCGCGATCGTCGATTTCGCCCGCCGGCTCAGGACCGCCGAACGGGCATGACCGGCGCGGCGGCGAGCCGGCCGCCGTCGTACCGGATGGTCCGGGGCGGAGAGTGGGTCGCCGCGGCGGGCGAGGCGAGCTTCGAGTCGCTCAATCCCTACACCGGCGCGGCCTGGGCCACCGCGCCCGACGGCAGCGCGATGGATGTGACCGAGGCCGTTGGCTGCGCGCGCTCGGCGCTCGACGGGGAGTGGTCGCGCACGACCCCTCGGGAGCGCGCCGCGCTCATGCGGCGACTCGCCGACATCCTCGCGCGCGACGCGCAGGAGCTCGCGCGCATAGAGTCGACGGACAACGGCAAGGTCATCCGGGAGATGGCCGGGCAGACCGCGTCGTTGCCGGACTGGCTGCACTACTTCGCCGGGCTCGCGGACAAGATCACGGGGGAGACGCTTCCCTCCGGCAAGCCGAACCACTTCGTGTACACCCGCGAGGAGCCCGTCGGCGTGGTCGGGGCGATCGTCCCCTGGAACTCGCCCCTGCTCATGACGATCTTCAAGCTGGCGCCGGCGCTCGCCGCCGGCTGCACGATGGTCCTCAAGCCCTCAGACCAGACGCCGATCTCGGCGCTCGAGCTCGCACGCCGCGTCGAGGAGGCGGGCTTCCCGGCAGGCGTCTTCAACGTGGTGACGGGCCTCGGTCCGGTCACCGGCCGGGCGCTCGCAGGCGACCCGGGCGTCGCCAAGGTCGCGTTCACCGGCTCGACCCGGGTCGGCGTGGAGGTCGGACAGGCGGCGATCCGGAACATGGCCCGGCTGTCGCTCGAACTCGGAGGCAAGTCCGCGCAGGTGGTTCTGGAGGACGCCGACGTCGAGGCTGCGGCGAACGGGATCGTCGCCGGGATTTTCGCGGCGGGCGGGCAGACGTGCCTGGCGGGCTCGCGCGTGATCGTGCACGAGCGACTCCACGACGACCTGGTCGATCGCCTCGTGAGGCGGGCGCGGGAGATCAGGCTCGGGGACCCGCTGGATCCTGTCACCGAGATGGGACCGCTCGTCAGCGAGCAGCACCTCGAACGGGTCCTGGGCTTCGTGCAGCGGGCGGTGGGCGAGGGCGCGACGCTGCTGTGCGGGGGCGGCCGGCCCGACGGGCTGGACGGCTTCTTCGTCGAGCCGACGATCCTGGCCGCCGTCGAGGGCGGCAGTGAGATCGCGCAGGAGGAGATCTTCGGCCCGGTCCTGGCCGTCATGCCGATCAAGGATGAGGAAGAGGCGGTACGCCTGGCGAACGGGACGCGCTACGGGCTCGCCGCTTCGGTGTGGACGAGCCACGTGCAGCGGGCGCACGCCGTCGCGCACCGCCTCCGGGCCGGAACGGTCTACATCAACAGCTACCGGATCGTCGACCCCGGGGTGCCCTTCGGAGGCGTCAAGATGAGCGGCATCGGCCGCGAGAACGGCGCCCGTGCGGTTCGCGAGTACACCGAGACCAAGGCGGTGTGGCTTGAGATGAGCGCCGAATCGCGCGATCCGTTCAAGCTCGGGTGACGGCTGCCTTCGCGCTAGTCGCGCTTGCGCAGCCGGTCGGCGGTCATGACGCTGCCGCGCGTCAGGTGCCGTGCCATGCACTCGCCCGCCAGCTTCCCGTCGCGGTCCATCAGCGCATCCATCACGGCGCGGTGCTCGTCGACGGAGCGTTGCGCACGCGTGGAGAGCCAGACGGCACGCACGGGGAGGGCCGTCCAGAGCCGCGTGATGAACTCCTGGAGATAGCGTGACCCACATGCGGCGTAGATCGCGCGATGCCACTCGGCGTTGAGCGAGACGGCGGTCGCGCCGGAGTCGCTCGCCACGGCCTCGGCCAGCTGCTCGTGCAATGCGGCGAGGTGGGCCAGCTCAGCGTCCGTAGCGCGCTCGGCCGCGAGGCCGGTCGCGACGGGCTCGAGCGCGACGCGGATGCGGTAGATCTCCTCCGCTCGCTCGGCCGTGTACTCCGCGACGATCATGCCCCGGTGGGGCTGGTGCTCGAGCAGGCCATCGGCCTGGAGCAATCGCAATGCCTCGCGGATGGGGGTCGGGCTCATACCGAGATCGCCCTCGAGCTGGCTCATCCGGAGGCGCTGTCCCGGCGCCAGCGTGCCCTCCTCGATCGCCAGCCGGATGGCGCCGTAGGCGGCGGACATCTTGGTCTGTGACTCCGGCACGGGGGCGGACAGCCACGCGGATTGGGTTGGGGGGGTCACCGCAGACTCCCTTCGACGTGAACCATCGAATCCCGGGTTGACGCGGAAAAAATAACATATATAGTAGCGCCGAACCCACGGGCTACCGGGGTTTTTCGGGATGCGTCCTGTGCGTTCGCGCGGGCCGCCTCAACTGAGGTGAAGAGGAGGTTTTCGGGGTGGAGAAGCTCGTCGATCGCGACGTTCCGGGCCCGAAGCGAGACTTCGTCGGCTACGGACGTCGGATCCCCAAGGTCGTCTGGCCCAACGGAGCCCGGGTCGCGGTGAGCATCATTCTCAACTGGGAAGAGGGCTCGGAGTACTCGATCCCTGCGGGCGACAACCGCAACGAGGGGCTCGCGGAGATCGCGTACCAGATGCCGCCCGAGCACCGAGATCTCAACGCCGAATCGGTGTACGAGTACGGGAGCCGCGCCGGCGTGTGGAGGGTGCAGCGCCTGCTCGAACAGTTCAACGTCCAGTGCACCTTCTTCGGCGCCGCGGTGGCGTTCGAGCGCAACCCCGAGGTGGCGCAGTGGCTCCGCGAGGCCGGTCATGAGCCCTGCTCACACGGCTGGCGCTGGGAGGAGATGTGGACGCTCAGCCGCGAGGAGGAGCGCGAGCACATGCTCGAGGCGATCAGGCTGATCGAGGAGACCTGCGGCGAGCGGCCACAGGGCTGGTACTGCCGCTACGGCCCCTCGGTCAACACGCGCGAGCTGCTCGTCGAGGAAGGCGGTTTCGTTTACGACTCCGACGCCTACAACGACGACCTCCCGTACTTCACGGAGGTCAAAGGCAAGCGCCATCTGATCCTGCCCTACACGCTTGCGTACAACGACGGCAGGTTCGTCCTGGGCGACTACTCCGATCCGACGTCGTTCTTCGACTACTGCAAGCGCGGCTTCGACTACCTCTGGGACGAGGGAGCCACCCATCCGAAGATGATGTCGGTCGGGCTGCACTCGCGCTGGATCGGCCAGGCCGGCCGCGCGTCCGCGCTCCGCGACTTCCTCGAATATGCGCACGACAAGGGCGATGTGTGGTTCGCCCGGCGCATCGATATCGCCAACTACTGGCTCGAGCACCACGAGGAGTTCGAGCGATGAGTCTCCCGGGGCCCCTCGGCCCGCGTTGATGGAGAAGACCGCCCAAGAGCCGGTCGAGCCGACCGCGCCCGCCGCCGATCGCACGCCGCGCGGTGCGCGGCGGGTGACGGCCGGCAACATCGCATACCGCTACGCGCTGGTCTTCGTGTGGGTGGCGATGGCGGTCGTCTTCGCGATCCTCAGGCCGGACACGTTCCCGACGAACGCGACCGTCCAGACCGTCTTCGGCTCACAGTCGGTGTTGGTCGTGCTCACGCTGGCCCTGCTCGTCACGCTCGCCGTGGGCGAGTTCGACCTCTCGGTCGCCTCGACGTTGGGGCTCTCTGCGACGCTGATCGCGAAGCTCAACGCCCTCGAGCACGTGCCGCTGGTGTGGACCGTCCTGATGGCGCTGGTGGCCGGCTGCCTGGTGGGTGCGATCAACGGCGCCCTGGTGGTCTACATCGGGGTGGACGCCATCGTGGCGACCTTAGGCATGGGCACCTTGCTGCTCGGCATCGCCTTGGCGATCAGCAACTCGGTCACCATCGGCGGGATCGCCCAGCCGCTCTTGGACGCCGCCAACAATCACTTCCTGGGGCTACCGCGGTCGTTCTGGTACGGCGTCGTGCTCGCGGCGGTCTTCTGGTACGTGCTTCAGCACACGCCACTGGGCCGCCATCTGCTCTTCGTCGGCCAGAACCGCGACGTCGCGCGGCTCGCCGGCATCCGCGTCGACCGCATCCGGGTCGGCGCTTTCGTGGCCGGCGGCTTCCTCAGCGCGCTGGCGGGTGTGATCCTCGCCGGCACGCTCGGCGCCTTCCAGTCGAGCGTCGCGCCGACGTTCCTGCTGCCCGCCTTCGCGGCGGCGTTCCTCGGCTCGACCGTCGTGACTCCCGGGCGGTTCAACCCGTGGGGCTCGGTGATCGCCATCTACTTCCTGATCACCGGGATCACCGGACTGCAGCTGCTCGGCCTGAGCGGCTGGATCGAACAGGTCTTCTACGGAGGCGCCCTGATCGTGGCCGTGACGCTTTCGACATTGGTGCGAAGGCGTGTCGTCGACTAGCAATGAGAAAGAGGAGAGAGGGAAATGCTCGCACGTCGTAAGGGTGGACCTGTGGTGCCGAAGAGGGTTCCGCGTCTCCGGCTGCCGATTGCACTGACGCTCGTCCTGGCGGTCGCCGCTACCGGTTGCGGTAGCAGCAAGAGCGGAGGTGCCAGCTCCGCAAAGAGCGGCGACACCGCCGGGGTCCAGCAGGCCGCCGCGGCGTACAAGGCTGAGATGGGCACAGTGAAGTGGAAAGCGCCCGGACCTGCGTTCGACGCCAGCAAGGCGGCGGGCAAGACGGTCCACTACGTCGGCGTCGACATGTCGATCCCGATCCTCCAGACCATCTCCAGCGAGCTCAAGGTGGCGCTTGCCAAGGTGGGTGCCAAGCTCGTGATCTGTGACGGCAAGGGTCAGCCGACGCAGTGGAAGAGCTGCGCCGACGACGCGGTCAACCGCAAGGCCGGCGCCATCATCGTCGAGTCATTCCCGGCGCAGCTGATCGCCGGTTCGCTGGCCAACGCCAAGAAGGCCGGCATCCCTGTGATCGACGGCAACAACGCCGATCCCACCGACCCGCTGCTCAAGGACATCGACGCGCGCGTCGCCTTCCAATACAGCAAGTCCGGCCGCCTGGTCTCCGACTGGGTGATCGCCGACTCGAAGGGCAAGGCGAACGTCCTCATCCTCGCCACCTCGGACGTCCCGAACTCGAAGGCGGTCGTCAATAACGGTTACGAGGCCGAGCTGAAGGACAAGTGCCCGGGCTGCAAGTTCAAGACGAAGAACCTACCGATCGCGCAGTGGTCGACCAACCTCGGCCCGCTGACACAATCCTCGCTCAGCTCGGACCCGAACATCGACTACATCATCCCCGCCTATGACGGCATGTCGACGTTCGTCCTGCCGGCGATCCGGCAGGCTGGAAAGGCCGACAAGGTGAAGGTGGCGACGTTCAACGCGGATCTCGATCCGATGCAGAACATGGCCAAGGGCAACATCATCACGGTCAACGTCGGGAGCCACAACACCTACGAGGGCTGGGCGTACGCCGACCAGGCGCTGCGTCTCATGACCGGGCAGAAGCCGCTCGCCGACGAGCTCGTCCCGCTGCGGGTGTTCACGCGCGACAACGTCGGCGCCCTGAAGCTGGACTCGGCGACCGAGAAGTCAGGCGACTGGTACGGCGACCCGACCTACAAGACCGAGTACGCCAAGCTCTGGGGGGTCGGCGGCTAGGCATCGGCGAACGCGAACCGGGGCGGGGAAACCCGCCCCGGACGTGGACGCAACACATCATGGAGCAGCCTGAGCTCGTCATCTCACTGAGGAACCTGTCGAAGGAGTTCGCTGGAGGCCGGCGGGCTCTCGACGGGGTGGACCTCGACGTCCGGCCGGGAGAGATCCACGGGCTGCTGGGCCAGAACGGGTCGGGGAAGTCCACCCTGATCAAGATCCTGGCCGGCTACCACGCGCCCGAGCGGGGTGCCGAGCTGCGGGTCAATGGCGAGCCGATCTCACTGCCGATCGCCCCCGGCCGGTTCCGGGAGCTGGGCATGAGCTTCGTCCATCAGAACCTCGGGCTCTCAGACACGATGAGCGTGCTCGACAACGTGCGCGTGGGCAGGTACGAGCGGGGGTTCGGCTGGCGGATCCCGTGGCGTTCGGAGCGCCGCGGGGTCCGCGAGGGCCTGCGTCGGTTCGGGCTCGATCTGGACCTCGACACGCTGGTCTCCGACCTGCCCCAGGGAACCCGCGCGGTGATCG
>JAXDGC010000207.1:0-18514 GCA_034665245.1 Solirubrobacteraceae bacterium | reverse complement strand
TGGCCGGCGCACGGCGAGCCGAGCTGGCGGAAGGACTTGATGTCCTCGAGCGAGACGCCGTAGCCGGTGAGATGCAGCGCCGAGTAGAGGAGCATCGACGCGTGCCCGCAGGAGAGCACGAAGCGGTCGCGGTCGGGCCAGTCCGGGCGCGTCGGCGCGTGCTCCATGACCCGCGTGTAGAGCACATGGGCGACCGGCGCGAGCGCCATCGGCGTCCCGGGATGCCCGGAGTTGGCGCGTTGGACCGCATCCATCGAGAGCGTGCGGATCGTGTTGACACACAGCTCATCGAGGGCGTTGCGGTCCATGCCGAGCGAAGCGTACGCGACAGGCGTCATACCCTGTAGGTAGGCAACGAGAAAGGCCCGCGATGGCGACCGAAGAGCAGATCACCAAGACCGACGAGCAGTGGCGCGCAGAGCTCTCCCCCGAGCAGTACGACGTGCTGCGCAAGGGTGGGACGGAGCGCGCGTTCACGGGGCAGTTCTGGAACGTCAAGGACGACGGCGTCTACCGCTGCGCGGGCTGCGGCGCCGAGCTGTTCGCCTCCGACACCAAGTTCGACTCCGGCACCGGCTGGCCGAGCTTCACCGAGCCGGCGGTCGCCGCCGCCGTCGAGACGCGTGAGGACAAGTCGCTGTTCATGCGCCGCACCGAGGTCGTCTGCCGCCGCTGCGGCGGCCACCTCGGGCACGTCTTCGAGGACGGCCCCGCCGACCAGGGCGGCCTGCGCTACTGCATCAACTCGTGCGCGCTCGAGTTCGACACCGGCGACAGCGCGGCCAGCAGGCCCAACCCGACGTAGCTGCATCCGCTCGCGCGGGCGAGTGCGCGGTGGCGCCCGGCGAGGCGGCCGCGCACGGTGCCCGCGACGAGCGCGTAGGTCGAGTCGCTGAGCGTCGCGAGCACGAGGAACAGCACGCCCAGCGCGAGCACCTGCGGCGCGACCGCGCCGCGCGCGGGATCGACGAACTGCGGCAGGAACGCGAGGAAGAACAGCGCCGTCTTCGGGTTGAGGCTGTTGACGACCACGCCCTGCCAGAACAGCCGCTTGCGGTCGACCGGTCCGCCTTCGCTCGGCTCGGGCTCCTCGCCGTCGAGCAGCCGGCGGATCCCGATGAAGATCAGGTACGCCGCGCCGGCGTACTTGACGACGCTGAACGCCGTCGCCGAGGAGGCCAGCAACGCGGACACCCCGATCGTCGCCGCGGTCACGTGGACGAGCCCGCCGGCCTGGATGCCGAGGGCCGACACGATCCCGGCGGCACGGCCTTCGGCGAGCGAGCGTGAGACGATGTAGATCACCGACGGCCCGGGCACCGCGAGGAACGCGGCGCTCGCGGCGGCGAAGATGACGAAGGTGTGGAGCTCGGGCACCGCCTCGATCCTACGCGTTCGGCCCGCACCGATCAGGGGGACGGAAGGTATATGGACAGCCTCGCCTGGACGCTCCTGCAGCGCTGGATCGCCCAGGCCGGAAACGACGTCACGGTCCTCGACGCGGACGCGCAGGCCGCGCCGGCCACGCTCGAGGCGCTCGGCGTGAACGACCGCTCCGTGCTCGGCGCGCTCGCCGCGAGCACGGGCGGGCTGAAGATCGACCACGGCTGGCTGTGCGTGCTCGGAGGCCCGGGGCTGCTGGAGTGGCGTGACAAGCTCGACAGCGAGATCGTCGTCGGCCACGACGTCGTCGCCGGCTTCTTCGCCGTCGACAAGCACGAGGGCGAGGTGCGCTACCTCGCGCCGGAGACCCTCGAATGGACGGGGACGGAGATGGGCCACAGCGAGTGGGTGCACTGGACGCTCGCAGGCGACCTCGAGGCGTTCTACGCGCACCTGCGCTGGCCCGGCTGGGAGGACGAGAGCGCGGCGCTCGGCGCCGGCCAGGGGTTCGAGATCGACCCGCCGCCGTTCACGCGCGAGGGCCGCTCGATCGCCGCCGCGGGCCGCACCGCGGCGCCGATGGCCGCGCTCTGGGACCGCCAGCAGGCCTTCATCGAGGAGTTCGGCGCTTGATGCGCCGCCGCCTCCCGGTGGCGATCTTCTTCCTCGGCGCGGGCGTCCTGCACTTCGTCAAGCCGGGCGCCTACGAGCCGACCGTGCCCGACGCCCTTCCTGCCCACCGCGACATCGTCTACGTGAGCGGCGTCGCGGAGATCGCCGGCGCGCTCGCGATGCTGCCCGAACGCTCCGCCCGCTGGGCGGGCTGGTGGCTGATCGCGCTGCTGATCGCCGTCTTCCCCGCCAACGTGAACATGGCGGTCAACGCGGAGCGCTTCCGGGCGGTTCCGGAAGCGCTCCTGTGGGTGCGACTGCCGCTCCAGGCGGTGCTGATCGCCTGGGTCTGGCGCGCGTCGCAGCGACGCGCCTAGGCCTCAGGCCGGGACCGGCACGACCTCGACGTCGCCGCGGCGCGCCGCCTCGGCGTGCTCGCGGCTGGTGCGGCTGGAGATCAGCACCATGGTCAGGATCGCGCCGAGGATGGCGAAGCCCGCGCCGACGGTGAACGCGTCCTGGAAGCCGTCGGTCAGCGCCCCGGGCAGGGCGCTCTTGGCTCCGTGGGCGGCGGTCAGCGCGTCCTTGGTGGTCGAGTTCGCGATCGACGCCAGGATGGCCAGGCCGAGCGCGCCGCCGACCTGCTGGGAGGTGTTGATCAGCCCGCTCGCCAGCCCGGAGTCCTCGGCGGAGACCCCCGCGACGGCGGCGATCGTCAGCGGGACGAAGACGAGCCCGAGCCCGACCGCGGCCAGCAGCGACGGGAACAACACGTCGCCGATGTAGGTGCCGCCGGGCGAGACCTGCGCGAACCACGCGAGCCCGGCGGCGACGAACAGGAACCCGATCACCATCACCGGCTTGAAGCCGACCTTCGTGACGAGCTGCGAGGCGACGCCGGCCGAGATGATGATCCCGCCCGCCAGCGGCAGGTAGGCGACGCCCGCCTTCAGCGCGTCGTAGCCGAGCACGTTCTGCATGTACAGCGACACGAAGTAGAACATCGAGAACAGGGACATCGCGACGAGGACCGCGACGACGTTGGCGCCCGTCAGGGTGCGCTTGCGGAAGATCGCGAACGAGATCAGCGGATGGCTCGAGCGCAGCTCGATGGCCACGAACGCCGCGACCAGGCCGAGCGCGACCGCGATCAGGCCGAGCGTGCGCGTCGAGCCCCAGCCCACGTTGACCGCATCCACGAGCGCGTACACGAGCAGCGAGATGCCGGCGGTGATCGAGAGCGCGCCGGCCACGTCGTAGCGGCGCGGGCCTGTCTCGCGGCTCTCGACCAGCAGCCGCCCGGTGAGCGCGGCGGCGGTGAGGGCGACCGGCACGTTGACGAACAGGACCCATTCCCAGCCGAGGTACTGGGTGAGCACGCCGCCGAGGAGCACGCCGACGGCGCCGCCGGAGCCGGCCACGGCGCCCCAGACGCCGAGCGCGCGGTTGCGCTCCGCGCCCTCGGCGAAGGTCGTGGTCAGGATCGAGAGCGCGGCGGGCGAGAGGATCGCCGCGCCGAGGCCCTGGAGAGCGCGCGCCGCGATCAACTGGCCCTCGCTGGCCGACAGGCCGCCGAGCAGCGACGCGAGCGCGAACAGGACGAGGCCGACGGTGAACACGCGGCGGCGGCCGAGCAGGTCGGCCATGCGCCCGCCGAGCAGCAGGAAGCCGCCGAAGGCGAGCGTGTAGGCGTTGATCACCCAGGAGAGGTTCTCCCGGGAGAAGTCGAGGTCGCGGCCGATCGACGGCAGCGCGACATTGACGATCGAGGCGTCGAGCACCACGACGAACTGCGCCGCCGCGAGGAGGGCGAGCGCGAGGCCCTTTCTCGACACTTGCTCTGACTGACTCAAGAGGTACTCCTCCAGAAAAGTGGAAGCTGTATTCCGTTTACATGATGCACGATACGGAATTGCAGTTCCGCTTGTCAAGCCCTACAGTTGTGAACGTGTCGATCGGCACAGAGGAGCTCCCACGGCCCCTGCGGGCTGACGCGCGCCGCAATCGCGAGCGCGTGCTCAAGGCGGCCCGGGCCGTGTTCTCGGCCAAGGGGCGCGAGGCGCATCTCGAGGACGTCGCGCGCCGCGCCAAGGTCGGCGTGGGCACCGTCTACCGGCACTTCCCGACCAAGGACGCCCTGCTCGAGGCGCTCGCCCGCGAGCAGTTCGAGATCCTGACGCGCTGGTCGCTCGAGGCGGAGGCGGTGCCCGATGCCTGGGCGGCGTTCAACGGGATGATCTGGCGCGGCGCCGAGCTGCAGGCCTCCGACCGGGCGCTGATGGAGGCGGTCGCCGAGTTCAAGCCCAGCGTGGCGCGGCAGGCCAGGGAGCTCCATGCCTCGACCGAGCGCCTGCTGCGCCGCGCCCAGGCGGCCGGCGCGGTCCGCGCCGACGCCACCGGCGAGGACGTGCAGCTGATGATGTGCGGGCTCGGCAGCGTGATGCAGATGAAAGGCGACGGGTGGCGTCGCTATCTGACCGTCATGCTCGACGGTCTGCGCGCGTAGCTACGCTCTCGCGACGATGAGCGCCGACGTCGCCGATCCCGAGGTCCTCGAGGTTGCCTGGGACCTCGACCCCCTGCTCGACGGCTACCCGAGCGACCCGGTCACCGCGATCGACGCGATGCTCGCCGACGCCCAGGCGCGCGCCGATCGCTTCGCCGAGCGCTACGCCGGCCACGTGGCCGAGCTCGACGGGCCCGGCCTCGCGGAGGCGATGCGCGAGCTCGGCGCGCTGCAGGAGCTCGTCAGCCGCGCGGGCACCTTCGCCGGCCTGCACTTCTCGACCGACACCGCGGACCCGGCGCGCGGCGCGCTCTATCAGCGCGTGCAGGAGGGCGCCACGCCGATCGAGACCAAGCTGCTGTTCTTCGAGCTCGAGTGGGCCGCGCTGGACGACGAGCGCGCCGATGCGCTGCTCGCCGCCGAAGGCCTCGAGTTCTGCCGGCACCACCTGCGCACGGTCCGGCGCTACCGCCCGCACCTGCTCTCGGAGCCCGAGGAGAAGATCCTCGCCGAGAAGGCGCTCACCTCCCGGAACGCCTGGGGCCGGCTGTTCGAGGAGCAGGTCGCCGCGCTCGCGGTCGATCTCGAGGACGGCGCCCCGCCGGTCTCGCTCGAGGTCGCGCTGTCGCATCTGCACTCGCCCGACCGCGCGGCGCGCGCCCACGCCGCCGAGCGTGTCACCGCGGCGCTCGCGCCCGACCTGCGCACGCGCGGCTTCGTCTTCAACACGCTGCTGGCCGACAAGATGGTCGATGACCGGCTGCGCGGCTACCCGCACTGGCTCGCGAGCCGGAACCTCGCCAACGAGGCCTCCGACGAGTCCGTCCAGGCGCTCGTCACCGCGGTCCGCGGCCGCTACGAGCTGACGCGGCGCTGGTACCGGCTCAAGGCCAAGCTGCTGGGTCTCGACCGGCTCGCGGACTACGACCGCATGGCCGCGGTCACGGAGGAGAACACCACCGTCCCGTGGAGCGAGGCGCGGGAGCTCGTCCAGGACTCCTACTCGTCCTTCTCGCCCGAGCTCGGCGACCTCGTCCGCCGCTTCTTCGACGAGCGCTGGATCGACGCGCCGGTGCGCCCGGGCAAGCGCTCGGGCGCCTTCTGCGCCTACGCGGTCCCGTCGGTGCACCCCTACGTGATGCTCAACTGGACCTCGCGGCGCCGCGACGTGCTGACGCTCGCGCACGAGCTCGGCCACGGCGTGCACGCCGTGCTCGGGGGCCGGCAGGGCATCTACCACATGGCGACGCCGCTGACCCTGGCCGAGACCGCGAGCGTGTTCGGCGAGACGATCGTGTTCGGGCGCCTGCTCGAGCGCGCCGAGACGCCGGAGTCGAAGCTCGCGCTGCTCGCGGAGTCGATCGAGGGCTCGATCGCCACCGTCTTCCGCCAGATCGCCATGAACCAGTTCGAGGACCGCATGCACTGCGAGCGGCGCGAGCACGGCGAGCTCGCGCTCGACCACATCGGCGAGCTGTGGGCGCAGTCGCAGGAGGAGCTGCTGGGCGACGCCGTCGAGGTCACCGAGGGCTACCGCACCTGGTGGTCCTACGTCCATCACTTCATCAGCGTCCCGGGCTACGTCTACGCCTACGCCTACGGCCAGCTGCTCGCCCTCGCGGTCTACGGGCGCTACGAGGAGGAGGGTGAGGCGTTCGTGCCCGCCTACCTCGAGCTGCTGGCGGCCGGCGGCTCGCGCTCGCCCGAGGAGCTCGGCGCGATCGTCGGCATCGACCTCGCGGACCCGGGCTTCTGGGACCGCGGCCTCGCGCTCGTCGAGCGCCAGCTCGATGCCGCCGAGGCGGCCGCGCACGAGGCCGGCCGGTTGTAGAACGGCGAACTGCGCATTGAGGGGAAGGTTCGGGTGTCACGGCGGCTCGCGAGGCGGCGAGGCTGTCATTTGCCACCCATGCGGTGGCAAATGACATACGCGTCTCACGAGTGCGCAGTTGACCCCGGCATAGGGGGTCAATCGCGCACTCGTCCCCGCCGCGGCACTTCGCACCCTTTCCTCAATGCGCAGTTCTGAAGCTCAGAACCGCCCGCACGATCACCCGCGCCACCGCCCCGAGCTCCTCCACCCGCACGCGCTCGTCGACCGCGTGCGCAAGCTCCAGCCCACCGGTCCCGACCATCACCGTCGGGATGGCGCGCTCGCAGAACAGCCGCATGTCGGCGCCGTACGGCACGCCCGCCAGTCGCGGCGCGCCGCCGCGCTCGGCGCGCACCGCCGCAGCGACGGCGCGCACCCACGGATGGGCGGGATCGGTCTCGCCGGGAGCGAACTGGCCGCCGGTCCACTCCACCTCCACCGGCGGCGCCTCGCCGTCGGTGAGCGCGGCCTCGAATGCGGCGCGGGCCACATCGAGCGAGGCGCCGAGCGGGACGCCGAGCCGGCCCTCGACGACGACGCGGTCGGGGACCGAGCTCGACCACTCGCCGCCCTCGATGCGCCCGACGCTGAGCGGGTAGGGCAGCGCGAGCGCCTGCATGGCGGGATGCTCGACGTCGCGGTTGAGCGCGCGCTCGTGCGCCTGCAGCGCGAGGTGGGCCGCGAGGTAGCGGTCGAGGGCGGAGCGCCCTTCGAGGCGCATCGCGGCGTGGGCGGCGCGCCCGCGCACGGTGGCGCGGAAGGTCAGCGCGCCGGCCTGCGCGCAGACGACGTCGAAGCTGGTCGGCTCGGGGATCAGGCACGCGTCGAAGGCGGCGTCGCGCTCGAGCGCGGCGAACGTGCCGAGACCGCCGTCCTCCTCCGACGCGACGGCCTGCAGCACCACCGCCGGCGCGGGCTCGGGCGCGTCGCGCAGGGCGATGAGCGCGTGCAGCGCGGCGGCGACCGCGCCCTTCATGTCGACGGAGCCTCGACCGTGCAGCCAGCCGTCCTCGACGCGGCCCGACCACGGATCCTCGCGCCACTCCTCGCCGCCCGGCCCGACGACGTCGACGTGGCCGTTGAGGCAGACGCGGCCGGGCCGCTCGCCGGGGAGCGTCACGGTCAGGCCGCAGAGCTCCGTCCGTGGAGCCTCCTCGCCGGGGTGCCCGGGGTGGGCGCGCAGCGCCGGCAGGTCGTGGACGTGCAGCTCGGCGTCGAGCCCGTGGCCGGTCGCGAGCTCGCCGAGACGCTCGAGCACGGCGCGCTCCTCGCCGGTCACGCTCGGCACCCGCACGAGTGCCGCCGCGTCGTGGGCGAGGGCGTCGCGGTCGATCACGCGGGCGCGGCGAACGTCGCCTCGGCCCGGCCCACCTGCTCGCCGCGCGAGTTCACCACGGGCGCCTCGCGCAGCCGCTCGAGGACGGGCCCGGCTGCGGCCACGCCCAGCCGCTCGCCGAGAACGAGCAGCGCGGCCGGGTCGAGCCCGCGCATCGCGCCGTCGAGCACCTTCAGCGCCGCGCCACGGCCGTCGGCCAGCCCGATGCCGAGGACGCCCTCGGCGCCGATCTTGGCGACGAGGCCGGGATGCGCGCGCATCAGCTCCGTGTCGAGCGCCCCGTCGAAGGCCACGAGCTCGGGGTGGGCGGTCATCGCCGCCGCCAGGCGCTCGCCCGCCGGCCCGAGGCCGCCGCCCGCGAGCCGCCCGAACGCATCCGCGAGCCGGGCCAGCGGCAGCGAGAACGTCTGCATCCCGCAGCCGTCGGTGGCGTGCGGCAGCTGCGCGTGATCGAGCGCCGTCGCCTCGGCGAGGCCCTGGCCCAGCGCCTCCTGCACCGGGTGACCGGCGTCGAAGTAGCCGTCGACGGGCCAGTCCCGGGCCACCGCGAGCGCGATCGCGAACGCGTGCTTGCCCGAGCAGTTGTGGCGCACCGGCGCGGGCCGGCCGCCCCGTTCCCGGTACGCGGCCGCCGCGACCGGGTCGCGCGGCTCTGCCGGTCCGCACGCGAGATCGGCCTCCGCGCGGCCGGCCGCACGCAGCAGCTCGCGGACGCGCAGGACGTGGGCGTCGTCGCCGCCGTGCGACGCGCACGCGATCGCGAGGTGGTCAGGCCCGAGCGCGAAGTGCTCGAGCACGCCGGCGCGCACGCCGGCGAGCGCCTGGAACGGCTTCGCCGCCGAGCGCACGAACACCTCCGGCCCGCCGTCCTCGCCGCCGGCCAGCGCCCAGGCCACGCGGTGCTCACTCTCGACCCCCGCACCGCGATGGACGCGGACGACGGCCTCTCCGATCACGACGCGCGTACCTGGTAGATCGAGGTGAAGCCGGTCTCGAAGCCGTTGCGGGCGGCGCGCAGGTAGAGCCGCCACACGCGCACGCGCTCGGGGCCCGCGAGCCGCACGGCCTCGTCGACGTTGTCGTCGAGCGCGCGCGCCCAGTGGCGCAGCGTCTCGGCGTAGTCGTCGCGGAAGCCCTCGATGTGGTGGGTCTCGAAGCCCGCGCGCTCGATCCCGAGCAGCATCCGCGAAAGCGGCTGGGGCGCGCCGTCGGGGAACACGTAGCGCGCGGAGAACGGGCCCGGGCGCGGGTCCTCCTGCTGCAGGTTGGCGATGCCGTGCAGCAGCAGCGTCCCACCCGGGCGCAGCGCGCCGCGCAGCCGCCGCCCGTACTCGTCCATCTGCTCGGCGCCGACGTGCTCGACCATCCCGATCGAGGCGACGGCGTCGTAGGACTCGCCGGCCATGTCGCGGTAGTCGGCGAGGCGGAAGTCGACGCGGTCGGCGACGCCCGCCTCCTCGGCGAGCCGGCGCGCGAGCTCGACCTGCGGCGGCGAGACCGTGATGCCGGTGACGTGCACGCCGTGGCGCTTGGCGGCGTGGATCGCGAAGGCGCCCCAGCCCGAGCCGACATCGAGCACGCGCTGCCCGCGCTCGAGCCCGAGCTTCTGGCAGATCAGCTCGTGCTTGGTCTCCTGGGCCTCCTCGAGCGTCGTCGCGCCGCGCGAGAAGATCGCGCACGAGTAGGCCATCGACGGGCCGAGGAAGAGGCGGAAGAACTCGGGCGGGACGTCGTAGTGGTGGCGCACGGCGCGCGCGTCGCGCTCGCGCGAGTGGAAGCGGCCGCGGGGCGTCAGCTCGGCCGCGGGCGGCGACGGCGGGCGCACCACGCCGGTCGCGCGCGCGGCGGCGAAGAGCAGGCGCGCCTTGCGCCGGCGGTCGATCGCCGGCGGCTCCCAGTCGTCGAGCAGGCGGATGACCGCGTCGAGATCGTCGACGTCGAGCGCGCCGCTGACGTAGGCGCGGCCGAGCCCGAGCTGGCCCGGCGCGCGCAGGACGTGCGCGAGCGCCTGCGGCGAGCGGGCGGTGAAGGTGGGTCCGTTGGTCCCGGTCGTCGGGACCTCGGTGCCGTCCCACAGGGAGACGGTGAACGGCCGGTCGGGAAGCGCGTCGGCGAGCGCGGCACGAAGGGGAGCGGTGTCGGGCATCGCTTCGACGCTAGCGGGTCACGGCTCGACGAGGCCGCCCCGCTCCCCGTCCCAGCGCCACAGGGCGTCGCCGGCGCGCAGGTGCAGGCCGCCGAGCCAGCGGTCGAAGCCGATCAGCGCCACGCGGTCGGCGCGGCCGGCGAGCACGTCGGCGCCGGCGGCGGTGAGCTCGAGGCCGGCGGCGTCCGCCGTCACGAGCGGCTCCGGGCCGCGCGCGAGCTCCTCGAGCCGCTGGAACGCGATCCCGTCGCCGAGGAACGGCGCCTCCTCGCTCGCGGCCGCCGCCACGAAGGCCTGTTCGCGGGTCCGCGCGCCCGCCGCGACGGCCGCGAGCAGCTGGCGCTCGGTGCGCGTGAGGCCGTCGCGGGCGCCCGGCAGCTCCTCGAGCAGCCTGCGCAGCGCCGGGGCGAGGTACGGCAGCCGGGCGTCGGGCGTGGCGGCCGCGCGAGCGATCGCGCGCGGGTCGCTGCCGCGGATCACGTCCCACGCGGCGCGGGCCGCGCGCACGTGCTCCGGGCTGACCGGCCCGCGCAGCGGCCACAGGGACGCGAGCTCGTCCGGCTGGAGCTCGCCGAGGCCGGCGAAGTCCGGGCGGCCGGGGAACGTGCCGACGCAGATCAGCTCGGCGCCGAGCGGGCGGTCCGGCAGGCCGGCGAGGATCTGCAGCAGCTGCAGCTGGTCGTAGAGATCGTGCTCGAACCACAGCACGACGCGCTCGCCCGTCTCGACCGCCGCGCCGAGCCGCTCGTCGCGCTCGCGCAGGCCGGCCTCCACGTCGGCTGCGCCCACGGGCCCCATCGTCGCGAGGAACGCCGCGCGCAGCGGGCGCAGCTCGGCCGCGGAGAGCGCCGGGACCGGGCCCTCGTGCAGGACGTCGCGCCAGGGGATGATGTCGCCGACGATGTGCGCGCGCCGCATGATCTCGACGGTCGAATCGCCGTTGGTGACATGCAGCACGCGGCCAGCGTAGACCGCTGCGTCGCGGTCGCTCGGGCGCTCCGGCTCGGATACCTTGGCGCCGTGAGCGCGCGCGTCCTTCCCGCCGATCAGGCGTTCTGGCGCCCGTCCAATCAGATGGGCGTGCTGAACACGGACCTCGGCAAGCAGCTGGAGGCGGCCCCGCTGGCCGCCCGACTCTGGCGCCTGAGCCCGGGGCAGGCCTCGACGAAGCACCGTCACGCCGAGCAGACCGAGCTGTACATCGTGCTCGAGGGCCAGGGCCGGATGCGCACCGGCGAGGAGGTGCTCACGCTGGAGCCGCTGTCAGCGGTGCTCGTGCCGCCCGACACCGTGCGACAGATCTTCAACGACACCGGCGAGGACGCGTTGTGGCTCGTGGTCGGCACTCCCATCGAGCTCGCCAACACGCTGGAGATGACGCCCGAGCAGCTCGCGCGCCTGTACCCGGACGGCCCGAAGGCGCTGCCGCCCGAACTGGCCTGACCGCCGGGGGCCTTAAACGAGTCAAGCCGCCCCGGAAGGCGGCCTGTATCCCCTCTTATCGGCAGACCACCCCGGAACCTTTAGCCCGCTTGCCCGAGTTGGCGCGTTGCCGCTCGTCTAGGGCCAGCCGACCCCGACCAGGGTCGGCTCGGGCTCGAGCGCGACCCCGAAGCGATCCCGCACCCCGCCGGCGATCTCGCGGGCGAGCGCGAGCAGCTCCACGGTCGTGCCCTCGCCGCGGTTGGTGAGCGCGAGCGTGTGCTTCGAGGAGATCGCGATGCCGCTCGGATTGCCGTGGCCGCGCCGGAAGCCCGCGTGCTCGATCAGCCACGCGGCCGAGGTCTTGACGCGCCCGTCGGGCTCCGGGAAGCGCGGGGGCCGGCCGTGCTCGGCGGCACGCTCCTCGAGCGCCGCGAACGCGCCGGCCGCCAGGATCGGGTTCGTGAAGAACGAGCCGGCCGAGACCGAGTCGGGGTCGGCAGGGTCGAGGACCATGCCCTTGCCGCGCCGCAGGGCGAGCACGGCCGCGCGGACGTCGGCGAGCGGCGGCCCCTCCCCCGGCTCCACTCCCAGCGTGCGCGCCAGCTCGGCGTACGTGAGCGGCGCGGACAGCTCGCGGCGCTCGAGCGCGAAGGTGACGGCGAGCACGACCCAGCGGCCGGGCGTGCGCTTGAACGCGCTCGAGCGGTAGGCGAAGCCGCAGTCGGCCGCGGGCAGGTCCTCGACCGTTTCGCGCTCGCGGTCGAGCACGCGCACGGACACGACGGTCTCGGCCACGTCCTGCCCGTAGGCGCCGACGTTCTGGATCGGCGTCGCGCCGATCGAGCCGGGGATGCCCGAGAGGCTCTCGACGCCGGCGAGCCCCTCCGCGACGCAGCGCGCCACGAACGGCTCCCACTCCTCGCCCGCCTGCACGGTCAGCTCGACCCGGCCGTCGCGCTCGCGCTCCTCGACCCCCGCCGTCAGCACGCGCACGACGGTGCCCGCGAAGCCCTCGTCGGCGACCACGAGGTTCGAGCCGCCCGCGACGAGCAGCAGCGGCCCGTCCGCGCTGCGGACGACCTCGAGCAGCTCCGCCTCGCTGCGCGCCTCCACGACCGCCCCGGCGGGGCCGCCGAGGCGCAGGGTGGTGAGCTCGCTCAGGCGCACCCGCGGTCCTCCCGCGCGTGGACGTCGCCGCGCACGGCCGCGATCGGCGCGACGTACGCCGGCGGGTCGATCGTGGGGCGGGCGCCGCGGTGCTCGAGGGTCATCGGCACGCGAGACTAGGCGACGTGCACTCGTCGCGCGGCTCCTCCCGCCTCACCGTCGACCGCCTCGACGGCGGCGCGGTCCAGGTCGTGCGGCTGGAGGGGGCGCAGTTCGGCGGCGAGTCGCCGCGCGCGCCGCACCGCCACGACTACCACGAGCTGATCTGGGTCCGCGCCGGCCGCGGCCGGCACCTGCTCGACGGCCGCCCACTCCCGGTGCGGCCGCACACCATCACCGTGATCGGGCGCGGCCAGGTACACGTGTTCGAGCGCGGCGAGGACCTCTACGGCGCGGTCGTCCGCTTCCGCGAGGAAGGGCTCGGCGAGGCGGGCGCGCGCCGCGGCACCCCGGAATGGCTGCTGGCCGGCCAGGGCGGGCGCACGGTCGTCGTGCCGCTCAGCGAGGCGCCGCGGCTCGACGCGCTGATCGACGCGCTCGGCGCGGAGCTCCAGCGCCCGCCCGACGCGCACAGCCCCGACGTCCAGCGCCACCTGCTCTCGACGATCCTGCTCTGGATCGAGCGCTGGTACGACGAGTCGCGCACCGAGCGCCGCGACGCCGACGACGCCGAGGTGCAACTGCACCGGCGCTTCACGCGGCGGCTCGAGGAGGACTTCGCGCGCCACCACGACGCCGCGCACTACGCCGACGCGCTCGGCGTCCCGCCCGCCGCCCTGTCGCGCGCGCTCGCGCATGTGACGGGCCGCGCGACCAAGGACCTGATCATCGAGCGCGTGATGCTCGAGGCCGCGCGGCTGCTGCGCTTCACCGACCTCGCGGTCGGCGAGATCGCCCACCGGGTCGGGTTCGCCGACCCGCTGTACTTCTCGCGCGCGTTCAAGCGCCGCCACGACGAGTCGCCGCAGACATACCGCGACCGTGCGCGCGGGAAGTCCATGCATGCGTGACGTCCTGCCATTCCAACCGGGCGGCCCGCGAGGCATCCTGAGCTCATGACCTCGACCCAGACCCAACCCCAGGCTCCGGTCCTCCCCGCCTCGCTGCGGGTGGGCGCCGTCGAGCTCACCGTCACCGATCTCGACCGCTCGGTCGACTTCTACGAGTCCGCCATCGGCCTCCGGCTCCACCGCCGCGAGGACGGGCGCGCCGCGCTCGGCGCCGGCGGCGAGGACCTGCTCGTCCTCGTCGAGGACGCGAGCGCGCGCAGCGCCGGCCGCCACGCGGGCCTCTACCACTTCGCGCTGCTGCATCCCTCGCGGCTCGAGCTGGCCCGCGCCGCGCAGCGGCTGGCCGCCACCCGCACCCGCATCAGCGGCGCGTCGGACCACGGCATCTCCGAGGCGATCTATCTCCCCGATCCGGACGACAACGGCATCGAGCTGGCGGCCGACCGCGGGCGCGAGCGCTGGGGCGACCTCTCCGACCCGACCCAGCTCGGCGGCCCGGAGCCGCTCGACCTGGCCGGCCTGCTCGAGCTCGTCGCCGACGCCGAGCCGATCGCCGACGTGTCCCCCGGGACGGTCGTCGGCCACGTGCATCTGCACGTCGGCGACATCGACAGCGGGCTCGCCTTCTACCGCGACGTGATCGGCTTCGAGGTGATGACGCTGTACGACTCGGCCGCGTTCGTCGCCGCCGGCGGTTACCACCACCACCTCGGCTTCAACATCTGGCGCGGGCACGGCGTCCCGGCCGTCCCGTCCGGCACCGTCGGGCTGCGGCACTGGACGATCGTGCTCCCCGCCGCCGCCGCGGCGGCGCTGCGCGAGCGCGTGATCGCCGCCGGCGCGCCCTACGAGGAGCGCCCCGAGGGCCTGCTCGTGCGCGACCCGTGGGACATCGCGCTGCTGGTGGTCGCCGAGGACTAGAGCGTTGGCGGGAGCCCGAGGCGCGCGAAGGGCTGCTCGCCGAAGGTCGTGATCTCTGCGATCACGTCGCCCTCGACCCGCAGCACGTCGAGCTTGAAGGCGCGGAACTCGGTGTCGCCCGGCCGCCGCAGGTAGCTCGCGGCGGCCGGCTGGCGGTTGACCCGCGTCGGCACGAGCCGCCAGTCGCCGTGCGCGTCCCGGTCGAAGGCGTGCTCCCAGAGCGGCCGCAGCGCGTCGATGCCGTCGTAGACCATGGGGAACGGCGGCATCGTGACGCGCACGTCCTCGCGCAACATGTCCGCCAGGCCGCTGGCGTCGGCGCGCTCGTGGGCGTCCATGAAGCGCGCGAGCAGCGCCCGCTCCTGCTCGCTCGGGTCCGCGTCCGGGGCCCACGCGCTCCGGCGCTCCGGCAGCTGCTGCTCGAGCCCGGCCCGCGCGCGCTGCAGCGCGCTGTTGGCGGAGGCGACGGTCGACTCGAGCAGCTCGGCGGTCTCCTTGGCCGACCAGCCGAGGACGTCGCGCAGGATCAGCGCCGCGCGCTGCCGCGGCGGCAGGTGCTGGATCGCGACGAGGAACGCGAGCTCGATCGTCTCCTTGGCGACGATCGCCTCCTCCGGGTCGACGCCGCCCGCCGCGACCTCGTCGAGCAGCCGGTCCGGGACCGGCTCGAGCCAGGGGACCTCGGACGGGTTCGCGCCGGCCGCGCTCGGCGCGACGCGGCGCTTGTTGCGGGCGAGGAGGTCGAGGCAGGCGTTCGTCGCGATCCGGTAGAGCCACGCCCGGACCGTCGCGCGGCCCTCGTAGCTCGCGCGCTTGCGCCACGCGCGCAGGAACGTCTCCTGCACCAGGTCCTCGGCCTCGTCGAAGGAGCCGAGCATGCGGTAGCAGTGCACCTGCAGCTCGCGCCGGTGTGGCTCGAGCTGCGCGGCGAAGGTGGCTTCATCGGTCATGCCCGTATGACGAGCGACGGGCCGGGAACTCATCGGCCGGCCGCTCAGCCGCGGAGCGCGTCGCGGATCGCGGCCGCGAACGCGCCCGGCGCCTCGAGCGGCGCGAAGTGGCCGACGCCGTCGAGCGGTCGCAACTCGAGGTGGCTGAAGAAGCGATCGAGCCGGTCCGACCACGCGCGCGGGAAGAGCGGGTCGTGCTCCTGCCACAGGACGGTCGTCGGCGTGTGGATCCGCTCGCCGGGCTCGGGCACGATCTCCGCCAGCGCCGACGCGACCGTCCCCGACCCGGCGCGATACCAGCCGATCGAGGCGGTCATCGCGCCCGGCTTGCCATAGACCTCGACGAGGTGATCGAGGCGCGCCTCGGTCGGCTCGAACGCCGGCCCGGACCAGTGCCGCCAGAAGTGCGCGAGATACGCGCGGACCGCCGCGGGGTCGCCGTCGAGGATCTCCTCGACGAGCGGGAGCTGGTGGAAGGCCTGGTACCAGAACTCACGCTGCGCGTCGGCGCTGAGCACCCGATCGCCCGGCCCCGGCAGAGGCGGAGAGAGGACGAGCGCGCGCACCGCGCCGGGTGAGCTGCGCGCGACCGCCTGGGCGACGCGGCTGCCGATGTCGTAGCCGGCCATCACCGGCGCCTCGAGGCCGAGCTCGTCGATCAGGCCGAGCACGCTGCGCGCCTGGGCCGCCGCCGAGTAGGCCTCGCCGGCCGGCTGCGGGTGCTTGTCGGAGCGCCCGAAGCCGCGCAGGTCGCAGACCACCACCTCGGCGCCGGTGAGCAGCGGGACGAGCTCGTCGTAGTCGGTGTGGTCACCCGGCCAGCCGTGCAGCAGCACCACCGGTGGCCCGGCGCCCGCTCGCTCGTAGGCGAGCCGGAAGCCGTCGACGGGTGCACCGGTCTGCATGGCCGCAGATTGTGCCGTCCCTCGCCTCAGCGGCGCTTCGGCGGTGCGGCGGCACGGTCGAACTCGGCGGCGAGCACACCCCAGCCGACCTTGCGACGCTCGTGGGAGGTGATGACGTTCCAGTCCTCCCAGTCGTAGCCGGCGGTACGCAGTTCCTGGCCATCGGCGAACGCGGTGATGGCGATCCGTCCGGTGCGCTGCGACGTGACCGTCGCGTCGTCGTGAGGGACCATGACCTGATGAGAGGACGGGTCCGAGTAGGTCAGCATCATCCACGGCAGGCGCACTTCGACGGTGCGCCCGTGGGACGCGACGAGCACGCGGTCGTCGAAGCCGCGCTGCTTCGGGTTCGCGGTGCCCCAGCGCAGCTTGCCGATGTCGACGAGCTCCGTGGGATGTTTGACGCCGGTGCCATGTTCGGTGAAGGGGCGGTTGAGGATGAGCCGCGGCAAAACCCACGCGCCGGAGCCCTTGCGCAGGTCGGCCCGCCGCACCGGCACGTACTGACGGTTCAGGCCGTAGAGGTAGAGGATCGGGTCCGTCCACGCAGCCTGGCGCAGGGTGGCGTGGCGGTTGGTGTCCAGGCTCAACGCCACGTCGGCCCCGGGCATCACGGACGCGAGGCCCGGCAGCCCGCCGTTCCCGCCCGGGCGCACGTCGAAGCCGAAGGTCAGCGGTGTCGCGCCGTAGGGCTTGTCGAGCTTCAGCCGCAGGTAGAGATATTCCTCGTCATGGGTGGTGCGAACTTCTCTGATCGGTCCACGCGACTCCGCCGTGACGGGCGAATGTCCGCGAGCTTCCCACTCGCTCCCGTCCCCGTCGACGATGACCTTGCGCGTGACCTTGCCGGGCTCCGCCGCGATGACGCCGAAGTGCTCCTCGTTGGTGAGCGGGTTGCGCCACAGTTGCCTGCGGCCGCTCGGCAGCTCCATGTCGGTGGTGTTCCACGTGTACTTGAACCATTCGTCGGCCCACTCGAAGACGATGCCGCCGGCGTAGCCCTCCTGCTCGATGTCGGACATCAGGCTGGCGTTCTTGGCGGCCGCGTCGGCTTCTGAGTGGCCGCCCTGGTCTCGCCCGAGCGGCCCCGTGTGCGCGATGCCGATGGCGCTCGGCTGGCCGAACTCGGTGATCATCACGGCCTGGCCCTTGTGATGGGCGCGCAGGTCATGCAGGTAGCCGGCGTAGGGGTCGATCGTGCCGTCTGGGCGCCTGTAGGTCTGGTAGGCCTTCTCGAGGCTCAGGAACTCTGGGTAGTACGGGTAGGCGTGGTACGACGCGAAGAAGCCGCCGGGCCACCGCTCCGTGGCGCGCAGGTGCATCGCGTCCACGGACACGAGGTCCTCCTTGGCGATCACCTCCGACGGGTGCTTGAGCGGGTCGGCGGTCAGCCAGTTCGTGAACGTGATCGGCCGGCTCCAGCCGCGCTCCGCTTCAAGGCGCGCGACGTAGTCGAGGTGTGACGCGATCCAGGACTCCATCGGGTTGGCGGCGCCGCGCGTGCTGATGTAGCGCCCGTGGTACGGGGGCACGTCTCGGTTGATGCGGTTTGTGGACTGCACCGCGAGCGGGTCCCATTCGACACCGACCGACCAGGCCAGCAGCCACGGGGAGATGTTGGAGCGGTAACGCCCGGACGCGTGTCCGTGGCGCTCAGGCAAGGATGCGTCGCCGTGCACGACCGAGACGGCATCGGCAAGCTCGTGCTTGAACTCGCGCTGCACCTGTGGGTCGTATGCGTTGCCGGTGGCGAGGAAGCGGTCCTCCGGGATCCACACGCCATGGATGACGAAGATCGGCGCGGCGGGGTGGGAAAGGTCGTAGGCGCGCAGTTCTTCATAGAAGGCCGGCGGCAGGATGGTGTAGATCCGCAGCGCGCGCGTGCCCAGCGCCGCCATCTCCGGCAGCCAACGTCGGTAGTCCGCGCGCGTCTGGGAAAGCTCGCCAGGGGAGCGCCCGGGAACGGTCGAGCCGAGGTTCACGCCGGGCCAGAACCGAGGCTGGAACCCGTGGTCGGCCGTGGAGAGCTCGAGGTAGTCCCCGCGCACCCGCGCCGGCTCCTGCAGCCCGCCGACCCGTGCCGGGGTGCCGCGGTAGTCGGCGGCGAGGTGCGGCCTGGAGGCGTCGGACCCGCCGCAGCCGCACAGGACGGCCGCGAGCGCGACGATGAGCAGAGCCAGGCGGCGCATCTAGACGTATCGGCGGATATCGGCCGCGCGTGAGCCGTGCCGGCTGGTAACGCTCCGGAGCCCGAAGACCAACTAGAGACATGAACCCCGA
>JAXDGC010000206.1:0-8369 GCA_034665245.1 Solirubrobacteraceae bacterium | reverse complement strand
GGAGGATGTTCTCGACGTCCTCACCGACGTAGCCGGCCTCGGTCAGCGCCGTGGCGTCGGCGATCGCGAACGGGACGTTGAGGATCCGCGCGAGCGTCTGCGCGAGCAGCGTCTTGCCGCAGCCGGTGGGGCCGAGCAGCAGGATGTTGCTCTTCTGCAGCTCGATGTCCGCGTCCTCCTGCTGCATCATCTGGACGCGCTTGTAGTGGTTGTAGACCGCGACCGACAGCGTGCGCTTGGCCTGCTCCTGGCCGACGACGTACTCCTGCAGCACGTCGTAGATCTCGCGCGGCTTCGGCAGGTTGTCGATGTCGAAGCTCGGCGGCGCCGTCAGCTCCTCGTCGATGATCTCGTTGCAGAGATCGATGCACTCGTCGCAGATGTAGACGCCCGGGCCGGCGATCAGCTTCTTGACCTGGCGCTGCGACTTGCCGCAGAAGGAGCAGAGGAGCTGTTCGTTGGAATCGGTCGGGCGTGCCACGTTGTCTCCTCTGTCGGCCGCCGCGTTCCCCGAGCTTAGTGCTCGGAGATCACGCGATCGATGATCCCGTATTCCTTGGCTTCCTCGGAGCTGAGGAAGTAGTCGCGGTCGGTGTCCTGCTTGACCTTGTCCAGTTCCTGACCGGTGTGCTCGGCGATGATCTCGTCGAGGCGCCGGCGGAGCTCGATGACCTCGCGTGCGTGGATCTCGATGTCGGTCGCCTGGCCCTGGAAGCCGGAGGAGACCTGGTGGATCAGGATCTTCGCGTTGGGCAGCGCCATGCGCTTGCCCTTCGCGCCGCCTGCGAGGAGCAGAGCACCCATGGACATGGCTATACCCACACAGATGGTCTGTACGTCCGGCTTGATGAACTGCATGGTGTCGTAGATCGCCAGCCCGGCATACACCGAGCCGCCGGGCGAGTTGATGTAGAGCGAGATGTCCTTGTCGGGGTCCTCGGACTCCAGGTGCAGGAGCTGGGCCACGATCAGGTTCGCGATCTGGTCGTCCACCGGCGTCCCGAGGAACACGATCCGCTCGTTGAGCAGTCGGGAGTAGATGTCGAACGCACGCTCACCACGTGACGTTTGTTCGACGACCATTGGGACGAGTGGGCTCACGGTCCTCGCTTCGTTTCGCTTGTCTGGTGCGAATCCTTCTTACGAGCGACTTCGACGTTCACACCCGCTCGACCGAGGCGAGTCTAGCAACGGCAGACCCCCCGCCAACCCCGTCAGGAGGCTAGCTTCCAGGTGTCCAGAGACCGGTCGATGCGGCCTTCTCCGCCTCGTCGCTCCCAGGCGTCCAGAGCTTCTCCCGCGCCTGCGCCTGCTCGACCGAGATCGGCTTGGCGGAGTCGGCGATGCGGTCGATCGCCTTGCGCTGCGCGAGCTCGTCCCGGAGCGAGTCCAAACGGCCGCTGGAACGCAGGCGGTCGAGCAGCTTCTTGGGCGACGTGCCGTCGGCGGTGGCGGCGCGCTCGAGCGACTCCAGCAGCTCCTCGTCGCCGGCCTCGATGCCCTCGGCCTCGACGACCGCGGCGAGCACCGCCTCGCGGCGCAGGTCGCGGCCCGCCGACTCGCGGTTCTCGGCGATCACCTCGTCCTCGGTCTTGCCCGCGATCTGCAGGTAGGTCTCCTTCGGGATCCCCTGGTGGCCGAGCGTGTGAGCCATCTGCTCCCACAGCTCGCGCGCGCGGGCGTCGATCAGCGCGTCGGGGAGGTCGATCGTGGCCGCCGCCACGGCCGAGTCGACGGCCGCCTCGCGGAACTCGGCGTCGATCTGCGCGGTCTGGGCCTCCGAGAGGCGCTCGCGGATGTCCGCGCGCAGCTCGTCGAGCGTGTCGAACCCGGCCTCGGCGGCGAGGTCGTCGTTCAGCTCGGGCAGGTCCTTGGCCTTGACCTCTTTGACGCTGACGGCGAACTCGGCCTCGCGGCCGGCGAGCTCCTCGGCGCCGTAGTCGTCGGGGAAGCTGATCTTGACCGTGCGCTCGTCACCCGCGCTCGCGCCTGCGAGCTGATCCTCGAAGCCCGGAACGAGGCGGCCGGAGCCGAGCTCGACCATCTGGTCGCGACCCTCGCCGCCGGCGAAGGGCTCGCCGTCGAGCGTGCCCAGGAAGTCCATCACCACGAAGTCGCCCGCGGCGGCGGCGCGTTCCGTCGTCTCGAGCTTGGCGCTGCGCTCGCGCAGTGCCTCGATCTCGGCCTGGATCGCCTCGTCGCCGACGGTGGCCTCGCGGCGCCCGACCTCGAGCCCCTCGTACTCCCCGAGCTTGGCGTCGGGGCGCACGCCGATCTCGATCGAGAAGCGCAGCGGCTCTCCCTCACCCGGCAGGTCCGCGAGCTTGAGCTCGGGCTCGCCGACGGGGACGACGTCGGCCCGGTCGATCGCCGCCGAGTACCAGCCGGCGATCGACTCGCGCACGGCCTCGTCGAGGACGGCGTCGCGACCGACGCGCTGGATGATCACGGGTGGCGGCACCTTGCCGGTCCGGAAGCCGGGGACGCGCAGGTTGCGCCCGAGCAGCTTGGCCGCCTGGGCGACGCGCTTCTCGACCTCGGCGGCGGGCACCTCGGCCTCGACGCGCACGCGCGACTCGGGCAGCTCGGTGACGGTGGTGGAGACGTCCGCGGGCATGGAAGGGCTCTGACGATACCGTGGGCGCCGATGCGGACCCGCTTCGCCACCTGGCTGGTCTGCGGCCCGCTCGGGCACCTCGCGGCCGGCGTCACCGACTGGGTCGTGCTGCTCGTCCGCTGGCGGCTCGCCGAGCGTCAGGCGAGAACGCGGGAGATCAACTCGAGGTAGTCGATCAGGCTGCGCGCGCCGAGGAACTGGTCGCGCACGCGCCGCTTGGCCGCGTCGCCCATCCTCTTCGCGCGCTCGGGGTCCTCGAGCAGGCCGCGCACCGCATCGCCGTAGGCGTCGAGGTCGCGGGCGTCGTCCAGCAGCACGCCGGTCTCGCCGTCGACGACCTGGTCCTGGATGCCGCCGACCGCCGTGGCGACGATCGGGCGCCCCTTCCACATCGCCTCGGCGACGGTCAGGCCGAAGCCCTCGGCGATGCTCTTCTGCACGACGACCGAGGCGTTGCGCTGGAGCGCGTTGACGATCACCGCGTTCTCCTCGGCGTCGTCCATCGGCAGGCACACGAGGTGCACGTTGCGCCGCGCCTCGTCGCCCAGCGACTCGCGCAGTGCGATCGCCTCCTCGAGCACCTGGGCGCCCTCGGGGTCGTCGGAGACCGCCTCGACCGCCGGGCCGGCGTAGATCAGATGCGCGCCGGTCTCGTGTGCGGAGGCGTGCTCGGCGAAACCGCGGATCACGCCCTCGGGGTCCTTGAGGTGGTCCCAGCGCGAGACCTGGAGGACGACGGGGTCCTCGGGCGTGAGCCGCGAGTCCTCGTAGATCTTGGCCCGGCTCTCCACGCGCGCATCGCTGCCGTCGCCGCGCTTGTAGCTCGGCTCGCCGTCACCGCCGTCGACGATCCCCGCCGCCGCGAGGATCGCGTGGACCTGCGCCTCCTCGAGCTCCTGGTTCTTCGCGTTGAAGGCGTCGATCGACGGCGCGATGATCGCGACCTTGTCTTCGTCGAGGCCCTCCCACACGAACGCCTCGCGCGAGAACACGTAGGCGTCGGCCTGCTCGACGTCGACGCGCAGGAACTCCCAGGCGCGTCGCGCGAGGTCGCTCGGGTTGTCGATCCCGATGTGGCAGCGCCAGATCACCTTCGCGCCCGTGCGCTCCAGCGGCCCGATCAGCCCCGCGGTCTGCGGGTCGTGGAGGATGACGACGTCGTCGGCGCCGACGAGCTCCACCAGCTCCTTCGCGTTCGGCTCGAGCGCACCCTCGTAGACCTTGCGCGCCTCGTCGTCGAGCTCGCCGCCGTCGCCCTCGAAGCCGTGCAGGTTGTTGTGGATCCGCTTGGTGACCTTGAAGAAGTCGGGGTTGCCCTCGATCACCGCCCAGCGCGCGTCGACGCCGGCGCCCTTGGCGTAGCCGAGCAGCGGGAGCAGCAGCTCGACCACGCCGCCGCCCTTCGCGGTCGAGCTCACGTTCCAGATCGTGCGCTCGCCCAGGAGCTCGCGGGCGGTTCGGATGCCGTCCGCGAGCTTCTCGAACGGCTCGGGCTCGAGCACGGATTCGAAGCGCTCGGGCGGGTGGGGTGCGACCTCGACCATTTCAAGCATGGCCTGCATGTGCCCGAACCCGGGTCGCGTCAAGCGGATGGCTTGATGGGCCGCGTATCCTGTGTATTGAAGCCTCTGTTCCGACTGCTCCCACAGCCCGCCACCGCCGACTCGGTCGCCTGACCGGCGCGCCCCGCGCGCGCCCGCCGACCGCCACCGCCGCGACCGCCCGGCCGCGCGCACACGACCCGAGTCCAAGGAGCATCCGAGTTGCATTCCCCCCTCGCGGCCGCCGGCCGCACCCCGGTCCATGATTCAACCGTCGCCGCGCTCGGCAGCGGGCTCGCGCTCGCCCGCGTCGCGCTCGTGCACGGCGCCGCGCTCGAGCTCGTCACCGAGGCGGGCACCGGTCCCGGCCACCTGACCGGACGCCTGCGCCACGGCGCGGCGAGCCCCGCCGACCTCCCCGCCGTCGGCGACTGGGTCGGCTACGACGCCGAGTCGGGCGCCGTGCACGCCGTGCTGCCGCGCACGAGCGCGCTCGTGCGCGCCGCGCGCGACGGCTACGAGCCGCAGGTGCTGGCGGCCAACGTCGACCTCGTGGTCGTCGTCGCGTCGCTGACGCGCGAGCTCAGCATCGGGCGCATCGAGCGCATGCTGACCCTGGCCGCCGACGCGCCCGCCGAGGCGCTCGTCGTCCTCTCCAAATCCGACCTCGACCCCGACCCCGCCGCGCGCGTGGTGGAGGTCCGCGCGGCGCTGGCCGGCGGCGCGACGGTGCTGCCGGTCTCCACCGTCGACGGGACGGGCGTCGACGCCGTGGCAGCGATGCTCGGGCCCGGCGTGACCGGCGTCCTGCTCGGCGCCTCCGGCGTGGGCAAGACCACGCTGCTCACCCGGCTCGCGGGCGGCGACCGCGCGACGGCCCCGACCCGCGAGGCGGACGATCGCGGGCGCCACACCACGACCTGGCGCGAGCTCGTGCCGCTGGCCGGCGGGGGCGTCGTGATCGACACGCCCGGGCTCAAGCTCCCGCGGATCTGGGAGCAGGCGGCCGGGCTGTCGGCCGTGTTCGCCGACGTCGAGGCGATCGCCGCGACCTGCCGCTTCGCCGACTGCAAGCACACCGGCGAGCCCGGCTGCGCCGTCGCCGAGGCGCTGGCCGACGGCCGCCTCACGCAGGAGCGCGTCAGCGCGCTGGAGCAGCTGCGGCGCGAGCAGGCGTGGGCCGACACGCGCCGCGACCACCGGCTGCGGCGCGAGCGCAAGGAGGCGACGCGGCGTCTGCAGCGCGAGCTGCGGCGGACGCTGAAGGCGAAGCGGGGCTAAGCCGCGGGGACGCGCGCGGGCGCCTTGCGCGGCTCGCGCAGGCGCTCGAGCGCCTCGCCGGCCACGCGGCGCGCGCCGCCGAGGCCGAGCTCGCGCACCAGCACGACCCCGGAGAGCACGAGGCCGACGACGGTCAGCAGGCCGGTCGAGCCGAGGTAGAAGGCGGTCAGCTCGCCCGCGCCGACGTTCGTGTGCGTGACCGCCGGGAAGGCGGCGACGAGCAGGCCGAGGCTGGCGCCCGCGCCCGCAGGGCTGAACGGCACGAGCCGTCCCGAGCTGTGGGCCACCATCACGACGAGCGCGGCGGTGAGCGAGACGGGCAGCTCGAACGCGACCAGGAAGCAGGTGAGCGAGCCGACCCGCAGCGAGCGGCTGAGCACGCTCCACGACGCGACACGGCGCACGTAGCAGCCGGGGCTGCCGAGCAGGGCGAAGCCGCGGCGGGCGTCCGCGCAGGCGCGCCCGATGGCGGGGAACCGGCGCGCGCCGCGGCGCACGGCGAGCACGAGCACGACCACGCCGGCCGCGATCAGCGCCGCGGTCGCGAGGCCCGGCCGGTGCAGGCCGGGGACGAGGCCCGCGCTCAGCGCCCACACGGTGAGCAGCACGCCGAGCACCGTCTCGGCGACGGTCTCCGCGGCGAGCGTGCCGACGAGCCGCGGGCAGGTCGTCGTCATACGCCGCCTCAGCAGCAGGATCCGCAGCGCGTCACCGCCGCGGGCCGAGAGCACGCCTGACGCGCCGGCGCCCGCGATCCAGGTCGCGAGCACGTCGCGGCGCCGCGGATGCGACTCGCCCGGATGCGCGGCACAGATGACGGCGTGCCAGCCGCGCCCGCGCGCCAGCTGCGAGCAGAGGTGCAGCACCACGCCCGCGACCAGCCAAAGAGGGTCGACGCTCCCGAGAGACAAGCACGGGCGATCCTACCCGCGCTTCCTAAGGATGAAGCGAAGCTAGCCCGCGGCGGGCAGCGGGGTGCCCAAGCCCCTCGGCGTGCGCCACGGACGGCGGCCGGCGAGCTTGCGATCGACGGCGTTGCCGACGACGTAGCCCGCGACCGTCACCGCGACGCCCGCGGCGATGTCGAAGAGGAAGTGGTTGCCGGTGGCGACCACGGCGAGGCCGATGATCGGCGCCCAGCTGAGCGCCAGCGCCTTCAGCCAGGGGCGGGTCGCGGCGGCGGCGAGCGCCACGCCGACGGCGAGCGCGAAGCCCGCGTGCAGGCTCGGCACGGCGGCCAGCGGGTTGTAGAAGGAGGTCGTGAGCGCGGAGTCGAGCCGGACGCCGCCGCCCTGCGTGATCGTGTCGATCAGGCCGACGTGCGCCAGCCGCGGCGGCGCGACGGGGAACAGCGCGTAGATCGGCATCGCGATCAGCCAGGTCGCGAGCACGGTGTTGCGCAGGCGGACGTAGACGTCGTGGTTGCGGCGGTAGAGCAGGATCAGCGTCCCGGGGACGACGACGAGCTGCGCGGCCAGATAGAGCTGGTTGAGGATCCAGATCACCGCGGTGCCGCTCAGCGCGGACTGCACGGAGCTCTCGACGTTGACGCCGATGCTCTGCTGGAGGCTCACGATCCACTCGGCGTGGTCGGTGGCCGTGGTGAGGTCGCCGACGGAGACGTAGCGCGACATCGAATAGGCCACATACGCGCCCAGGAACAGGAAGAGCTCGCGGCGGCCGACGAGTGAGAGCGGGCGAGAGATCATGGTCCGGCGATACTCGCGCCGACGCGGCCCGCTTTCAGCCGTGGGACCTCTACTCCTGGGGTGCGGACACCCCCACCCGGCCCCCCGTGGCGGCCTCCCCCGTCATCAGCCGCGCGCCGCGGCCGCGGGTCAGGAACGAGAACGCCCAGCGCGTCAGGACGAGGATCCGATTCTGGAATCCGATCAGGTAGAAGATGTGGATCCCGAGCCACAGCAGCCAGGCGAACGGGCCGCCGAAGTGGAGCCCCTTGATCTCCGCCACGGCGCGGGCGCGGCCGATCGTGGCGAGGTTGCCCTTGTCGACGTAGTGAAAGGGCTTGGCCGGCTTGCCCGCGAGCCGGCGCCCGACGACCTTCGCCGCGTAGCGGCCCTGCTGCATCGCCACGGGCGCGACGCCCGGCAGGTCCTGGACGCCGCCGTCCTGCGAGCGCACGCGCACCATGTCGCCGAGCGCGAGCACCTCGGGATGCCCCGGCAGCGTGAGGTCGGGCTCGACCGTCACGCGCCCGGCGCGATCGGACTCGGCGCCCGCGGCCGCGGCCAGCCGGCCGGCGAGGCTCGCGGCGGCGACGCCCGCGGCCCACACGACCGTGCGCGCGCCGACTCGCCGCGTCGCGCCGTCGGGCGCCTTGAGCTGAACGCCGTCCTCGTCGATGCCGACGACCATCTCGTCGACGAGCGAGCTCACGCCGAGGTTGTCGAGCTGTCGCGTCGCGCTCTCCGACAGATCCGGCGGGAACGCGGCGAGCACGCGGTCGCCCGCCTCGACGAGCAGGATCCGGCCCTCGCCCGTGTCGACCGAGCGGTAGTCACGCGGCAGCGTGTCGCGCGCGAGCTCGGCGATCTGGCCCGCCATCTCGACGCCGGTCGGGCCCGCCCCCACCACCACGAACGTCAGCCACTCGGCGCGCTTCTCGTGGTCGGGCTCGAGCTCGGCCGCCTCGAACGCCCGCAGGATCCGGTAGCGGACGTCGAGCGCGCGCTCGAGCGACTTGATCTCCGGCGCGTGCTCGGCCCACTGCGGGTTGCCGAAGTAGGAGTACTTCGACCCGGCCGCGACGATCAGCGTGTCGTAGGGGATCTCGGAGGCCGGAACGTCCGCGATCGGCGGCTGCACGGAGACGACCCGGCGCTCGAGGTCGACGTCACCGACCTCGCCGAGGAGCACGCGCACGTTGCCCGCGCGCTTGAAGATCGAGCGCAGCGGGGTCGCGATCTCGC